>CAJJNQ010000001.1 GCA_905193155.1 uncultured Christensenella sp.
ATTTAAGGATTTCTAGGCTCTCGAGTTTTGTAGCAATACTACCGTCTCCACGTGCTCCGTTGCGGGGAACATATCCACCGGGGTGGCGCGGAGGGCGCGATAGCCGTGGCGGGTGAGGAAGGCAAGGTCGCGGGCGAGGGTGACGGGGTTGCAGGAGATGTAGACCACGCGGGGCGGCGCCATAGTGCAGACGGCGCGGAGGAACTTTTCGTCGCTGCCGCTGCGGGGCGGGTCCATCATCAGCACGTCGCAGCGGCGGTTTTCGGCGGCCATGCGCGTGAGGAAGCGGCCTGCGTCGTCGCAGTGAACACGAACGTTGCCGGCGCGGTTGCGCTGCGCGTTGCGGGCTGCGTCCTTGACGGCTTCCGGGTTCAGCTCCACGCCGATGACCTTGGCGCAGCGGTCGGAGGCCGTGATGCCGATGGTGCCGATCCCGCAATAGGCGTCAAAGAGCACTTCCCGCCCGGTCAGCCCCGCGTACTCCAGCGCCTTATTGTAGAGCGCCTCGGTCTGCACGGAGTTGACCTGATAAAAGGATTGCGGCGAAATGCGGAAGATTTTGCCGCAGAGCGTGTCTTCGATATATCCCTCACCGTACAGCACAATGTCGCGCTTGCCCAGCACCATGGATGTGGCGCGGTCGTTGACATTGAGCACTACTGTGGTGATTTCGGGATGACGGCGAAGCAGCTCCGCCACGAAGTCGTTTTTGCGCGGCAGTATTGGCTGCGCTGCGACAAGCACCACCATGATCTGGCCGCTGATGTGCCCAGTGCGCACCAGCACATGGCGGATCAGACCGCTGCGCGTATCCTCTCGATAGGGACGGATCTTGAATGAAGCCAGCATCGAACGAATGGTGCGGATGATCTCGTCCGCCTTCTCGTTTTCAATCAGGCAATCGTCCACCGGCACCACCTGATGCGTACCCATGCGGTACACGCCGGAGATCACATTGCCGCGCTTATCCGATGCGATGACGGCATGGGTTTTATTGCGATAATGGAAGGGATTCTCCATCCCGAGGATGCGGTCTACGCGGCAATACGGGCGCAGCAGATCGCGCACCCAGTCCTGCTTGGCCGCCAACTGCTGCGCATAGCTCATTTTCTCCATCTGGCAGCCGCCGCAGCGCGCCGCTGCCGGACAGCGGAAACGAATTTCTTCTCCCATTGTTCTCCCCCGTACTTTCGTGATACTGCCCGTTATGCACAGGCAGTATCATTATAAAATCCCGGAACGCACATTGCAATCGTTTCATAGAAAAGAACCGGATTCCGTATGGAATCCGGTTTATAAGTGCAAGGACGAATACAGCGATTATCGCTGCACGCGGCCGGAGGCGTTTCCGCCCATCAAGCTGCGAACTTCATCCACCGTGACGCGGTTGACATCGCCCTCGATGGTCTGCTTGAGCGCGGAAGCCGCCGCGGCAAACTCCACCGCTTCCTGCGAACCATAGCCGCTCAGCAGCGCGTAGATCAGGCCGGAGCCGAAGGAATCGCCGCCGCCCAGGCGATCCACCAGACGAATGGCGTATTTCTTCGATACCACCATCTCGCCGCTCACACCGTCGTAGAGCATGCCGGACCAGTTGTTATCGGAAGCAGATAGGCTCTCGCGCAGCGTGACCGCAATTTTCTTGCAGCCGAAGCGCTCGACGAGCTGGCGCGCCACCGACCGATAGCCTTCCACGTTGAGCTTGCCGGCGGTGATATCCGTCGCCTCGGCGCAGATGCCGAACACGTCCGCCGCATCCTCTTCATTGGCGATGAGCACATCCACTATGGGAACGAGCTGCCCCATGACGCGCCCGGCCTCTTCCCGGCTCCAGAGGTTTTTGCGGTAATTGAGATCGCAGGACACCGTCACGCCGTGCCGCTTTGCCGCCTGCACCGCGCGCAGCGTCTCTTCCGCCGCAGCAGCTGAGAGTGCGGGGGTGATGCCGGTGAAGTGGAACCAATCCGCGCCGTCAAACACCTCGTCCCAGTCGATATCGCCGGGCGCAATGTTCGCAATGGCAGAGTCCTTGCGATCGTAAACCACCTTGGAAGGCCGCATGGACACGCCCTTTTCGTAGAAATAAATGCCCAGGCGCTTGCCCTTGCGCAGCATGAACTTCGTATCCACGCCGAAGGCCCGCAGTTCGTTGACCGCCGCCTGACCGATGGGGTTATCGGGCACAAGCGTGGCAAAGGCAGAACTCAAGCCGTAATTGGCCAACGATACCGACGCATTGGATTCCGCGCCGCCATAGACCACATCAAAGCTCTTGGCCTGCGCAAACCGCTGGAAACCCGGCGGCGACAGGCGCAGCATGATTTCGCCGAAGGTAATGACTCTTTTCATATGCAATTCTCCTTTTGGGCAGCGGCGCGCTCCGCCCGCGCGTCGCAAAACGCAGGCAGAGCGCCCGCCTCAAGCGGGAGGAAACAGACCATTTGTCGTGCGGATGTTTACCACTGTGCAACCGATCCGTCCGTATGGAACAGGCGCGGGGTGTCCCAATCGCCGTTGAAGGTATGGGAGCGGACGTAATCCTCATCCACCTCGATGCCAAGACCCGGCGCAGTGGGCACATCAATGAAGCTGTTCACGATCTCAAAGGGCTTCTTTAAGTAACCGACGCCGCGATCCCAGCCCTCGGCCATGCCAGGGTGCTCCTGAATCAGGAAGTTGGGCGTGCAGGCGTCCACCTGCAGGCACGCCGCCAACGAGATCGGGCCCAGCGGGTTGTGCGGGGCAACGGAAGCATAGTACATCTCCGCCATGGAGGCAATTTTACGCACTTCAAAAATACCGCCGCAATGGCAAGTATCGGGCTGGAGCACGACCGCCGCGTGCTGCTCCAGCACATTGCGGAAGGACCACTTGGTAAACAGGCGCTCGCCGGTGGCGATGGGCACGCTGGTCTTGGCAGCAATGCTCGCCATGACCTCGACGTTCTCCGGCAGCACGGGTTCTTCGACAAACATCGGGTAATACGGCGCAATCGCATCGATCAGGCGGCTGGCCATGCCCGCCATGATGCGGCCGTGAAAGTCGATGGCGATGTCGACGTTCTTGCCGACCGCCTCACGAATGGCACAGAACTTCTCCGCCAGTGCATCCACATAGCCCAGATGGTCGATGTGTTCCACCGGCGCGTCGGGAGAGATCTTGATCGCGTCAAAGCCCTGTTCCACGCGCTTTTTCGCGTTGGCTGCGGCCTCTTTGGGCGTGTCGCCGCCGGAATGGCTGTACATGCGGATCTTGTCACGGCAGCGGCCGCCCAGCAGCTCATACACCGGCGCGCCGAGCTTCTTGCCCTTGATATCCCAAAGCGCCTGCTCGATACCGCTGATGCAGGAGGTCAGGATGGGGCCGCCGCGATAGAAAGTCGTGCAGTACATCGTCTGCCAGAGGTGTTCAATGCGCATGGGGTCCGCGCCGATGAGCACAGGGCGCAGTTCGTTGATCGCCATCTCGACCGTGCGAGCACGGCCTTCCAGTACGGGTTCGCCCCAGCCGACGATGCCCTCGTCGGTAGAGATCTTCAGGAACATCCATCTGGGCTTGACATGGAAGGTTTCCAGGTTTGTGATCTTCATAAAGCTTTCCCCTTTCTGTTTATCAGATAATCAGAACTTCTCCTGCGGGATAAAACTGTTCTCCGCCAACACAGGCAGCAGCGCGCCGCCGTCCATATAAAGCGTTGTGCCGGTGATATACCTTGCGCCTTCAGAATCCAGGAACACCACGGCGTCACCCACCTCGGCAGGTGTGCAGAAGCGATGCAGCGGAATGCGGTCGGTGATGATGTCTCGCCAAATATTCAGCTTTTCATTGCCGGGCTGAATTCGTTCAGGCAGCACAGTGTAACCGGGTGCAATCGTGACCACGCGGATGCCATACTGGCCCAGCTCCATGGCCATGTTCATGCCAAGCTTGTTCAAACCTGCTTTGGCCGCGGCATAGAAGGTCGCGCCGTTCCAGCATCCCTGCGCGTGATTGGAGGAGATATTGATGATCACGCCGGGAATTTTCTTTTCCACCATGATTCGGGCGGCACTCTGCGCGCAGAAATAGGTGCCGCGCAGATCGGTGCCCACAACGGTATCGAACATCTCCGGCGTAGCTTCCAGGAAGGGCTGGAACCGCGTGATGCCCGCGTTGTTGACCATCAGGTCGATGTGATCGAACTTTTCCGAAAAATCAGCGAACATTGCGCGGATCTGCTCCACGTCACGGATGTCCGCATGAAAAAGCTCTGCCCTTGCGCCCAGCGCACGCACCTTTTCGATGGTGTCGATCGCGCCTTCGGCGGTGGTAGAATAGTGGATGGCCAAATCGTAACCCGCTTTGGCCAGCTGAATGGCGATGCCCTTGCCGATGCCGCGGCCTGCGCCGGTCACCATGGCAATCTTTCTGGTCATGGTTCTTTTCCCCCGTGTTTGTTCTTTATTTTGCTGCTTCCGTAAAAGCCTTCGCTCGCTCGGTAATGCCGTCAAAGCTGCCGCTTTGAATCAGCGCTTTGCTCACCAGATTGGAGCCCACGCCCACGCAGGACGCGCCCGCGCGGAACAGATCCGCCGTGTTTTCCAGGCTCACTCCGCCGACGGCCATGACGCACGCCTGCTTGAGCGGACCCTTGACGTCTTTGATGTAGGCCGCCCCCAGCGCGCCCGCCGGAAAGACCTTGACGATGTCTGCACCCGCTTCCAGTGCCGTGAGGATCTCCGTGGGCGTCATCACGCCGGGCACAGCGGCTCTGCCATAGCGGTTGCACATCCGAATGACCTCGGTGTTGAGCGTAGGCGACAGAATGAAGTCCGCGCCCGCAAGGATGGCCGTGCGGCAGGTTTCGGTGTCGAGCACAGTGCCTGCGCCCACCAGCATCCGCCCGGCGTATTTTTCTTTCAGCGTGCGGATCATCTCCGCCGCGCCGGGAGTATCGAAGGTCACTTCGATGCAGCGCACGCCGCCTTCCAGCAGGGCGTCCGCCGTCTTCACGAGGGCTTCTGCGGGAATGCCGCGGACAATCGCCGTCACGCGCGCCTCCAGCAGGATCTTTACGATTTCCGCTCTCATGGAATAAGCCTCTCTTTCGTTCTGCGTCGTCTTTTTATCAGGCAGCGTTTTGCTGCTGTCTGTACTCTTCTTTTTTCAGCGACTCACTCCAGGCCGTGGTCATCATCAGCGCCGTGCAGCCCGGCAGCAGCAGCACCAGCCCTACGCCGGTCGCGCCGCAGATCAGCAGTGCCAGCAGCACCACGCACCAATAGAGGAACATCCAGCCCATGTTCTTCAGCGTCATGCTCATGGCGCAGAGCACGACCTGCCCCAGCGACAGATGCGGGTTCAGCGTCAAAACCGGATAGCGGAACATGGCCGTGGAAAGATAGAACAGCAGCAGATACAGCAGCACCGCGCTGCCCAGCCCCAGCGCCAGCTGATTCTTATCCAGGAGCCGCGCGATGCAGCTGACCGTAGCCACAATGCAGGCGAGATCAACGATCCCCATGCCCAGCGCCTTGCCCGCGCAGGGGCGGATTTCGCGCAGCGCCATGCGGAAAGAGGTTTCGATCCCCTTCTCTTTGGCATACATATACGCAACGCCCGCGCACAGCGCGATCCCTATGGTGAGCACCGGCAGTCCCAGCAGCGTCATCAGGATCGACGCGCACATTACGGTGTTGGGCTCTTTCCAGAGCTGCTTGCCGAAGCGCTTGAGCGCATACATGTAAAAGAGCATGATCTCACCCCTTTTATTTTCTGTTTATCCCTTCAGACCGGACATGCTGATGCCCTGCACGATGTACTTCTGCGCCGCGATATAGCAGATCAGCACCGGCACGGTCGCGCAGCCCAGCAGCACCATGATCTGGTTCCAGGTGGCAGAACTTGATCCCTGAATGGCGTAGATGCGCACCATGATGGTCCAGTTCTTGGAATCGGGCAGCAGGATCAGCGGGAAAATGAACTGGTTATAACAGGCCATGAAGGTATTGAGGATCACAACCGAATAAACCGGTTTGGACAGCGGCATGATGATCGACCAGAGCACGCGGGCATTGCTGGCGCCGTCGATGCGAGCGGATTCCAGCAGATCCTGCGGCAGGCCATCGAAAAAGCTCTTGAGAATGAAGATCGCCCACGCCCATGCCGAGAAGGACAAGATCAGCGACCAGAGGTTGTCGATCATGCGCACGCCGAAGAAATTGGTGAACATGATGTAGGTCGGCCACGCCAGCGCCTGGGAGTTGATCATCATCGTCCCCAGGAAGAAGGTCATGACCCACTTGCTGCCCTTGGGCTTGAGCTTGGAAAGGGCGTAGGCCGCCAACGTCGAAATTGTCACCTGAATCAATATAACGCCGACACACAACAGAAGGGAATTGAGTATGTTCTGTTCCAAATGATACTTGGCGAAGGTCTGCGGTATGTTTTCCCAAAGCCATTTATTCGGGAAGAAGGTCGGCGGAATGGCGCGGACTTCCTTGTTGGCCTTGAACATGGAGAGCAGAATCCAGATGTACGGAAAAACCTGCATCGGAATGCCCACGCACAAGATGGTCATGATTACGCCGTAGGTCAGACGTCCCTTGCGGGACTTCATTTCAACTCTCTGCAATGCAGGCATTCGTCACTCCTCCTTTTCCGCGATTCCCGCATATTCAATGGTGCGCTGAAGGTCGGCGTCCTTCTTATGGATTCGTTTGGCTTGCTGCTTCTTCGCCGACTTCGGCGTTTTCTCCCTGCCGATGGACATCTGAATGACCGTCAGCACAAACACACACACGAAGGTCAACACGGAAAGCGTAATGGCGTAGCCATAGTTGAGGAAGGTGTAAGCCTGTTGATAGGCGTAGAGCACCATGGTCTCACTCGCGCCGGAGGGACCGCCGCCCGTCATGACCTGCACGTTGTCGAACATGTTGAATACGTCGATGATGGCAAGCACCAGCATCGTGGCTACCACTGGCATGATCTGCGGCAGCGAAATGCTGAAAATGCGGCGGAAGAACCCCGCGCCGTCCAGCAAGGCGGATTCGTGCTGCTCTTCCGGCACGTCCTGAAGCGCCGCCAGATAGATCACCATCGTCAGTCCGCCGCCGATCACAAGACCGGGGAACTGCATGCACCATTTGACCAGCATCGGGTCGTTGAGCCACTTCTGCGTGGGCAGCCCCAGCACCTTCATCAGGTAGTTCGCCAGGCCGTAGTCCGGCTGCCAGATGTATTTCCACAGCACGTTCATCGCGATGCCGGGGGCGACGGCGGGGATGAAGTACATCGTGCGCATAAAGGTCTTGCCCCTGCGTACTTCATTGATGAGCGTCGCCAGAAAGATCGGCACCCAAAAGTTGATCAGCAGCGAGATGGCAAGGAACTGGAAGGTGTTGAGCACGGCGTTGAGGAATTCCTTGTCCTGGAATGCCCGGATATAGTTGTCAAATCCAATAAAAGTGCCGGGGAGGTTAACGATATCCACCTTAAAGAAGGAAACAAAGAACCCCAGCAAAATCGGGTAGTATTTGAACATCGCGAAACTGATGATGGCAGGCACGAGGAAGAACCACGGCAATACATCCCGCTTGATGATGTCCTTGGTCAATCCTTTCTTTTTCATAGCGATCGTTTTCCCCCTTTTTCCCATTTTATGCCTTATTGAGCCCTTGCATTAAATGCGGAGGGCAGGCAGCGTCTCCTGCCTGCCCTCCGTTTCTGCTTTCAATCAAGCATTTTGCTTTTTGTGCAATTTACGGCTTTCTGTAAGCATCGGGGAAGTCCGTGTAGAGCTTTTCCGCACACTCGTCCAGAAGCGCCTGCGCCTCTTCGCGGGTGATGTTGGGGTTGGCCAGAATCTGCTGGAAGGGCGCCACGATGTAGTCCTTGAGGGAGTTCCACTCGGCACAGAAGGGTTCGGGTCTGGCAACGGCGTTCAGCGCTGCAAACTCGGTCTTCCAGTGGTCGGGCCAGTTGGTCGCGTAGGAGTACTTCACCTCAACCAGGTCCTGACGGGCTGCGGGCTTGGGATCGAGCAGTCCCAGCTCGTTTTCGAGCTGCCACTTCTCGCGCAGGAATTCCTCGTCATAGGACAGCAGGTTCAGAATGTTCCAGCAGGCGTCCATCTGATCCTTGGTTGCCTGAGGATGCATTGTCCAGGTTTCGCCGCCAGCAAAGGCAACGACGTCCGCTTCGGTCTGGCCGGGGATCGGAATGACGCCGAAGTTTTCCTGCTTCTCGTCATAGGCAGCCAGCTTCTCCGCGTCCAGCGAGGTGGGCAGACCCCAGCCGTAGCAGGCGTAACCGACCGTCATGTTGGACATATAGTCGCTGTAGCTTTCGAGCAGGTCGGTCTGGGTGCACTGATACTTGAAGACCAGGTCGTGCATGTACATGATGGCGTCCACGCCCTTTTCCTGGTTGAAGCCGATGGAGTAGGTGCCGTCGTCGTTGGGGATGACCATTTCGCCGCCCGCGGACCAGACCCACGGGGTCAGCGGCCATGCGCAGTAATCGGAACCCAGCAGGGTGTAGCCGAATCTCGGCGCGTTCTTATCGGTCAGGCCCTGCGCCAGGGTGCCGAACTCTTCCCAGGTCTTGGGAACGTTGTCGGTGGAGCCGCCGCCGGCCTCGATCGCGGTCTTGTTGTAGAGCATGCCCATGATGTAGGGCTCATAGGGAACGGCGAACCAGTGACCTTCGTCATTGTGAAGGGCGTCTTCAATGGAGGGATTGACTTTGCCTTCATTGCGCAGGTCCCAGTTGACGACATAATCGGTGATGTCGGCGATGGTGCCGTTGCGCATGCGGGTCTGGATGTCAACGAAGGGGAGAGAACCCCAAAGGGTGGGGCCATCGCCGGACATCAGGAGCTTGTCGTACTGCTGACGATAGTCCGTGCCGGGCGCCATGCGCGTCCATTCGATGTCATAATCGGGGAACTTGGCTTCCACTTTGCCCTTGATGAACTCAAAGCGCTGCTTGACGATATCGGAATCGTCATCCTGCGGCAGCATGTAAAGCTTGACTTTGACCTTTTCGCCGGAAGGCTGTTCGGTCTGGGTTTCCTGAGACTCCTCCGGAGCCTTCGTGGTTTCAGCCTCAGGAGCGTCTCCGCCCGACGGGGGAGGAGTGGTGGTTTTGGCACAGCCGGAGAACAGGGACACGAGCATGACAAGGCCGAGAATCAGAGCAACGAGTCTGGACTTTTTCACGTGAACATCTCCTTTTCTTCTTCTGGTCTTAACGCTTCTGTTCCCGGATTCTCCTCCATTCCGGGACCCTGAGCGTCTTCTTGATTTTTATGATAGACGCTTTAATTATTTTTAGCAATAATCAAAATTGCGAAATCATCAACGAAATTGATGTGTTTATTTCAAATAAATTCCTATTATTTTGTATATATACAGATTTGTAGACACTTTTTCTTAGTCATTCAAATTTATTTGATTCATTCATGATTTTATTTTTTATGCCTTTATTCTATTCCTTTGGAAAACAGATTTTTCACAGAATGCAAAAAATGTAAATTCTATCTTAATAAAACATTGATTTTCTTAACATTTTGTGATAGAATAAAATACAAAGAGGATTCGTCCTGATTCCCCTGTTCTTCCTGTCGGTTTGCTTGAACGGAGGTGGAACACATGAAACTTCATATCCAGCACCGCTTGGCCGAAGCATGTATCTCCTGGGGAGATTATCTGCGGCTGGGTGCGGTTTCGTTTCTTCAGCTCCAGCAGGAGAGCTATGCCTGTACGCTGGAAGCGCAGCCGGAATATCTGCTGCTCTATGTCAAAGAGGGCACGATGTATCTGGTGCGCAACCGGGTGGAGGCCATGTACAGCGCAGGTAGCCTGCTTCTGCTCCCGCCGGAAGAGGAATACCGGCTGCATTTTGCCCGGGAAAAGCAATCCTCCGCCTATTGGCTGAGCTTTTCGGGGTTCAGCATCACCAAACTTCTGGTGGATTCTGGACTGATGAACCAACCCGTGTTTCACACGCCGCCAGACTGCGACCTGTCTTATCTTTTCGAAGGCATTCTGCGGCAGTCACTGCCCTCTCCCGCAGACCCGCGCACGGTTTCGCTCAACAGCATGGGGCTGTTCATGCAGCTGCTGGCGGCGATCGTGCCGCACACTAAACCCGCGCAGCCAAAGCCTACGCCGGAAAAGATCATCGAGTGCGAATGCACCACCAAAGCGCTGGCCTACGCCGTGCATCTGATCCAGGATGACATCGCCGCGCCGCTGGACGTGGAGGAGCTGGCGCGCAGCCTGCAAATGAGCACCTCGCATTTCATCCGCACATTCAAAACACAGGTGGGATACTCCCCGCTGGCGTATCAAACGCGCTTGCGCATCGAGCGTGCCAAAGATCTTTTGCAGGCCACCGATCTGCGCGTGAGCGAAATCGCCCAGCGCATCGGCTATCAGAACCCGATGTATTTCTCCTCCACCTTCAAAAAACACACCGGCATGACCCCGCTGGAATACCGGGAGAAGTCCTCGCTGGCGTCATAAATAAAAAAGCTTCGGGAAATTCCGAAGCTTTTTTGTTTATCTAAGAATTTTCATCGTAAATAGCTCTGACCAGAAAACAACGCTCAAAAGGATTTCCAATCCCACGAATATCAATCCCAAGAACGCAAATATCTTTCCCCTTTCTTTGTTTTTATTGTATTGCCCTAATCCATAAATAGAAAATACCATAGCTATTATTTTGATCAGGATGTTGATCATCGATGTCCTCAGTGTGGGTGTTGATAAAACAACACACCCAAGAATCACTGCCGGTATAACAACAGAAAAGCTGACACTACTCAAGATATTTACTTTGCCGGACTTTGTTGGGACTGACGGACGTTCCACTTTCTCTTTTCACCGAACCCGTTTTCATCGCCCTTTCTTGCACCCATACAGGTGCAAAGATTTTATTTCAAACGCAGCGCGCCGACCAATATCGAGGCAGGGCAGCGGTTTCCCAGGCGCTGAAAGAGACTCTTCGCGTGACCTAGGAAGAAATTCCGGAACAGGGCGCAAAAAGGAGTGAATCGCTTGATTCACTCCCTTTTTATATGCCTTATGCGATTTTACAGTTTGCCGATCCAGTCGGGATGGCTGCCGTTTTTCAGGAACACGGGGATCTTGTCCAACGGGCAATCGCAGGCGACGATCTGTCCGCCGTCGTAAGCCTTGCCGGTATGGATGTCCGTCCACTGCGCGCCTGCGGGCAGATAGACCTCGCGCTGCACCGCGCCCTGTTCGCAGACGGGCGCCACCAGCACGTCGCTGCCGAACAGATATTGATCCTCCAGATCCCAGCAGCGCACATCCTCCGGAAACTCGTAGAACATCGTGCGCATCACGGGCGCGCCGGATTCGTGCGCTTCCTGCATGACCTGGCGGGTATAGGGGCGCATCAGCTCACGGAAGTCGATCAGCTTCTTGATGATGCCGTAAGCCGTTTCGCCGAAAGACCAGATCTCGTTGTCCGCGCCGCTGGTCAGCACTTCCTGCCCGTTTTTGCGGAAGATGTGCTCATCCGGCACGCGGTTGCCGTGCAGGCGCATCACGGGGCAGAAAGTACCCCACTCGAACCAGCGCACGATCAGCTCGCGGAAGGTTTCGTCCTTGGGATCGCCGCCCGCAAAGCCGCCGATATCGGTCGTCCACCACGGAATGCCCGCAACGCCCATGTTCAGGCCCGCGCGCACCTGGCGGCGCAGGGTGTCAAAGTCGGAATGAATGTCGCCGGACCAGACCAGCGCACCATATCTTGCGCTGCCCGCCCAGGCGCAGCGAAGGAGGTTAACCACCTTTTCCTGCCCTTCGGACTTCTGCCCGTCGTAGAAGGTGCGGGCATAAACCTGCGGGTAGATGTTGCCGGTCTGCGCCACCGTGCCGGAGTGATAGCGGTAGTTGTCAAAGTCGTAAGTGCCGTATTCCGGTTCGGCCTCGTCCAGCCAGAATACGCGCACGCCGTTGTCGTAATAGTTCTTCTTGATCTTGCTCCACAGATATTTGCGCGCGTCGGGATTGGTCGCATCAAAGAACATGACGTCCTCATCCACAAAACGCATCTGGCAATTCATGCCCTTATCGCAGCGGGCGATGAAGCCTTCCTCGTCCATCTCTTTGAAGTTTTCGCTCTTGAGGGAGATCTGCGGCCAAATCGAGACCATCAGCTCCATGCCCATCGCCTTCAGCTCTTTGACCAGCGCCTTGGGATCGGGCCAGAATTCCTCATCAAAACGGAAATCGCCCATGTGCGGCCAGTGGAAGAAGTCCACCACGATCACGTCCACGGGGATGCCGCGCTTGTGGTATTCGCGCGCGACGGAGAGCAGCTGCTCCTGGTTCCAGTAGCGCAGCTTGCACTGCCAGAAGCCCAGGCCGTATTCCGGCATTTCGGGCGCATGGCCGACCGCGTCGGCATACTGGCTCTCGATCTGGCGAGGCGTATCGCCGGCGCAGATCCAGTAGTCCATCTGTCTGGTGACGTCCGCCTGCCACTCCATCAGGTTCTTGCCGAAGTTCGCCCGGCCGATGGCGGGATTATGCCACAGGAAGCCGTAGCCCTTATTGGACAGCACAAACGGCACGCTGGCCTGCGAGTTGCGGTGTGCCAGTTCAAAGTTGGAATATTTGACATTCAGGATGTCCTGCTGATACTGCCCCATGCCGTAGAGCTTTTCGCTGTCATCGGACTTAAAGCCCACGGTGAGCTTGTAATCGCCGCCGACGATGGGCTTGAAGAAGCGGGGCTGAATGTTCAGTGCGCCTGTGCCGGGGCGCTCGGCAAGCAATTCTTCGCCCTTTTGGTTGTAATAGGTGATTTCCAACCGATCCGGCCAATCCATGCGGCGCACGACCGCCTTGATCTTGCCCACGGCAATCGAGGCTTCTCTTTCGGAAATTTCAATGTCGGACTCGGTCTTTTCCGGATCGAGCAGCGCCCAGGCGGGCAGCTCGGGTTCGCTCATCGGGCGGGAGACGACACGCAGCGCATTCTTGCCCCACGGCAGCAGCCACAGGTTTTCGCCAAGGAACCGGCACTTCAGCGCGCCCTGATCTTCACGGAACAATGCCATGCTTCATCCTACTCCTTTTTTCATAAAATACGGAAAGGGCGCGGACGAACCCTGTTCGTCCGCGCCCAGACGCATCCGTTCTTACAACACGAATTCGACCCAAACCGCGTCAAATCCTGCTTCTTTCATCTTCAATGCCATTTCGGCCGCCTGCGCATCCTTGCCCATGCCTTTGAGCGCCAGCGCCAGCGCCGTCATGCCGCGGGATTTCAGAATCGCCTCGTGCGTTGCAGCAAAGGGTGCCGGCGTCGGGAAGCCGTCGAAAAAGGCAAGCTGCGTGCGGGCGCACTGTTCGCGTCCATGCGCTTCCATGGCGCGGAGCAGCTTTGCCGCCTCTTCATCGCGTCCCAGCGCACGCAGTGCCTGTGCACGGTAGAAATCGGACTCGGCAAAGTCGCCGCTCTGCACAGCCGCTTCGCGCAGCCATTCCATGCGCGCCTTTTCGTCGCCCAGCGCACGATAGGCCTCGGCGATGTACCAGCAGATATGCGCCTGACGCGGCCCGAACCTGCGGCCCTCATGGTAGTTCTCGGGATATTCCATCGCGCGCTTGAACAGCTCCAGCGCCTGAACGCCGTCGCCCTTTTCCAACGCGCGCCGTCCCAAGGTCAGGTAAGTATAGGCGTGTTCACGCGGCAGCACACCCTCACCGCCTTCGTAGGTGTAGAAGCGATGGCTGCCGAGCAGCGCCTGCGCGTCCTCCAGCCTGCCCGCTTCGTTGAGCAGTGAGATGTACAGCAGCGTCATGTCTTCACGGGTTTCAATCAATTCACGGTGCTTTTCGAGCAGCATCAGGCAGTCCTGTGCGCTGCGGCCCATCGCGCGATACAGGCAGCACAGCTCATAGAGCATTCTCGGCGTGCCGGTCAGCGCAAAGGCAGTTTCCATCTGCTTCAGCGCCCCCGCGTTGTCTCCGAATTTTTCGGAAAGCGCCAGCGCCGCGCAGCGGTGCGCCGCCCCGAAATCAGGCTTTCTGCGGATGCTTTCGAGCCACTTTTCCAGCGCCTTTTCGCCGTTATAGCGCGCGTAGTGCATGCAGCCCAGCAGATAGGGCGCAGCCGCGTTGGCTTCGTCCGCCGCTTCGAGCTTTTCCAGAACGGTAAAGTCCATCTCCCGGTTGGGGAACACCTCGTCAAAGGGCGCTTTGCGCGCTTCCTCCAACCACTTTTCGTCCTCCGTGGCGGCATAGGCATACGCGCAGCGCATCACGGTCCTCTGCCCGCAGAGTTCCAGTGCGCGCAGCGCCAGGTCCTTCATACCGGCGCGCAGGAAAAGCTCCGCCGCGTCGATGCCGGTGACGACCTTGACAAAAGGCGCGGTGCGTCCGGTCAGCACAGCGGCGTAGGGATCGAGCGGGTCAAATTCCAGCGAACGGCGGCAGATTTCTTCCGCTTCTTCGAGCTTTCCTGCCTTTTGCAGCAGCGCAGCTTTCAGCGCTCTTGTCTTGAGCGAACGGGCGTTGACGGCCAGCGCTTCGTCCAGGTCGGCCATCGCCGCGCCGTATTCGCCCGCCGCGCACTCGATCTCGGCGCAGACTTCCAGTGCGGCAGCCTTCCACTGGATGTTCCAGGCGGCGCGCTTGAGCATCCGCAGCGCCTTCTCATTGCGTCCCAGCTGGCGCAGCACGATGCCCAGCTGATACAATCCTTCACCGTCATACGGGTTGGGATTGTGCATCGTCAGGCGGTCCACCGCACGTTCGAGATAGGAAATCGCCTCGTCATAGCGGCCCCTGCGGTAAAGCACCACGCCGTAGGCCACGTTGCAGCGGATATCGTCCGGATCGCGGCGCAGCGCTTCGAGATAATAGGGATCGGGGTCCATGGTGGGATGTTTGTACTGCTCCAGATGCAGCCCCGTCAGCCACAGCTCTTCATTGGTTTCGATCTGCGCAGGCGTTTTCATGTCCGGACGCGCATCGGGAACCTTCTTGCCATCGAAGAACATCGGCTTTTTATACCATTCAATCAACAGCTTTCCGTTTTCGTCCAACACCTCGGCGTGCAGATCGTCCGCCTTGTGCTTCACCGCCACGGCATAGCACTGCTCCGGGCGGACATTCTCAAATTTCTGCTCGGCCACGACCATTTCACCATAGGTGACGCGGAGGATCGCGCTGCTGTGCGGCGCGGTGACGTTGAAGGCCACACGCTCATCGGTGACGGAGACCGCCGCTTCCTGATTGGCGTTCTTGAGCTGCTCCAGCCCGCAGAGCGAATACCAGCGCTGCTCAAAGGTCTTGGTTTCATACGGCAGCAGGAACGCAAAGTCCGGCTGGTTGTCGGAATAGCAGGAGGTCATAATTTCGAGGTACTCGCCGTCCTCGTCTGTCAGGTTCTTCTGCCACACGCCGCCGTGCTCCGCACGGCCCCAGGTGAAGAACTTCTTGCCGGGGGAGACATATTTATCCGCGACATGGACGGTGCCCATGCTCTTTCCATCGTCATAGCCCGCCATAAAGTCATAATCCGAATCAAAGATGAAGAAAGACGAACCCATCCGCAGGTTCTTGAACCAGCGGATATCCACGCCGTCGCCGAAGTCCGCGCCGCCGAACATTCCCTTGACCACGGGGAAGGGCGAAACGGTGGTCTTGTTGTGGAAGGTGATGTAATCGATATCCGGCGGGAACATCAGCCGATAATTATCGTTGGCATGCACCGCGAGGTTTGCCCACCAATGGAAGGTCTGGGTCTGCGCGGTGGTGTTGTAGAGCTTAACGCGCGCGGCGATATAGGCTCTGTCCGGCCAAATGGTCACGCCCACGGTGCCCTTAATACCGTACATACTCTCGATCTCGCCCACCCAGGCGGTCTTCTCTCCGTTAGGGCCCTCCTCGATCGTGCATTCGACGGGCATGAAGGTGGTGGGGCGGTGGTGCTGCGGATAGTTAAATTCGATGCCGCCGGACACCCACACGCCGCACAGGCCGATCAGCGCGGGCTTGATGACGTTGTTCTTATAGACGAAGTTGTAATCATTGACCTTGTCGTACCCCTCGTAGATGCGGCCGCCTAATTCGGGCAGCACCGTTACGCGGATGAAGTCGTTTTCCAGCCGGATCGCGTCGTAAGCCTTGTCCTCCTTGACCATGGTCAGCTTGTCGCTCATCCGATAGGGATAGATGTATCCGCGCGTACCCTGATTGATGCGCAGATCCGAAAACAGCGGCAGTTCCTCCGCCGCGCCCTGTCCGTAGGTGGGAATGATGAGTTTTTCGCGCCGAATGGTAGCTTCCATGTAAACGCCTCCTGTCTGTGAAGTGGTGGTTTTTTATGTACTTCATTTTTTAGGATACCGATGCCCCTGCTTCAAGTCAATATACGGAATCACGATTTTATCTATAAAATGTGCAGGATTGTCCTGCCTTTTTTCATCTTGTGAAACAGATTTTTCCAACGCAAAAAGCGCCCTGGACGTCGGTTGCGTTCAGAGCGCTCTTTCAAAACAGCTTACAGATAAGAAACGGTTTCACTTAGCGGCTTTCTGGCGAAATGATTGGGCAGAGGCCCTGCGCCCTCCGCCGCATAGCCGAGATCCAATATCATCAGAATCTCCTCGTTTTCGGGAAGGTTTAGTTCCCTCGCCAGCCGGTCCGGGTCAAAGAAGTTGATCCAGCAGCTGTCCACGCCCGCATTGGCGGCGGCCAGCAGCAGGTGCGTTGCCACGATGCTCGCATCCTCCGCGCCGGAATCCCGCTTCTCTCCCGGATAGGTAAACACGTTGCCGCGGTCATACCTCACAACCAGGCAGGTCGGCGCGCCGTACCGGCAGGGCGTGACGCTGTCGATTTTCGCCAAGCCCTCTTCGGACTGCACCACATAGATGTGCTGCTCCTGAAGGTTTTTCGCCGTCGGGGCGAGACGCCCTGCTTGCAGAATCTCCTCCAGCTTCGCGCCGTCCAGCTTGCGCGCGCTGAATTTCTTGCAGGAATAGCGGTTTTTGACGACTTCCGAAAACTCCATTGCTCATGCCCTCCTTAAAAAGCCTCATGCTCCTTATTTCCGCCTTACAGCATCTGGCGGAAGCCCTTGCCGATGATCTGACTGGTGTTGGTGATGACGATGAACGCATGCGGGTCGATGTTGCGGATGTAGCCCCGCAGTCGAACGGCCTGCGCGCGGTTGAGTACGGTCAGAATAAGCTTGCGTCCCTCGTGAGTATACGCGCCCTCGCCCGTGACGAGCGTTGCGGAGCGGTTGAGTTCCTTTTTGATATACGCGATCACCTCGTCCGGATTGTGCGTGACAATGGTGAAATACTTGCTCATGTTGATGCTCTCGATCACGCTGTCCACCACCAGCGCCTTGGCCAGCAGCCCCAGCAGAGAGAACAAACCGGTTTCAATGCCAAAGACCACGCCCGCCAGCGTTGCAATGATAAAATCGGTGCAGAACAGCGCTTTGCCGATATCCAGGCTGGTGAATTTTTTGAAGATCATCGCCACGATATCCGTACCGCCCGTGCTGCCCTGACTGTTGAACAGAATTGCACTGCCTACTGCGGGGAACAGCACCGAAAACACCAGCTCCAGCATGGGCTGGGTGGTCAGCGGATGCTCCATCGGCAGCACGCGCTCCAGAATATAGATCGACAGGGACATCAGCATCGAACAGTAGACCGTGCGAATGCCGAACGACCGGCCGAACACGCAGAAGCCCACGATCAGGAGCGTGACGTTGATGATGAGCACCAGCGTGCCGGTGGACATCCCCGGAATCAGCGCGCCCAGGATCACCGAGATACCCGATACGCCGCCGGTAGAGAAATTATTGGGGAACTTGAAGAAGTAAACGCCGATGGTCACCATCAGCGTTCCCAGCGTCAGCCAGAGAAAATCCTTGATCTTATCCTTCATACTCGATTTCGACTCCATGCGCTTTCATCTGCCTTTTTTGCAGTCTTTTCCGTCAACCGTCCCCCATTATAACACACATCCTGCAAAGCAGATGTAAAAAGCATAAGAAAATTCTCTTTTTCGAGCATATCCGGCCGCAACCTTCCATCCCGGGGGCGCGTCGAGCCGGACTGAGGGATCGCCTCTTCCTGCGCAGGTTTTTCCATTGCGCGGCAAAACGTGCAGCTTCCACTCGCGCCGCAACACCTTTGCCGCGCCCCCGCCCCATCTCATTCGCGGTACAGCACATAATCCAGCATCACCCGCACAAAGCCCGCCTTTTCCATCGCGGACACAGCGCAGGCGGGATAGGTTTTGATCCGCAGGTTCTCGCGTTCCGGGAAAACGCGTCTCGAGGTAAAATCCCGCGCCAGTGCACCCAGTGCGGATTCTGCTGCCTCAGGCTCAAACAGGCGCAGCTGTTCGCCGCTCTTTTCCAGCACTGCCGCGGCACATCCGCCGCACAGGCAGACCGCCGTGCCCGGCACACGCAGGAACTCCCGTCCCGGCGCGTGCGGCAGAAGCCGTCCCCAGCTCTGCGCCGGATCGGGCGCAGGCAGCCAAACCGCCTTTTCCGACGGGGACGCCAGCACCGCGCAAATTCGCTCGTACTCCTCCGCACGCACAAACTGCATGCCGGAAAGTCCCTGCACGAAATACCCTCTGCGCACCCGACCCGTGTATTCCCAAACGCGCAGCTTTTCCACCGCCTGCGGCCAGGCAACACCGGTAATCGTCTCCCGGCAGAGGATGGGGCAGGCGTCAAAGGCACGGTTCAACGCTTCTTCCTCCGTCAGCGGGCGTTCCGGACGCGCCAGCTCCCAACGCCCCGCGGAAAGCGCACGGGCGCGCGCCGCAGCCAGCCTGCGTCCGTCGGTCTTGCCGGGCAACAGCACCTCTTCCTCCACGCGCAGCGGCGTCAGGCTGTCGGACCGAACCAAACCCTTGTGCGCCAGGTACAGCAGCGGCTCCAACGCGCTCCTTCCCTTCATCTGTGCCGACAGCGCCGAGGCAAAGCACGCACCGCGCTTTTTCAGTGTTTCGAGCACAATTCGCTCGTCTTCCTCCCGAATTTCTTCTTTGGGAAGTTCCGCATCCCAATCCACGTTTTCCGTGCGGAAAAAGCGCAGCGCCTGTCCCTCCATCGCCCAGCAATACTCGCCTTCCGCCAGCAGCTCGTCCAGCATCTTGGGCGTAAGGCCGGAAACCCGCGCGGGCAGCAGCTCGCTTTCCCATGTTTTTCTCAAAAACGCTTGCCCCAGCAGCTCGTCCAGCGCAGCGCGAAGCTGTTCCGCCGGTGTGCCGGAATGCCGCGTTCTCTCCGCCATCAGCGCGGCAAAGCGCTCCGACGGCACGGTGCGAACGCTGCTGCGGCGTGCCTTAAGCGTATCCTGCTGCGCCCTTGTATAGATCTGTTCGTGATAATAGATACCGCCCCGGCAAACGGCTCTGCCTTCTTTTTGCAGCGCATCCAGCGCCGCAGCAAGACGATTCTCTCCCGCCAAATAGCGCTGATCCAGACTCTCCGCGTTCTGTCCGCCCCGATAGCGCAGGCATCGGCGCACGATGCGGCGCAGCGCTTCTTCATTGCCGGTTTCCAGGGCATCGGCATAAAGCGCCGCCTCTTCCTCCGCAATCCAAAGCCCCGGTTCAATGTACCTCGCGCGCCCCTGTTCGGCCAAGCGGGTCAGCCATTCCACCGGCACATCCATCTCGCCCGCAGCCAAATCGCCCTCCGCCATCAGCGCCTGATGCAGCTCCTCCGGGCTGCCGGGCAGGTGCTTTCTGCGGAACTGTTCTTCAATCGCCTGCGCTTCGGGCACAATGCCCTCCTGCTTTTCCAGCTCCCTTTCCACCGCGCGCACCGCCCGCGAGGGGATGTTGTCGTATTCATAAGTCAGCGAAGCTTCCGCCGCGCGGCGCATGGGCAGTGCCATGGGCGACGGCGCGTCCAGGTGCAGCTCCCTGACCTCGATGCTGCCGTCTCGAATCCCGTGCAGCACCTTTTGCAGCGCATCCAAATCAAGATAGTCCTCCGTGCAGCTGCGCATCGCCTCCCTCATCAACGGATGCGTCTTTTCCTCCGCCAACGCCGAAAACTGTTCTGCGCCGCGAATGCGCTGTACCCACAGCGGCTGGCGGCCGCGCCCGCGCGAGCCCAGCATCAACGCGCAGGAAGCCGCATAGCGGAAGGTCATCGAAAACAGCGGCGCAGCGGGCAGCAGGGCGCGCACCTTCTCCACGGATTTTTCGGGGTCAAGTCCTTCCAGCAATCCATCCGGCAGCTGCGCACTGCCTACCAGATAGAGCAAAAAACCGTTGTCGTCGTCAAAAACGTGAATGTCCTGCCCTGTGCGCCGCATTGCTTCATAGCGGCAGAGCAGCGCCAGCGCGCTGTTGACCTGCCCGCCGAATACGGAATGCACCATCAGCTGATGGTCGCCCGCATCATCCACAAAGTGTTCACAGAGGATGCGCCGGTGCGTAGGCAGCACGCCGGTCGCCTTGAGCTGACTGCGCAGGTGCCGCGCAGCATTGGCCGCCGCATCCCGATCCATGTGCAGCTTTTCCAGCGCCGGGATCAGCGCGCCCTGTTTGGCGCTGCGCTCCAGTTCTTCCAGCTCTTTTCCAATATAAATACCGGTTTCATAGGCGCGGCCCTGTCCTTCGCCCCGCCAAAACGGCGGCTGCGCGCCCTCGCCTGTGGTTGGGGCAACCACCACGCGGTCGCGCCGGATCTCCTGAATGCGCCAGGCGAACGCGCCCAGCAGGAATTTATCTCCAACGTGCGCCTCGAATACGAATTCTTCGTCCAGTTCGCCCAGATGCGTACCGTCGGCCAGCACCACGGCATACCAGCCCCGGTCGGGAATCGTGCCGCCCGCGCTCACTGCCAGCATCCGCGTGTACGCATCCCCGGAGACGCACCCGTGGATGCGGTCATAGAGCACTCTGGCGCGCACCGGCCGATCCTGCTCATGTTCCCAATCGCCCGCCAGCATCCGCAAACACGCGCAAATATCCTCCCTGGTGATGTTTCGGAAGCTCCAACAGCCGTGCACGACCCGCAGCGCATCCTCCACCGTGTATTCACCGTCCGCCGCCATGGAAGTCAGGTGCTGCGCCAGCACGTCCAGGCAACCCTGCGGGACGCGCGCAGGCTCGATACGCCCCTCCATCGCCAGCCCCGTGATCAGCCCGCAGTCAAGTGCGTCGGCGGCGGTCTTGGCAAATACGCGCATCACGCTCACCTCGCCCGGCCTGTGCCCCGCGCGGCCCAAGCGCTGCAATTCGCCGGAAATCGAGCGCGGACACCCCACTTGCAGCACCAGATCCACAAACCCCACGTCAATGCCCAGCTCCATTGAGGAGGTTGCGCAAAGCAGGCGGAGCTGCCCGTTGCGCAGCTGCTCCTCTGCCTCACGGCGCTGCTCTTTGGAAACGCAGCCGTGGTGCGTGCGCGCATAGCCTTCCCCGCCGAGCAGATTGACCTCATAGGCCAGCCGCTCCGCCTGCTGCCTTCCTTCGACAAAGGCAATCACCGTGCGGGCACTTCGGCAGAGCGCATAGACCTGCCTGGCGATATCCGGCCAGATTGTACCCTGCACCGCGCGCAGATCGGGCAGCGGCGACAGGACGCGGATCTCCTTGCCCTTGCGGATTTCCGGTGCGACAATCATGCAGGGCGACGGATAAGCCAAATAATCCGCCGCGCGCTGCAAGGGCTGAATCGTAGCGGAAAGGCCGATACGCTGCAAGCGTCGCCCGCACAGTTCGTCCAGCCGCGCCAGC
The DNA here is from genome assembly GCA_905193155.1 of uncultured Christensenella sp. Classification (GTDB taxonomy): domain Bacteria; phylum Bacillota; class Clostridia; order Christensenellales; family UBA1750; genus Spyradocola. The sequence continues at coordinate 21,771 of CAJJNQ010000001.1, forward strand.
GAGAGCATCAGGTGTGCACCGCGCTTGGTTCCGATCAGCGCGTGCATTTCGTCCACGATTACGGCCTGCGCGGTGCGCAGCATCTTCCGGCTGCGCGGCGAGGTGAGCAGCAGATAGAGCGATTCCGGCGTAGTGATGAGGATGTGCGGCGGGTGCGTCAGCATTTTCTGCCGTTCATAGGAGGTGGTGTCGCCCGTGCGCATCGCCATGCGCAGCTGCGGCCCGGCGATGCCCTCGTTGGGGCGCTTCAAATTCTCACGGATATCCGCCGCCAGTGATTTCAGCGGCGAAACATAGATCACGCAGAGCGCTTCGGGCAGCTCCCCCGCTTCGGCTTGCGCCTTAAAGCGGTCTATGAAGGCCAGGAACGCCGTCAGCGTCTTGCCGGTGCCGGTCGGCGCGCTGATGAGCACGTTTTCACCCGCGGCGATGTGCGGCCAGCCCTCGGCCTGCACCGCCGTCGGCGTTCCGACCTCCCGCGCAAACCACTCCCGCGTCTGTTGTGAAAAAAGCTGTTCCATGCCGTCCTCCACGTTTTCTCTTTTCCGAATGGCCATCCGATAAGCCGGAACCCGAAAATTTTATTTTGCATTTTTATAGGAAACCGCAATATGGCTTGGTGCAAACACAATGGCGGAAAGCGTCAGGAGCAAGGATCTGCTCATCACTCCGCTAAATAAGAACAGCGCCGAGGGAAGGATTGAGAGCGCCAGCGCTTTGAAAACGCTTTTTTTCTTAAACCACACCATCCAAATGAGACAGTAAAACGCTGCCAATACGATATCCACGGTCAAATACAGGGCAAACGCTTCATCCGACCACCACCCGAACCAGGTTCCGGGAATATGGACGATCATAAATCCAAAGCATCCGAATCTCCCGATTTGTTCCGCGGCCTCGACGATTTTATTTTTCCGCTTGTTTTCAAAGCCATCTTTGCACTTTATTGCAAATACGATATTGGGGATCATGATAACCGCCATGATCATCAAGCCAAAGACGTTCAACCAATCCATAAAATTCTTCTATTCTATCGCGTTTCTCCGTAATTCTTCAAAAAAGAGCACGCCGGTTTTGCTCCTGCGCACTCTCATTATAGCGCAATCGCCTTAAAGCGTCACGCCGGTTTTCAGGATGGCAATATCCTGAAGCCCCGCCTTTTCTGCCTTGACCCTTTCGCCCGACGCGACGCGCAGCACCATCTCTTCCAGCCGTTCGGCGCAGGCTTCGATGGATTCTTCTTCCAGCACAGGTCCCGCATCAAAGTCGATCCAGCTGCCCTTTTTCTCCGCCAGGGCGCTGTTGGAGGAAAGCTTCATCGTAGGCACAGGGCAGGCAAAAGGCGTGCCGCGCCCCGTCGAGAACAGCACGATCTGCGCGCCCGCCAGCGCCAGCGCAGTGGAGGCCACCAGGTCGTTCCCCGGCGCGGCCACCAGGTGCAGTCCCTGCCCGTGCAGCCGCTGCGCATAGCCCAGCACGCCGCGCACCGGCGCGGAGCCGCTCTTCTGCGTGCAGCCCAATGATTTTTCCTCCAGCGTGGTGATGCCGCCCGCTTTGTTGCCGGGTGATGGATTTTCGTAAACCGGCTGCCCCGCCGCGGCGAAGCTGTCTTTGAAGGATTGAATCAGACGCACGGTGTCTCGAAACACCGTTTCATTTTCGCAACGATCCATCAGCTGCTGTTCCGCGCCGAACATCTCCGGCACCTCGGTCAGCAGCGACGCGCCGCCGCAGGCAACGATACGGTCGGACAGCGCGCCGATCACAGGATTGGCCGTCAGGCCGGAAAACCCATCCGACCCGCCGCACTTGAGGCCGAGCACGAGCTTATCCTCCCCCACCTCCTGCCGCACATCCTCCGCCGCCCGGTCGATCAGCTCATGCAGCAGCGCAAGCCCTTCCGCCATTTCGTCGTCTGCGTCCTGGCAGACCAGAAATTTCACGCGCTGCGGATCGCAGTTTTCCATACGCTTTCGGATTTCTTCCACACCGCTGTTCTCGCAGCCCAGCCCCAACACCAGCACGCCGCCCGCGTTGGGATGGCAGGCCAGCGCCGCCAACGCCTGCCGCGTATTTTCCTGATCATCCCCCAGCTGCGAGCAGCCGTAAGGGTGCTCAAAGGCGAGCACGTCGGTCACGCTGCCGTGCAGATATTCCCGCGTCTGCCGCGCGAGACTCTGCGCCGCCTTACCCACGCATCCTACGGTGGGCAGAATCCAGATTTCGTTGCGAATGCCCACGCGGCCGTCCGCCCGCACAAAGCCCCGAAAAGTGCGCGGCGCTCTCCCCGGCAGCGCGCATTCCACGGGATGATAGACATACTCCTCATGGACGCGCAGCGCCGAGCGCAGGTTATGCGTATGCACCCATTCGCCCTTGTGAATATTGCACCGGGCCAGCCCGATGCGGCAACCGTATTTGATGACCTCGCCGCCCTCCGGAATATCGCAAAGCGCCATTTTGTGTCCCGCAGGAATCTCTCCCTGTGCCTTCAGGCACACGGCAACGTTGTCGCGCGGATGAATCTTCAGTTTCTCTTTCATGCTCCCAACTCCCCGATACACGCCTGAACGCCGTCTTTCCGAATGCGTTCCCGCCAATGCGCCACACACGCCGCAAAGTCTGGAATTTCGTTCAAATTCATGCCCCATAAGGTTTTGCAGGCCAGCAGACGCGGCAGATCCTCCCGGAATTGTTCGATGCTGCGCAGCGAATTATCTTCATCCCGCAGCACATAGGGCTGCTCGCCGCGCAGGCAGCGCATCTCGCCGCCCTGCGCCTTTCCGGAATACAGTTCCAGCAGCGCCGCCAGCGAAAAGGCGAGGTTCTGCGGAATCTCTCCGTTCTTTTTCACATCGTCCAGCAGCGTGGGCAGGATGCGCGCGCGCCACTTAGAGACGGAGTTCAGGCAAATTGCCAGCAAACTGTGATCGATATATGGGTTGGCAAAGCGCTCCAGCACGGAATTTGCAAAGGCGTGCAGTTCCTCTTCCGGCTGATCGATGGTAGGCAAAATCTCTTTTTCCAGCGTTTTGCGGATGAATCGGCCGAAATCGGGATCGAGCACCGCGTCGCGCACGATGTCGAACCCCGCAAGGTACGCCGCTGGCACAAAGGAAGTGTGCGCGCCGTTGAGCAGACGCACCTTGCGCGTGCGGTAGGGCGCAAGGTCTTGGGCATAGATCACGGGCAGCCCCGCCTTTTGCAGCGGCATCTCCTCTTCGATCTCCCGGTCGCAGGCAATGACCCAGCTCATGTACGGCTCCGCTGCGACAAGGCAATCGTCCTGCACACCGAGCTTTGCGCACAGCGCATCTGCATCAGCGGGCTTTCCCGTCACGATGCGGTCCACCAGCGTGGAAGCGAAGGCGCAGCTCTCGTCCAGCCAATTCAAAAAACGCTCCCCCAGTCCCCATTTTTCGGCATAACGGACAACCAGCGTCCGCAGCGCGCCGCCGTTGTCGTCAATCAGCTCCATCGGCAGCATGATCAGCCCCTTATTCCCGGCATAATCAAAGGCCTGCGCACGGGCATAGAGCAGCTGCGTGAGCTTTGCCGGAAAGCTGCGCGGCGGGCGATCCGCCGCTTCGTCGCGCTCGTCCCAAGCGATGCCCGCCTCAGTGGTATTGGACAGCACAAACCGCAGTTCCGGCAGCTTGGCCAGCGCCAGCACCCTGTCATATTGCGCAGGACAAGCCAGTGCATCGCTCACGCAGGTGACCATGCAAAATCTTTCGACCGGTGCGCCGTTTTCCAGCCCGCGCAGCGCCACCGTATAGACACAATCTTGCCCCTTCAGCGCAGAAAGACTGCCGTGGCCGGTGGATTTGACCATCACGACGCTGCCGTTCCAATCGGTTTTTTCATTCACAATCTCCAGCATCCAATCGGCAAAGGCGCGCAGGAAATTTCCCGTGCCGAACTGCACCACCCGGATCGGGCGCTCCGCTTTATCCATCAAGGTTGAGACGTTTTTCATTTTCCATCCCTCTTTATTCATGTAATTGCTTACATTGTAAGCATACACTTGTTTTCAGGGGATTGTCAAGGTTCGTCGGACGCGCTATAATGAGCTTTGGAGAAAGCATTTACACAGAAAAAAGGAGGGGCGCAGCGCATGAACATCTACGATATCTCGCAGCTGGCAGGCGTTTCCATCGCGACGGTCTCCCGCGTCATCAACGGCAGCGACCGCGTCAGCGCGCGCACGCGGCAGAAGGTGCTGCGCGTCATCGAGGAAAACGGCTATACGCCCAACGCCTTTGCGCGCGGTCTGGGGTTGAATACGATGCACACCGTCGGCCTGCTCTGCGCGGACAGCTCCGACCCGTATCTGGCGCAGGCGGTCTACAACCTGGAACAGGAGCTGCGCTTAAACGGCTACGACTGCCTGCTCTGCTGCACGGGCTACGCGCGGGAAACCAAGGAAAAATATCTGGATCTTCTGCTGAGCAAGCACGTGGACGGACTGATCTTTGTCGGCTCCCAGTTCACCGAAAGCGCGCCGGAGGACAACGAGTACATCCGCCGGGCAGCGCGGCAGGTTCCCTCTGTGCTGCTGGGCGGCTCTTTGGAAGGGCCGAATCTTTACGTTACCCAGTGCGACGAACGCGCCGCGATGCGTTCCGCCGCCGCGCGTTTAATGGACAGCGGCTGTGAGAGCATCCTCTATCTTTACAACTCGCTGTCCTTTTCTTCCCGAAACAAGCTGGCTGGCTATCGGGAGGGATGCCAACTGCGCGGCAAGCCCGCCCCGGCGAGCCACGCGCTGCTGCTGGATATGTATCAGTTCGACGTGGTGCAGGCGCGTGATCTGCTGCTGCGCCGCTGGGAAGAGGGGCTGCGCTTTGACGCAGTGCTGGCCGCCGACGACCGGCTGGCGGTGGGCGCGGCGAAGTTCGCCAAGCGGCAGGGGTTGCGTGTGCCGGAGGATTTGCAGATCATCGGCTGCAACAACAGCCCCATCGCGAGATATTGCGACCCGGAATTGACGAGCATCGATAACCAGCTGGGCGCGCTGTGCCACCAGTGCGTCACCACCCTGATGGAAGTGCTGGCCGGAAAATCCAGCCCCACGCGCACGGTGTTTTCCGCCGTGCTGGTGGAGCGTGAATCCACTGCCCTGAAACGTGAGGAGGACTAGAACCATGGCTGCTTTTATGGATGAAAACTTTTTGCTCAAAACGCCTGCGGCGCGCAAGCTGTTCTTCGATTACGCATCGCAAATGCCCATCATCGACTACCACTGCCATTTGAGCCCGCAGGAAATCTATGAAAACCGCGGCTTTGAGAACCTGACGCAGGCGTGGCTGGGCGGCGACCACTACAAATGGCGCCTGATGCGCGCGGCTGGCGTGGAGGAAAAATACATCACCGGCGACGCGCCCGATCGCGAAAAATTCCAGAAATACGCCGAGGTGCTCTCCCGCGCCATCGGCAATCCGCTCTATCATTGGAGCCATCTGGAATTGCAGCGCTTCTTCGGCTGGAAGGGCGTGTTGAGGCCGGATACCGCGCAGGAGGTCTGGGATCTGACCTGCGAAAAGCTGAAGGATCCGGAAATGCGCGCGCGCAAGCTGATCGAAAACAGCAACGTCAAGCTCGTCTGCACCACGGACGACCCTGCGGACAGCCTGATCTGGCACGAAAAACTGGCTGCCGATGCTTCCTTCCCGGTCAAGGTGCTGCCCGCATGGCGGCCCGACCAGGCCATGAACATCGAAAAGCGCTCCTTTACCGACTACATTGAAAAACTGAGCGAAGCCTCCGGCGTCGTCATCAAGGACTTTGACACGCTGCTGGCCGCGCTGGACAGACGCATGGAGTTCTTCCACGCGCACGGCTGCCGCCTTTCCGATCACGGCCTGCCCTACGCGATGTACGCACCGTTGCCGCGCGACCAGGTCAACGACGCGCTGCTCCGCCGGCTGGACGGCATGCCCCTCTCCCCGGAAGAGGCGCTGGGCTACAAGACGGCGCTTCTGCTGCACCTGGGCCGCCGCTATGCCGAGCGCGGCTGGGCGATGCAGCTGCATTACGGCTGCAAGCGGGACAACAACTCCGCCATGTTCGGCCGTCTGGGGCCGGATACCGGCTTTGACGCGATCGACGACCACACGCCGTCGGCGCAGCTGGCGGACTTCCTCGACGCGCTGGCCTGCACGGGCGAGCTGCCGCGCACGCTGGTTTACAGCCTGAACCCGGTGGACGACGATGCGATTGATTCCATTCTCGGCTGCTTCCAGGAGGGTCCGACGGTGTGCAAGATGCAGCACGGCTCGGCCTGGTGGTTCAACGATCAGAAGCAGGGCATGGAAAAGCAGCTGACCTCGCTGGCCAATAAAGGATATCTGGCGGGTTTTGTCGGGATGCTGACCGACAGCCGCTCCTTCCTGTCCTATCCCCGGCACGAATACTTCCGCCGCATCCTGTGCAACTTAATCGGCGGTTGGATTGAAGACGGCGAATATCCGGCCGATTTCGGCCTGTGGGGCAAGGTTGTGCAGGATATTTCCTACAACAACGCCCATACGTATTTCCGCTTCCCGGAATAATTTCAAAACTTTACCCGCCTTGTGTTTCTTTTCCGCGCCGGGCGGGTATACTTTATTCATAAGTTTGATTTTACCCGCAGGGAGGAGCGATTGACTTTGTATTGCGTCAAGAATGTCAAAGAAGATCTGATCTGGGTGGGCGGCAGCGACCGCCGTCTGGCTCTGTTTGAAAACGTGTTCCCGATCCCGCGCGGCGTTTCTTACAACGCCTACCTCGTGCAGGATGAGCAGACCGTGCTGATGGACACGGTAGACTCCTCCATCGGCAGCCTGTTCTTTGAAAATCTGGAGCACGCGCTGAACGGCAAAATGCTCAACTATGTAGTCGTCAACCACATGGAACCCGACCACGCGGCGACGCTGTCCGAGCTGGTGCTGCGCCATCCGGAGGTGACGGTGGTGTGCAACGCAAAGACCATCGTCATGATCCGTCAATTCTTCAACTTTGAGATTGACAGCCGTGCGCTCATCGTCAAGGAGGGCGACACGCTGTGCACCGGCCGCCATACCTTCACCTTCGTCATGGCCCCGATGGTTCACTGGCCGGAAGCGATGGTGACCTACGATGTGACGGACAAGGTGCTCTTCTCCGCGGATGCTTTCGGCACCTTCGGCGCGCTCAACGGCGGGCTGTTTGCCGATGAATATGATTTTGAAACCGAGTGGCTGCCCGATGCGCGCCGGTATTTCACCAACATTGTGGGCAAATACGGCACGCAGGTACAGGCGCTGCTGAAGAAGGCCGCCGGCATCGAAATCGAGACCATCTGCCCGCTGCACGGCCCGGTCTGGCGCAAGAACATCGGCTGGTTCATCGACAAGTATCAGAAGTGGTCTACCTATACGCCGGAGGACAAGGCCGTGATGATCGCCTACGCCTCGGTCTACGGCAACACGCAGAACGCAGCGGAGATTTTGGCGGCGCGCCTTTCCGACAAGGGCGTGCGCAACATCGCCATGTACGACGTTTCGGTGACGCATCCCTCCGTGATCGTTTCGGAGGCTTTCCGTTGCAGCCATCTGGTGTTCGCTTCCACCACCTATAACGCGGGCATTTTCGTCAACATGGAAACCGCGCTGCATGATATTGTCGCGCACAACCTGCAAAACCGCACCGTGGCGCTGATTGAGAACGGCACTTGGGCGCCGACCTCCGGCAACCTGATGCGCGATCTGCTCTCCAAGTGCAAGAACATGACCATTCTGGAGGACAAGGTGACGCTGCGCTCCTCCGTCAAGGGCGAGCAGCTGGAAGGTCTGATCCGCCTGGCGGACGAAATCGCCGCATCGGTGCTGCCCGCGCCCGCCGCTGCGCCGGAGAAGAAGGTCGATCAGAACGCGATGTTCAAGCTCTCCTACGGCCTGTTCCTGCTCACAGCCAAGGATCAGAAGGACAACGGCTGCATCATCAACACCGTCACCCAGATCACCGATACCCCCAAGCGCATCTCCATCGCGGTCAACAAGCTCAACCTGACCCATGACATGATCGCCCGCACCGGCAAGTTCAACCTGACGGTGCTCTCGCAGGACGCGCCGTTCAAGATCTTTGAGCATTACGGCTTCCACAGCGGCCGCGACGTGAACAAATTCGAAGACCACGACCTGCCCCGCACGGAAAACGGCCTGATCTATCTGCCCGGCAGCAGCTGCGCCGTGCTCAGCGCCACCGTGACCGGCAAGCAGGAATACGAAACGCACACGGTGTTCTTTGCGGAAGTTACCGAGGCCAAGGTGCTCTCCGACGTGCCGCCGATGACCTATGATTACTACTTTGCCCACGTCAAGCCCCAGCCGCAGCCCGCGGCGGAACAGCAGAAGGGCTGGGTCTGCAAGGTCTGCGGTTACATCTATCCGGAAGAAGTGCTGCCGCCCGATTTCATCTGCCCGCTGTGCAAGCACGGCGCAGAAGATTTTGAGCCGCTGAACTGATTTCAAAACCCTTTTCCAAAATCAAAGCAGCCCCTCCACAGGATCACCTTCCTGTGGAGGGGCTGCTTACTTCTTCTTGCTCAAAAGTTCAGCAGCATATCGTTCCATTTCGCGCCGCCGTGGGTGGAGTTGGAGACGCCCCGGCAGATGAAACCGAATTTTTCGTAGTAGTGCTTCAAGTGATCCTTACAGGTCAGCACCACGCCCAGGCACTCGCGGGCGCGCGCTTCGTCGATCATGCGCTGCAAAAGCTGGGCAGCGATGCCCTGATTGCGGTAAGCAGGCAGCACATCCAGCCCGAACACGGTCTGATAAGCACCGTAGGGTTTGTGCAGCGATACGTCATGATACAATTCGTCGGGCAGCGTTGGCTCGTCGGTGGTGCAGCCGTTGACGAAACCCACCACGCTGCCGTCTAGCTCCGCCACAAAGAAGTTCTCCGGGAAGGCGGCATAGCGCTCGCAGATCGACTGCGCGTCCGCGGCCTCCGCAGGCGGGAAGCAAATGTGCTCAATGGCGATCATCTCTTCTACGTCTTCCGGCTGTGCATTCCGAATCACAAGGCTCATGGTCTCTTCTCCTCCTGTGCAACGCTTTTCGGATGTTCCTGCCGGCACTGGCCGCGCGGGGGCGCGTTTTGCGCCGCCTTGAGCCGCGCCTGCACGTCCGCAATGCGCTCCGCTGTGGCCAGGTAGGCACGCTGATGCATCACGAGGCGGTTGTTACACTGGCGCTTAAAGTGCATCTGCGCAAAGGTGATTCCGTGCTCCGGGCAGCGGCACAGCGCCATGAAGCGCCCATGACCGCTGTCAAACCACGGCAGATCGGGCGTAGTCGCGCCGCCGCAGATCGGGCAGCGCACCAGCGTCATGCGCGGGTTCGCCAATATGTCGTCATAACGAGTGTAGGCCGTCTGCACCGAGCGCGCGTCGGATCGGGCAGCCAGCGCTTCCTCGGCATTGAAGCGCAGCAGCGCGTCAATCGTCTCGGGCGCGGCGTTCTCGACCTTGCTTTCCAGCCGCGCCATGACGCGGGCGGTATAAATTGCGTCGTTGAGCGCACGGTGGGCGGGCAGATCCATCTCCATCCCCAACTGCTCCATCGCCGACGACAACCCAACCTGCGCCAGCGGCTTATCGGTCATCAAGTGCGAATAGACCATCTGGATGTTGAGCGGCGGCTCAAAGGGCAGCTCCATCTGATAATATTTGGTGTTGCGAAGCAGCACGGGATAATCGTCCCGGCCCCAGGTGCAAAGGAAGGCCTTCGGGCCGCACCATTCGACAAAGTGCTGAAAGGCGTCCGGGAAGGCAAGCCCCTCCTCCAATTCGGCAGGGTCGATGCCCGTCACCTCGCGGATGTGTTTATCCAGCACCGGGTAGATCACCGGACGGATGATGAGCTGCTGCCGGTCCACTTCCTTCAGGTTCCGGTCGAGCTTGACCGCGCCGATCTCGATGATCTCGTGCGGAATATCATGATTGGGGCGGCTGGCTCGCTGGTTCCATTCCAGATCCATCACAACGAAGCTCTGCGTATCCCCGGGTACAAAACATAGCATTGGTTTTTCGGCTCCTCACTCCCCGGCGCGGCGGGTTTCCCGCGCAAAGGCACAAACTCGGTTTCTATTATAACAGCTCTTGATTCCTTTGTACACTCAAAAACCGGGCTTTATTTCCGTCGCGGGCTGTGTTATGCTTAAGGTACAAAAATAAATCTTGGGAGGACACGGCAACATGATCATCCGCAATTTTCTGGAAGCCAAACTCAGCGACGACTGCATCCACGAAGGCAAGGGGCTCTGCCACCACGCCAACATACTGCCCGCCGATGTATTTGACGCGCCAATCCGCTTTCTAAACTACACCATACTGCCCAAAGGCGCAACCTTCGGCGCGCACAAGCATGGCAACGACAACGAGCTCTACATCATTCTTGAGGGCAGCGGTCACTACACCTGCAACGGCGAAACCGTGCCCTGCAAGGCGGGCGACGTGCTGCTCAACCCGCCCTACGGCACCCACGCTATCGCCAACGACAGCGATGAAGACGTGGAAATGCGCGTGCTGGTGATCGAGGCGTTCAACCGCGAGTAAGCTCGTCCAGCACACGGATCAGCGCCGCCTCAAACGCCGCGTCCTGCTGCGTATCGCGCTTTTTCGGCCCGTGCAGACGGCCTCCGCCCCGGCGGATCTTGCGCGCCGTGTGCCGCGCCAGCAGCAGGGAGCCGATGTTGTCGTCGGTATATTCCAGCCCGTCCTGCCGCAGGACGCGCGCCTTGCGGGACAGGCACATTGCCGCCAGGCCGTAATCCTGCGTCACAGCCAGATCGCCGGGCGCAAGGGCGTTCACCAGCGCAAAATCCGCGCTGTCCGCCCCCTTGGACACCACAACGGTTTCTGCATCCTCGTGCCGGAGAATGTGCGAGGTATCGCAATAGAGCGTCACGGGGATTCCCCGCTTCCGCGCCTGTTCCAGGCAGATTTCCACCACGGGGCAGGCGTCTGCATCGATCTGGAGTTTCATCTTTCATCACCTTTTCTGTTTCAACGCATCATATAAGGGAGAAAACACATGAAATACACGCTTCTCGGAAAATCGGGCATTGAGGTTTCGCGCATCACGCACGGCTGCATGGAGCTGGGCGGCGGCCCGTGGGATGTGCGCGAGGACAAGGAAAACATCGCGCTGCTGAACACCGCGCTGGAGCACGGCATCACCACCTTCGACACGGCAGAAAGCTACGGCAAAGGACATTCCGAAGAGGTCGTCGGTCAGGCGCTGCACGCCGTGCGCGACAAGGTGGTGCTCTGTACCAAGGTTTCCAAGGAGCATCTGCACAAAAACGACGTCATCGCCGCGTGCGAGGGCAGCCTGCGCCGCCTGAACACGGAATACATCGATCTTTACTACATCCACTGGCCGAATGCCGAGATCGACATCGGTGAGACGATGGAAGCCTTCCTGACCCTCAAGGAGCAGGGCAAAATCCGCGCCATCGGCGTATCGAACTTCTCGGTTCAGCAGATGCAGGATGCGATGCGCTATGCGCCGCTGGATGCGCTTCAGCCGGAATACAACCTGCTCACCCGCGGGATTGCGAAGGACGTGCTGCCCTTCTGCGCGCAGAACAGCATCTCCGTCATGACCTATAACTCCATCGCCAAGGGCATTCTTTCCGGCGCATTCCACTTCTACGGCGCGCAGGTGACAGATTTCCGCACCGCCAAGCCGCTCTTCCAGCCCGAAGCGTTGGCGCTGGAGCTGCCGCTGCTGAACCTGCTGCGCGACATTGCACAGGCGCACAGCGTCACCATCGCCCAGGTCGCCATCGCCGCCAGCTTGTCCCGCAAAGGCGTGACCTCCGCCATCGTCGGCACACAGAACCCGCACCACTTCCTCGACAACCTCGCCGCAGCCGACCTTGTGCTTCAGGACGACGAGCTTTCTGCCATCTGGGAGACGAGCGACCGCGTGCTGCGCGATCTGGAAAGCTGATCTTATCTTCTGCAAAAACAGAGGCCCGCACCGGAATGCGGGCCTCTGTTTCTTTATTTCGCCGTGGGCTGCGCATAAACCTCTATCACAACCTCACCATCGCCGTAAGAAGATGCCAGGAGCGACATATCCACGCGATAGCCGCCCTCGTCCATCAACCAGCTGCGTGGCTGTTCCTCCCGATTTTGCACAGCCGTGAGGGGCAAGCCGTAATCCTGCGAAAGGGTTTTCCGCAGCTCATCCTGCTGATCGGTCGTCAGTTCATCCTGCGAGATTGCTTTGACGCTCCGCAGTTTTCCCGCTTCGTCCGCTTCCAGCGTGACCTCCATCGGAAAACCGGCGTATTCCGTCCGGATTGGCAGATTTCTTACCTGCACCCATTCCTCCGGCAGCCCTTCCATGGACATACCAAGCGTCAAAGTAGGACTTAGGAAAATCTCTCCTTTTTCTAACGAATATGCTTTCTTTTCAGTGCATCCTGTCATTATGATCATACTTATTGCAAGCATCATCACAACCAGAAGAGATCTTTTTTCCTTCATTTTGCTGATAAGGAACATAGCTCACTTCCGCCTTGATCGTTCCGTAATTAAAACTAACTTCCGTTACACCGGTCATCTTCCCATGCGGAATGAATTCTCGCGATATTCCACGCATTGAGTTGTGTTGCCGAATAAGAACCATTGATTGCAAACCAGTGTTCGGATCTTACGAAGCAATTCTATCGGAAGCGTTGAATCAGATTCAACACGCCAATAAATTTTCACGTATGCAGCAAAGTTATCATTTCCATTGCTGCCCGATCGACTTTTTACAACAGCCGTCGTTTGATAAGCTTCTTCGATTTTGCCCTCTCCGAGTTCTGCTCTCTTCAGCAACTGCATCGCATGACGCACTTCTGCATCATCAGCCAACTGGCCGGATGCCGATGCAACAATCTTTCCGCTTTCCTTAAGCCGTTCGCTTCTTTCGTCGATTCCACGCTCTGCACGTACAAGCAGCTCTTGAGCGTTTGTGATATCCTCAGCCAAATATGTCACGCGTTCCACCGAAGTTGTTTCTGCTTAAACGAATGCACAGAGAGTCAGCACCAGCAGAATCATGGCGAACAGGATGATAGACTTTTTTATCTTCATCCTCCTTTTATCGGCCGTCATGAAATGACCGACTCTTACTTATTCATTGGAGGACACCTCCTATTTCTTTTTCACCTATACAATAACACACGAAAACTAAAAAAGGCAAGATGAAAATGAATTTCATCTTGCCTTCAACTAATGATTTTTTATTCCGCCTGAATTCCCTTGTTCTTGAGCATGACGTCGTGGGAGCCGCCCTCAACGATGGAGGTGGAGGACACGACGGTCAAGCGCGCGTTCTTCTGAAGATCCGGAATGTTCAGCACACCGCAGTTGCACATGGTGGAGCGCACCTTGTACAGCGAGGTGTTGACGTTGTCCTTCAGAGAGCCCGCGTAGGGCACATAGGAATCGACGCCCTCTTCAAAGGAGAGCTTCGCCGCGCCGCCCAGATCGTAGCGCTGCCAGTTGCGCGCGCGGTTGGAGCCTTCGCCCCAGTATTCCTTCATGTAGTTGCCGTTGATGTTGACCTTGTTGGTGGGGGACTCGTCGAAACGGGCGAAGTAGCGGCCCAGCATCAGGAAATCCGCGCCCATGGCCAGCGCAAGGGTCATGTGATAATCGTGCACAATGCCGCCATCGGAGCAGATCGGGACGTAGATGCCGGTCTCGCGGTAGTATTCGTCGCGCGCTGCGGCAACCTCGATCAGCGCAGTCGCCTGGCCACGGCCGATGCCCTTGGTCTCGCGGGTGATGCAGATGGAACCGCCGCCGATGCCGACCTTGACGAAATCCGCGCCCGCCTTGGCCAGAAACAGGAAGCCGTCGCGATCCACAACGTTGCCCGCGCCGACCTTGACGGAATCGCCGTAGTTCTCACGAATCCAGGCAAGCGTGCGGCTCTGCCACTCGGAGAAGCCTTCGGAGGAGTCGATGCACAGCACGTCCGCGCCCGCCTCGACCAGCGCGGGAACGCGCTGCGCGTAATCGCGGGTGTTGATGCCGGCGCCGACGACATAGCGCTTCTGCTTATCGAGCAGCTCGTTGGGGTTTTCCTTGTGCTGGGCGTAGTCCTTGCGGAACACCATATAGACCAGGTGCTGGCTGTCGTCGATCAGCGGGAGAGAATTGAGCTTGTGCTCCCAGATGATGTCGTTGGCGACCTTCAGCGTGGTATCGGCAGGCGCCGTGATGAGCTTGTCAAACGGCGTCATGAATTCGGAAACGGGGGTATCGGTGCTCATGCGGCTGACACGGTAATCGCGGCTGGCGACGATGCCCAGCAGCTTGCCTTCTGCGGTGCCGTCCTCGGTCACGGCAACGGTGGAGTGGCCGGTCTTTTCCTTCAGAGCAAGGATATCAGCCAGCGTCGCGTCGGGACGGATGTTGGAATCGGACTTGACAAAGCCCGCCTTATAGCTCTTGACGCGAGCGACCATGGCCGCCTCGTCCTCGACGGACTGAGAGCCGTAGATGAAGGAGACGCCGCCCTCCGTGGCCAGGGCAATGGCCATTTTGTCGTCGGAAACCGACTGCATGATCGCGGATACCATCGGGATATTCATGGTCAGGGGGCACTCTTCTTCGCCCTTGCGATATTTCACCAGCGCGGTTTTGAGGCTCACATTGGCAGGAATGCACTCCGCAGAGGAATAACCGGGAACCAGCAGGTATTCGCCGAAAGTGCGGCTCGGCTCGGAATAATAAAACGCCATTTTACTTCTCTCCTCCGTCCAAATCTATATTAGTAGCATTATAGCAGAAACCGCCGCAAAAACAACGCCTTTGGGGAAAATAAATGGCGATTTAACATCGATTTTGCTTCCTTTCCTTGCATATCCGTAAAATTCCACGAACGATTCAGAAAGCCACCGTGCGTAATGTTCACGCTCAGTGGCTTTTTCTGCATTTTCAAAATTTTCTTTTTCAATATTTTGATTCAGAGTGCAGTTTTTCCTGCAATTTCGTCCAGTGTCAGCTTGTGCAGGCCGAGCACAACCGAAGCTTCCGGCTTTTCTGCCAAGCGGATGTCCGGGTGGCCCCACGGCGTCCAGGCATACTTATGGACGTGCTCTTCCAACGGGCGGCGCAGATCCTCGCCCATGCGGGCGATGCCGCCGGAGAGGATAATAACCTCAGGATCGTAGGCGATGATCAGGTTGCAGAGATTGGCGCTCCAGCAGTCGAGCGAACGGCGCAGGAGCTTGACCGACAGTTCGTCGCCCTTGTCGGCGCAGGCCTTAAGGTTCCTGTAGTCGATCACATCAAGATCTTTCAGCATACTGGTTTCAAACAGCGGATCCTTGTGCGCAAAGATGGGCAGCGCCCAGGAGCTGGCGTTGGCTTCCATGCAGCCGATGTTGCCACAGTTGCAGGGCGTCGCATCAGGACCGAATTCAATGACCATGTGTCCGCCGATACACGCCGCCTGAAAATGTTTGCCGCGCACGAGCTTGCCGTCCATCACCGCCGCCGCGCCCACGCCGGTGCCGAAGATCATCATCACGGCGTCCTTGGTGTCCTGTGCGCAGCCGTAGGTGAGCTCGCCGATCAACGCGGCGTTGGAATCGTTGTCGAGGATGAACGGGCAATCGAAAGTGCGCTTGACCCAGCTCTTGAGGTCATAGCCCACCGCATCCACGAACTTGCCGTTGGCCGAGACCACGACCTTGTCGCGGGGGTTGACCAGGCCGGGGAAAGCAATGCCAAGGCCGTCGATGTGATCCAACCCCATTTCCGCCATCATGCAGCGGCCTTCGGTTTCCGCCTGATCGAGGTTTTTCTGATAGGCGTCGTCGCGGTAGGCGGGCACCATGCTCTCCTTGATGATTTTGCCGTCCTGAAGCAGCGCGAGCTTCATGCGCGTGCCGCCGATATCCAACGCCAGAGTCACCATTGTTCCATCCCCCTTATTCTTTCCCTGTTTATTCTCAGATCAACGCCATGGATTTGAGCACGAAAATCCAGATGAACATCGTCACCACGGCCAGCGAGGAACCGAATACCACCAGCCCGGCAGCCAGCTCGCTGTCTCCATCCATCTGCTGCGCCATCGTAAAGGACGAAACCGCAGGCGGCGCAGCCAGCATCACAAGCAGTGCAATCAACTCTTCGCCGCGGAAGCCGAGCAGCACCGCGATCGTCAAAAAGATCAGCGGCATCACCACAAGGCGGCCGCTCACGCCAATGACGAGTTGACGCACGCACTTTCTCACCTGACCAAAGTTGAACTCTGCGCCAAGGATCACCAGTGCCAGGGGCGTTGCCATCTTAGAAAGATCCGCCACCGGCTTTTGCAGGAAATTCGGCAGCTTCACACCCAGAAGCAGCAGCACAATGCCCAGAAGCGACGCCAGAATCAACGGATTGGTCGCCACGCTCTTTAAGATCTTGAGCGGGTTGGGCTTGCCCCCGCGGTAGATCTCCAGCGCCGTGACGGAAAGCGCATTGAACATCGGCACCACCACCGCGATCACCAACGCCACCGCGCCGGTATTGCTTCCCTCGCCGCAGAGCGATACCAACACCGGCAGGCCGAAAATGACGAAGTTGGAGCGCATGATGCCCTGAATCAGCACGCCTCGTCTGCTGTTTTCCTTTTCCAGCAGCGGCACCAACGCCATGCACAGCGCAAACTCGCCCAGCACGAACAGCACCGCCGTGAGCATCAGCGGCCCGTTGAAGGCCGTGCCAATGTCGGTTGAAATCACATTATAAAACAACAGGATCGGCAGGAACACGCGAAAGACCACGTTGTTCATCTTCCGCAGCGTTGGCTCGTCCACGAGCCTGAAACACCGAATGGCATAGCCCAGCGCCATTTCGAGGAACAGGGGCAGCACCACGTTCAGTGACAATAGAAAATTTTCCATAGCCAGCCTCTCCCGCTTTCACATTTTCAAATAAAAGTATAACATATCCCCCCGCCGTCCGTCACGGGAAATTTACATAGCAGCCGCCTCAGTCCTCCATCCGCACCGTGCGCGCCCCGTCGGAAAGTTCCGCCGTGCGCTCATGGCAGGTGAACAGCAGCATCTGCCGTCCCGCGGCATTCTCCTGCAAAACCTGAAGCCCTGCGCGCGTGCGCTCATCGTCAAACAGTACGAAGGGATCGTCCATCAGCATCGGCAGCGGGCCGCCATGCTTTTCAAGCAGCCGCACCAGCGAAAGCCGCAGCGCCAGATACATCAGCTCCACCGTGCCTCCGCTGAAATACGCCCAGGGCTGCATCGCGCCGCTCTGCGGTTCCAGCGAAAGCTCCATGCTCTGCGAAACCGCCGCACGGACGTATTTGCCCGCCGTGACGCGGCTCAGCGTTTTTTCCATATCCGCCGTCAATTCCGGCATAAAGCCGCTCTGCCGATCCTTTGCCGCGTTTTTGAGCTCTTCTTCCGCCATGTCCAGCGCCTCATACCGGCGCAGCAGGCGTTTTTCTCTTTCTTCCAGCACCGAGATGCGCTTCCGGAGCGTTTCATCGCTCTCCCGGCCCCGCAGCAAGCCTTCCAGCTCCACGCGCGCCGCGACCAGCGCTTCCTGATCCTGCGCGGCGTTCGGCACCATCTCGCGGTCAATCGCTTTCTGCATCTGCGCAATCTGCCCTTCGAGCTGCACGATCTGCGCCTGATACATCGCGCGTTCTCGCCGCGCAGCGGAAAGCCCGCGCATCAGCTCGTCCACGCGCGCAGTGTCGCCCGCGGGCGCAAGCTCCATTTTATCCTTCTGCCGCATATACAGAATGCAGAAGCCCATCGTCGCCAACAGCCCTGCAAACAGATAGTTGCTCACCGCAAGCCCCAGCGCCACGCTCAGCACCGCTGTGAGCACAGCCAGTGCAATCCAGATCAGGCAGAGCGCCTTGCCGCTCATCGTTTTTTCGCCCGCTCCGGCCTCTTCGCGCTGCTGCTCCTGCTGCAAGCCGGCGTCCAGCGTGCGGATGCGCTCATCCAGTGCGGCGGTCTGCTGGCGGTAATCGCCCAGGCGGCGCAGCGCGCCCTCCTGATCCGCCATGCGCAGGCGCAGCGCCTGATTCTGCTTGTCGCCCGCGCTCAGCTTTTCCACCTTTTGCTTGAGTTCCCGCACGCGCACGGCGGTCTTGCCGTTTTCGAGCAGCGCGGCGCGCGCCTGATCCAACTGTGCGCGCACATCGTTCAATTCCCCTTTGCCGCGCGTGCGGGGCTGAATTTCATTCTTTGCATTGTGCAGCCGCTCGATCACGCGGGTCAAATCCACATCCTGCTCGCCCGTGCCGATCAAATTGCGAATCTTTTCCGAAAGCGCCGCGCCATCCCCGCCCGGACGGCTGCCCGCCGCAGAGACAAACAGCGTGTCGGCAAAAACGCCTTCCTCCACGCCCAACAGCATCTTGCCCGGCTCTTCGCCCGCAGGCAGCGGCAAAACCTCCCCGCTGTCCAGCTCCGTCACACGGCAGGTATCGCTCTTTTTCGTCTGCCCGAATACGCGGATGATCTCAAAGCGCTGCTTGCCGTCGGTCAGGCGCAGGCTGCCGCCCATGCTGATTTCGCCCCAGGGCATATAGCGGCGCCGGTCGTTCTGCTCGATCGAGGCGGATTTTCCGTTGAGGCCGTAGAGCATCGCGCGCAGAAAGGCCATCACGGTGCTCTTGCCGCTCTCGTTGCGGCCGTAAATCAGCGTCAGCCCATCTTCCAGCGTCAGGTCAAAATCGCGCAGCTTGCCGAAGCGGTCGATGTGCAGCGATTCAATCCGCATGGCGCGTCACCTCCCCGTCAAATGCGTTCAGCCCCAGCTGCAAAGCCTCCCTCGCCGCCGCAGCGTCCTGCCCGTTCTGTTCCAATTCCGCAATGCGCCGCAGCATCCGCCGGGCGAACGCGCCGCGCAGCGTATTTTCCTGCGCAATGCCGGCCGCATCCGTTTCCGGCCGGGTTTCATCTTCGATGCGAATCTTCGCGCCGCAGCCGGTCAGCAGCCGCAAAAGGCCGTTCTCATCGACAGAAAAACCGCGTGTGGTGCCCGTCAGCGTCAGCAACACGCGGTGTCCCTGCTTGCCCTCCAACGCCTTTTCGCAGCGGCCCGCCGCCTCCGCAAGATCTGCGCAGCCGGTGAGGTTCACGTTTTCCTCCAGCGTCATGCTGCCGCAGAGCTTGACAAAGGACATATTCAGTTGCCCGTTTTCATCCACTTCCCCCAGATATGCACCCTTTTCGCCGATCTCGTCATAGCCGAGCCCTTGCAGGCACCCGCTGTAAGCATAGAGGGTATCGCCCGCACGGCGGACGGTGCTTCTTTCATGGATGTGCCCCAACGCCAGATATTTGAGGCCCGTCTGCGCGATGCTCTGCTTCGTCACGGCGCGGTAGTCGCTCCTGCCGCCGGGCGAAACGAGGTCGCCGTGCAGCACGCCCAGATCGTACAAACCGGGGGTGAGCTTTCTCTTCTTCCGATCCGGTGCAAAGGGCTTTTCGGACGCGGCTGCAAAGCTGGCGCCCCAGACGCGCACGCCGTAGGCGGGAATCTCCGCACAGGACCAATCGTGCCCGAAAACATAGACATTGCCCGGCAGGCTGCCGTCGTAGTTGCCTCCCGCGCACAGCGGATCGTGGTTGCCCGCCGCAATCATCGTGCAAAGGGAAGGATTGCCCGCCAGAAGGTCGAACACGCGGCGGCGCGTCCGCTCGTCCGCACGCACGGCCTCAAACAGGTCGCCCGCGATGAGCAGCACGCTCACGCCCTCCCTTTTGCAGAAGTCCAGCATCCTTTCAAACGCGCGCATCCGCTCCTGGCCGCCGACGCAGCCCAGATGCAGATCCGCACAGTGCAGAAATTTCATTTTTCCCCTCCCTCTCCGCGCCTGTTCGGCACGTCAGGCGTCTCTTTGTCTTTCAGACCGATTATATCATAGATCGTCTCTTTCGGCTATAAAACGACGGCGCGGTCTGAAAGAATTCAGACCGCGCCGCAGCGCCCGTTTTTTAGGACGCAATGGACAATTTTATTCCTCCGGGATGTCGAAGCCGCCGTTATTGCCGCCGTCTCCGCCGGTCGTATCTCCGCCGGTGCTGCCGCCGGTATTATCGCCCGTCGATCCGGTTTCCTCCGGAATGGTGGACTCCGTAGGCGTTGCCTGGGAGTTGATGGCGATGACCGGGGTGCGCTTGGGATAATTGGACTTGTGCAGCACTTCCTTGCTGATCTGCTTGCCATCCTGCTTGGTGATGAGATAGGTGGTGACCTTCTTGCCCTCCAGGCCCGTGGTCACCGTGACCTCCTGGCCGTATTCCAGCGTCGGATCCTCCGTATAGGTGGGATCGGGGATCGGGATGGTCTGCGTAACTTCGCTGGTCAGATCGAGCTTGATGCCGTCCTTGAGGATCGGAATGCCGTAGACCGAAGCCTTGAGTTTCTTATTGCTCTCGTCAAAGGTCATCACGACCGCAACCGGGCCCTCAGAGTTGTTGATGAACTTAAAGTCCTTGTTGGGATAGTCCACCGCCGCATCCTCGCCGATGGGCACATAACTGGAGACGATGGTGTGATTATGGCGTTCGCTGATCTTGAGCCCCGCGCGCACCACGGCGTTGAACAGCGTCGAGGAAACCTGGCAGACGCCGCCGCCCGGCTCCTGAACATAAACGCCGTTTTTGATGACCGTTGCATCCTTATATCCCTTGGCTGCGGTGCGTTGGCCGGTGAGCGTGTTGACGGAGAATTCCTCTCCCGGCTGCACGACCACGCCGCTGATCGCCTGAGAGCACAGGCGGATATTGGTGTTTCGGTTGGAATTGGAGGTGGTGGTGGTGGTAAAGGTCGCCAGGCGTTTGAACTTGGATTTGAGCGTCGCCTTGTCCATTTCCGGAGTGGTTTCCGTCACCGTGATGGTCACAGTGCCGTCATAGTTTCCGGCATCGACCGCCGCCTGCGCCGCCGCCTGGGTTGCTTCCTGATTGACCTCCAAACCGTTCTGCCCATCCTCATAGGTAAAAGAGGAATCCTTGACGTTAAAGCCGGTCACGGTCGCGTTTTTCGCCTTGCGGTTGATGGCTTGCGCGCAGGAGTTGAGCACCTCGGTCATATCCGGCAGGGAATAGCCCGCTTCCACGGTAAACTCCACCGGCTGGGTTTTGATCTCTTCGATCTTTGCAAGATTTTCCTCACGGGTGCCGTCTCTGCCGACCTGATAGGCCTGATCGATCACAGAAGCCAGATCGCTGCCCGTCATCAGCGGCACCTGGAAAGTCTGGTCGTTATATTGCAGCGTCAGGCTGTGCTCGGCAAGGCCCAGCGACTGCTCGACAGCTTCCGTCGCCTGCTGGCGCGTCATGCCGCCCAGCGCCATGCCGTTGATGGACACGCCTTCATAAATGGTATCCGACCCCAGCACCGCGTCTTCCTGCTGGCGCTGCTGTTCCGCTGCGGCCTGCTGCTCCTGTTCGAGTTTAATCTGCGCCTGCTGCTCTTCCTCCGCTTTTCTGTTCTGGAAGTACTTCACGCCGGCAAACACGCCGACCGCCAGCAGCACAACCAGCAGCAGCATGGGCAGAAAATTATTCTTTTTCTTCTTGCGGCGATTATTGCCGCCGCGGCCGGAGGTGGAATAACGCCCTCTGGACGCGCTCTGTGCATAGCGATCCTCTTCATAATATGTATTTCTGCGCCCGTTTCCGGACGAATAGCTGCCGCGTTGAGCGCTTGAGTTGCCTCTTTTCTGCTGTCCCCGGCCGCGTCCATCGCTGTAATATCCCGACATAACCATCCTCCTGCGCAAATGTTTCCGACAAAACAACTATATTGTACACGAGCACACAGGCTCATTTGTTTCGAGCCGTACAGATAATTATAGTATGCCCCCACATTCCCCGCGTGTTAAAGATGCGTTAAATGAGATTCCCCGCCGTTCAGGCAAAAACCCGGTGCGAAACGCGGCGCGGTATGCTATACTGAAAAGAGAGTAACCTTCGGGAAAAGGGGGCTTTTGCATGAGCATTCAACTGAACTGGCTGGGTCAGGGCGGATACTGGATCCGGTGCGGTGAAACCGCAGTCTGTCTGGATCCCTACCTTTCTTTTAGCTGCGAAGAGCACGGCGGGCATACGCGCATCGCGCCGCCTCCGCTCGATCCTGCATCGATTCGCACGGATCTGTTCGTATTTTCCCATGACCACATGGATCATCTGGACGAGGGCACGCTGCACCGCATTGACCTTCGGCACAACCGCTTTGCAGGGCCGGACTCCTGCTTAAACCATCTGCGCAGGCTGGGCGTTCCGGAGGAAAACCTGCTGCGCCTGCCGCGCGGCGGGCGGCTTGCGGTGGGCGATATCGAGCTTTTCGGCGTCCATGCGGAGCACACGGAGGACAGTATCGGTCTGATCGTGCGCGGTCACGGTCAAACGGTGTATTTCACCGCCGACACACTCTGGAGCGATCTGTTGATCACGGACGCGAGGCCTTTTTCACCCGACGTGCTCGTGACCTGCATCAACGGCCGCTGGGGCAACATGGATCACCGGCAGGCCGCCGACCTGGCTCGCGCGCTGAAGGTCCATTTGTCCATTCCCACGCACTACGGCATGTTTGCCGAAAACACGGCGGATCCCGCAGATTTTGTCCATGAAATGCAGGAAGAAAACGTTCTGCTGCTGACCATGTACGAGCCTGTCGTTCTGCCGGACTTTCATCAGGAGGAAAAATGAAGCGTTATAAAGACATGACCTCGGACGAGAAAAACGTCGTCAAGCAGCACATCCAGCTCTACGGCGGGCTGCTGCTGATCTTTGTCGTCATCGCCGTGTTCCTGCGGATCTACAACACCCGCTTGATTCAAGGGGACGGCATCCTGCCCACGCCGCGCAAAGCGGTCGATCCCATCGGGGTCACCTATTACGCGCAGGACGATCCGCGCTGGGCGGACGATGCGCTGGGGCAGACCGGCTACACCATGCAGGAAGAGGGCAGCCTGTTTGCCGCGCTTGCGATGGTGCTGGACAGCGACGGCATCACAGTGGATCCCGGCGAGCTCAACCGCCTGTTCATGGAAAACGATCTTTACATCAACGATGGCAAGGCTGCCGATCTGACGAATCTCGACAAAATTTATCCCGAGGTGCGCTTCACTGCCCCGCAGGATTTCAACGGCGAAAATATGACCAACGAGCTGCGCGCAGGCCGCGCATGTATGGTGCGCGTCAAAAAGGGCGAAAGCGCCTATTGGCTGTGCGTCGTGGGCGCAACAGAAGATGTGTTCCTCGTGTTCGACCCGCTGGGCGGTTCCGAAACCCATGAACTGACCGAATACGGCAATGTCTACGCGCTGGGCATGGTCAAATAACCCGCTTTCAGGAAAGGAAAAAGCATGAGTGAGCAATACTTTACTTCCGCCCCCACCTCCGCGCACGAGGAGCGGCACGTGCAGTTTCAGGTGGGCAGCCGCTGCCTGCGCTTTGAGACCGACGCAGGCACCTTTTCCAAGGGGCATCTAGATCCCGGCAGCCGCTTGCTGATCGATACCGTGCCGAACATGACCGGCCGCTGCGCAGACATCGGCTGCGGCTGGGGAGCCATCGGCGCAGCGCTGGCGGCACTCAACCCGGAGCTTTTCGTGGAAATGGTGGACGTCAATGAGCGCGCGGTTGCGCTGGCACAGAAAAACCTTGAAGCCAACCGTCTGGCGAACGCGCGCGCCTATCTCAGCGATGCGCTCACGGGTGTGGAGTCAGGGCTGGATTTTTGCGTGACCAATCCGCCGATCCGTGCGGGCAAGGCGGTGATCTACGGTTTTTTCACCCAGGCGGCGGAAAAGCTCAAGCCCGGCGGAAAGCTCTATATCGTCATCCGCAAGCAGCAAGGCGCGCCCTCCGCAATGAAATATCTGGCGACGATCTTTGAAAAAGTGTCCGTATTGGAAAAAGAAGCGGGCTATTGGATCATCGAAGCAATCCGGGCAGAGTGATCTTCCGCTGTGTCCATGCGTTTCTTTCCTATAAATACATCCGCGCATTCTCTTCCCGCTTTTGGCAAGAAAACCTTGTTCTTTCGGAGGTTTATCCATGGAAACGCTTTATGAAAACTATCTGGCGCTCCCCATAGACAAGGGGCTGCTGTGTCTGGAGCAGGAGAATCCATCAGAGCCTTACTTTTGTTATCCGGCCAACGCGCAGCCGATAGGATTTGAAGGAGCCATCATGTATTGCTTTTTGCCTGAGTATGGAGAGATGGTTTTTGCCTGCAACCCCGAAAGCTGTGCGGACACATATGCATATCCTCTGGCGAAGAATTTTCAGGATTTTATTCGACTGATTTTAGCGTGCGGCACGGCCAATCCCGTAGAGCAAATCGTCTGGATGGATCAAAACCGCTTTGATGAACACAGGGCAGCCGAGAGAAAGCTCCTGACAGCCGAACAAAAAGCGGCGGCGCAGCGGCTTCAGCATGAGTTCGGATTGCTGCCGATGGAAAATCCGTTTGAATATGTCAAGGCAGTCCAAAGGAATTTTGACGGCAGCAACATACGATATCGTGATGAATACTTTGATGTAACCGGCTTGGAAAGACATCTCTGATATCTTCCGGCAGGCGCGAAAATGCGCTGTCGAAGCGGGGGAAAGGCGGCGAAATCCCCTTCACAGGTGTTTCGCTGCCTTTCTGCTTTCTTCTCTCCCCAATCAGAAACCCTCGGTCGAACTTTCACCGTGCCGGGTCGTTACAGCCCCGGCGATCCAAAGCATTTCCCGCTGACTTGCCGCTTGCCAGCATCCTGCATTGATGCTATACTGATAAGGTGTTAAAGTTTTAGCAAACTTTTTGCTTTTGATCCAATGAAGAAGGATAAGGGTGACGATATGGCAACACACAAGATTTCAGACGCTGTGATCCGCCGTCTTCCCGGATATTACCGCTACCTTCGGGAGCTGGAAAAAATAGGCATCACGCGCATCTCTTCGCAGGAACTGGGCGCGCGCATGGGGCTGACCGCCTCACAGATTCGTCAGGACATCAACTGCTTCGGCACGCTGGGTCAGCAGGGCTACGGCTACAACGTGGCGGAGCTGCGGGCACATATTGGCAGCATTCTGGGTCTGGGCCGTAAATACGATATGATCATCGTCGGCGCGGGCAACATCGGTCAGGCCGTGGCCTGGTATCCCGGCTTTTCGCAGCGGGGCTTTGAGCCTCTGGCGATGTTCGACGTCAAGCCCGACCTGATCGGCCGCGTGATCCGCGGCGTGCCGGTTTACAGCGTGACGGAACTCAAAGTCTTTTTGCAGGAGCATCCCGCCACCATCGGCGTGGTGTCCACGCCCGCGCGCGTGGCGCAGCAGATCGCCCAGCAGATGATCGAGGGCGGCGTGCGCGCCATCTGGAACTTCGCGCCGCTGGATCTGAAGGTGCCCGACAACGTGGTGGTCAACAACGTCCATCTGACCGACAGCCTGCTGGTACTGACCTATCGCCTGCATCAGTTGGAACGCGCCGAAGAAGAACAGGCGGCGGAATCGGCTGCAGCGCCTGCCGAAGAGGAATAATCTGCCGCAAACGGCAATTTCCCCCAAGGAGCCGACAAAAGCCGATTCCTTTCTTTTTTCAAATTTGTTGCAAAATGCGAAGCGCACTGTACTTCTCCCCCGTTTTCGTGGTATGATAGAGGTAGGTAAGTGAACTTCGGCAGGAGCCGTAAAAACAAGGAAAGGGCAACAAAATGGCAGAGGAGAAGGATCTGCGCGCGGAAGAGGAGCAGGATGGCGCGCAGTTGGAAAACGACGCTCAGGACGCCGTTTCGGAGGAGGCTGAATCGGAAGATACCGGCAGCTCCGGCGGTGGAAAGAAGAAAAAAAGCGGCAAAAGCATCACGGCCATCGTGCTGCTGTGCCTGGCCATCGTGCTGTTCGTCGCTGGCGGCGCTTTGGGCCTGACCTATTGGAAAAATTATCAGCATCTGGAAGAGATGAAGACCGCTGTTGACGTGGAGGGATACTATCCCGGCATCATCATCGACGGCGAGGACGTGGGCGGCCGCAGCTATGAGGACGTGCGTCAGGAATTCCTGGATCGTCAGCAGGCGGAAGCCGATGCGCGCGTGATCTCCGTTCAGGCGAACGGTCAGGTCTTTACGCTCCCCGCGCAGTCCGCCTATGACACCGAGCAGGTGCTGGTGGACGCCTACAACTACGCCAAAGAAGGCAGCCTTCAGGAGCGCTACGATCTGGTGGCGGCGCTTGCGCAGCAGCCGCTGAATTTCACGACGAGCTGCTCCGTCACGGTGGACGGCGTGGATGCGTTTGTCCAGCAGGTGGCTTCTGCGGTCAACGTGGACGCGCAGGATGCGCAGGTCGGCGCGTTTGACGCAGCCACCAAGACCTTCACCTTCACTGACGAAGTCAACGGTCAGGCGCTGGATGAAGATGCGCTGCGCAGCGCGATCAACGCGGCGGTGGAATCCGGAGATTTCAGCACGCAGATTACGGCGCAGGTCAACGAAGTGCCTGCCGCCGTCACCCGCGCGGAATTAGAAGCGCAGAATACGTTGCTGGCAAGCTTCACCACCAAGACCACCAGCTCCAAATCCCGCAACACCAACATCCGCCTTTGCTCTGAGGCCTTCAACGGCTATGTCGTCGCGCCGGGCGAGATCTTCTCCATCAACGGCATAACCGGTCCGCGCACGACGGCCAAGGGATATAAAGAAGCGGGCTCCATCCAGAACGGCATCATGATCCAGGAGCCGGGCGGCGGTGTCTGCCAGGTTTCCTCCACGCTGTTCAATGCAGTCGTCCGCGCGGGCATGGAGATCGTGGAGCGCCACGGACACTCCTGGCCGAGCGATTATGTCAAGATCGGCATGGATGCAGCCATCGACTATCCCGCCAAGGACTTCAAATTCAAAAATATCTCTGATTCACCCATCTATCTGGTCTCCTCCTTTGAGGATCGCCAGCTGACGATCGAGGTGTACGGCAAGCCCATGCTGGACGAGGGCGTGACCATTGATCTGCGCTCCACCACGGACGGCACCATCAAGCGCGGTGAGGACTCCATGGTGTTCGACGCAAGCCTTGCCCCCGGCACGACCAAGACCGTGCGCAAGGGCCGCGACGGCAAAAAGTCCACCACCTACATCCAGTACATCCGCGACGGCAAGGTCTTTGAGGAAAAGGTGCTCTTCACCACCACCTATCCCGCCATCCGCGCCATCATCAACTATGGTCCGGACCTTGTGCCGGAAGAGACTCCCGGCGGAACGGTTCCCTCTGAAACCAACAATTCCAACGTCTATCCGTAACGCAAATTCACAGGCAGCATCCCGCCGCTTCTTTCCGGACGGCGGGATGCTGCCTGTGCTTTCAAAAATCTGACGGACCAGAGAAAGGATTCTCCGGTCCGTTTTCCTGCTCATCGTGATTGTTTCCAATCTTCTTTCCCAAAGCGCGGATATGCTGACGCCGGCTGCCGCCTGAATCGACCAACGGCCGCGAGTTCGGCATACAAAAGCTGACGGGGAAGCATGCTGTGCGGCTGCTCTTTTTCTGCACGAACATGACCGTGCTGTCCTGCTCTATCTTCTGGATACACCCAATCTTTTCTTCAGCACCGTTTTCATCATCACCGCCTTTCCGGCTGCGGCATTGACCATGCTGCGTTCGTCCTACTATGCGCCGGGTTACGCCGCCAAAGAGAATCCCGCCTATCTCCCCGTGGCCGTCAATTCCCTCATCTTCTTTTTTAGCGACCTTTACGGATTCCTCTGCCGGAAAAAGCGGGCGTACGTTCTGTGCTGACAGAGTTTTCGTCAATGCAAAAAGGAGCCGCAGACCGAAAGTCTGCGGCTCCTTTGATTTGTTTTAGCAGAAGAACTTATCTCTGCACACGACCGGAAGCGTTGCCGCCCATCAGAGACTTGACTTCGTCCACGGTGACCATGTTGAAGTCGCCCTCGATGGTGTGCTTCAGCGCGGAAGCAGCCGCCGCGTAGTTGACAGCGCCCTCGTTGTCGTAGCCCGCCAGCAGAGCATAGATCAGGCCGGAGCCGAAGCTGTCGCCGCCGCCGACGCGGTCCACGATGCGGATCGCATACTTCTTGGAGATGGAGATTTCGCCGGACTTGCCGTCGTAGAGCATGCCGGACCAGTTGTTATCGGAAGCAGAGAGGGACTCGCGCAGGGTGATGGCGACCTTCTCGCAGCCGAAACGCTCGACCAGCTGACGGGCGACGGACTTGTAGCCCTCGACGTCCAGCTTGCCGCTGTTGATGTCGGTGTGCTCGGCCTTGATGCCGAAGACATCCGCAGAGTCCTCTTCGTTGGCGATCAGCACGTCAACGTAGGGAACCAGCTCGCCCATGATCTGGCCAGCCTTCTCGCGGGTCCAGAGGTTCTTGCGGTAGTTCAGGTCGCAGCTGATCTTCACGCCGTGAGCCTTAGCAGCCTTGCAGGCCTCGAGGACGACCGCCGCAGTGCCGTCGGAAAGAGCGGGAGTGATGCCGGTCCAGTGGAACCAGTCAGCGCCCTCAAAAATCTTGTCCCAGTCGAAATCGCCGGGCTTGACGTTCGCAATCGCAGAATCCGCGCGGTCGTAGACGACCTTGGAGGGACGCATGGAAACGCCCTTCTCGCAGAAGTAGATGCCCAGGCGCTTCTTGGAGCGGACAACGTCGGAGACGTCCACGCCGAAGGTCTTGAGCGCATTCATCGCAGCGTCGCCGATGGGGTTGGCGGGCACCGCGGTCACATAGTGCGCATCCATGCCGTAGTTGGCCAGAGAAACAGCCACGTTCGCTTCCGCGCCGCCGTAAACAGCGTCAAAGCAATGAGCCTGCTGGAAACGCTGATAGCCCTGCGGAGCAAGGCGGAGCATGATTTCACCAAAGGTAACGATTTTCGCCATTGAGGTACACTCCTTCTTATGCTTGTGCATAAAGTTATTTATTCAGGCGCAAACTTTGCATGGATTTTCCATGCAGCGCCCCAGGATACAGAAGAAAATTCAGTCCCGATAGCCCATGCGCTGGGAGATGCTGTGCGCCGCGTCCATGACGAAGCCCGCAATTTCCTCATCACGCGCGGGGGTGATGATCTGCTTGAGACCGGAGGTCGAAACCGCGGCGACGATGTTGCCGCGGTAATCATAGATCGGCGCGGCGATGCAGCGAATGCCCGGCTCATGCTCCTGATCGTCCCGCGACCAGCCTCGCTGGCGGATCAGGCGGATCTCCTTGATGAGCGCTTCGGGATCGGTGATGGAACGGGAGGTATAGGTCGGCAGCTTGGTGCCGCGGATCTTTTCGCAAAGCTCCGCATCCGGCAGACCGGAGAGCAGCGCCTTGCCCGACGCCGTGCAGAGTGCGGGCGACCGGCGGCCGATCTGGGAATACATACGGATGGAGTGGATCGTCTCGATCTTATCAATATAGATGATCTCCAGTCCTTCCAGCATGGCCAGATGCACGGGCTGCTTGGTCAGCTGCAGAAGCCGGCGCAGATAGGGCTGCGCCTCGGTTTTGAGCTCCACCTGGTTTAAGTACAGGCTGCTCAATTCCACGATCTTCATGCCCAGGCGGTAAGCGCCGCCGCTGCGCTGCTCGACGTAGCCGCGCTCGCCCAGTGCGGAAAGAAGCCGGTGCACGGTGGACTTATGCAGCCCGACGCGCGTAGAGATTTCGGTTACGCCCAAGCCTTCTTTCTCACCCGCCAACGCCTCGACAATGGACAGCGCACGGTCAATAGACTGAACGGTGGCCTTTTCCATGCTTCTCCCTCCCGATCGATCGTTCTACATCGCAAAACCCCGTTTCACTGTTTTCAGTATAGCACAGAACACCATCCGGTGCAAACTTTTTCGGAACGCCGTTCCGTATTTTGGAACGCATGCCCGCGATGGAAAAATGCGCCGCAACTTTACCGGTTCCCGCTTGATAAACCCCCGCCGGGCAGATATAATAGTAAAAATAAAAGTGGAGAGTATTGCTTACTTTACGGAGGATCAGCATGGGTTCTAGGAGAGAAGCGGTCATCATCGGCGCGGGCAAAATGGGCCGCGGGTTCTGTGCGGAGATACTGGCCAGCGCGGGATGCCATCTGACGTTTGTGGACAGCGATGAAAAGCGTGTCGAAAGGCTGCGCAATTCGGGCGGTTACACGATCTATAAGGCCCGGCGAACCTATTTTGAAACCGTGTCCATCGAAAGCTTCGACGCGCTGCCGCTGAGCGCAGAGGGCGAGCTTTCCGATTTGATCGCGCGCCGGGGCGTGCTGGTGATGCTGGCGGTGCCGTTCCAGCAGCTGGAAAGCGTCGCGTCGCTGCTGAGCGTGTGCATCGCGCGCAAAGCGATGGAAACGCCGGACGAGCCGCTGGACATACTGCTTTGCATCAACCAGATGGAAGCCAAGCGGCAGCTGACCAAGTTTTTTGAAAACATGCTGGGCGGAACCGCTCTGGAATATATGCACACGCACGTCGGCATTGTCGAAACCGTGGCCATCTGTATGTGTCCGGAGCTGCCGGACAGCCTGGCCGAGCGCGACCCGCTGGGCGTGCTGACCAACGGCTATCCTGAAATGCCGATGGACGCCACCGCCTTCCGCGGCCGCCCGCCGCATTCCGAGCGCATCCGGCTGACCTACAATCTGTCCGCCGAAGCGCACCGCAAGATGTACACCTTCAACACGGCCTATGCTTCCATCGCCTATCTTTCCAGCCCGAAACACTATGTTTGGGCGACCGAGGCGATGAAGGACCCCGATATCCACCGCAGCGTCATCGAGGCGCTGCACGAATCCTCCATCGGCCTTTGCGGCGAATACGGCTTTACGCCGGAAGAGATGGAAGAGTGGAACAAGCGCATCCTCGCCGTGATCGACAACCCGCTGCTGGGGGACACCATCAACCGCCTGGGTTCCGACACGCCGCGCAAGGTCGGCCCGCAGGATCGCCTGGTGGGCGCTGCGCTGCTTTGCCTGAAATACGGTGGCAAGCCCGATACGCTGGCGCGCGTCATCGCTTATGCCTATCGCTATCCCGCCTCCGACGACCCGCGTACGCGGCTCTTCATGCGCTTTATCGAATCCGAGGGCATTGAAACGGCGCTGGAACGCTATTCCCGCCTGGCGCTGCGCAACCAGCTGCACCGGCAGATCCGAGAGATTTACGAAAGCCTGGGGGATCCGGTATGAAAAGAGAGGCCGCCTTTCTCTCCGATGTACACGGCAACCTGCCCGCGCTGGAAGCCGTGCTGGCTGATCTTTCCCGCCGCGGCATCACGGAGGTCTACTTTCTGGGCGATGTGCTGGGCAAAGGCCCCGCTGTGGGCGAAGTGATCTCGCTGCTGCGGGCGCGTTGTGCAGGCGCGGTTTACGGCAACTGGGACAAGCTCGTGCTGCACGGAAAGGACGTAGAGCGCTTCGGTGCTTCCTATTATAGAGAGCGGTTGAGCGCAGAGGATCGCGCCTATCTGCTGAGCCTGCCCGAATCGCTGGAGATCGACTTCTGCGGCCGGTCGGTGCTGATGTACCACGGGCGCTTTTCCATCGACTGCGTGGTCACGCCGATGTTCAACAACTCCCGCGACAATGTGGAAAAGGCGCTCTATCGCTTCGGCCCGCACGACATCACCCTGATGGGCGATGCGCACCACCCCTTTATGCTGACGCATCAGGGGCGTTTTTTGATGAACACCGGTGCGGTGGGCAACCCCTGCGACCGAATGCCGCTGGCGTCTTATCTGATCCTGCGGGACGAGAACGGCGTGTTCTCCTCGGAGCACGTCCGCGTGCCCTACGATTTGAACCGCGCGGTGAGCATCGCGCTGCACACGCCACAGCTCCCGATGCTGGAAACCTATATCAACGAAACCGTGACGGCGGTTTACAGCCGCAGCTACAAGCCCAACACCAACACGCCGCAGACCAATCCCTGGGAAGAGCTGCCGCTCTCCGTTTATCATTTGCAAACCGGCGTGCTGGGGCTGCGGGAACCGCTGGATAAGCTGCTGCATAACCAGCTGCGTGACCATCCCGCAAAAAGCTATCTCCTCTTCGGCATTACCGATGGCAGCGGGCTGGAAAACGCGCCGCTCGCGCACGATGCACGGATCATCGGCGTGGATATCAACGAGGACTACCTGCGCGCCTGCCGCAAGAAGCTGGACGCGCTGCAAAACCGGCTGAGCCTCGTGAAGATGGATCTTTCCTCTTCGCTTCGGTTTGCGCCGCGTGCAGAGGTCGTGCTGGCGAACCTCGTGCTGGAATACATCGGCGTGAATCCCTTTGCCCGGCAGATCGCCGCCATAAAGCCCGCCGCTGTCTCCTGCGCCGTGCTGCACGGCGCAGCGGGGCTGGCGCTTTCCACCGAAATCGAGCGGCAGTTTCGCGAGGTGGAGCTTTCCCACCTGACTGACGCCATGGAAGAATTGGACTACCGGCTGACGAGCCTTACTTCCGAACCTCTGCCCGGCGGCGCTCTGCTGCTGCAGCTGGATTTTACACAGTAAACTTCTGAAATGGTTCTCCTTATCCCTCCGGATCTCTCAACATCCGGAGGGGATTTTTGTTTTTCAAAGACCTCCGCCCTTCCTTCATTCTTTCGCCGGCAAAACCTCCGATTCCAAAGTTTTTTCGCTCTTCCGGCAACCTTTTTATCTAAAAACTTCATTTTCATCCTCCTGTTTTCTCTGTAAAAGCGAGGATATCATCTGGATAAGGAAAAACAGAAAGCTCATGTATACACGCCGGAAGATTTTTCTTGCGAAAGGCCGTCGCAATGAAAGAGGATACTTTTCGCTTAACAGGCGAACGAACAAGACCGCTTACGTCTATGATCTTCTTCCAAGGTTGTCAACCAAATGGCCGCTCCAAAGCCCTGCTTCGAAACAAACGGGCAAATTCCTTTTCCCCGCCGCCCAAATTTTCCGGCTTCTCCATGCAAAAACGCCTGCAAGCTCCTTTCGGGCTTACAGGTGTTTGATTTGGCGTCCCCGGCGCGATTCGAACGCGCGGCCTTTCGCTTAGGAGGCGAACGCTCTATCCTACTGAGCTACGGAGACATAGACCGGGAACATATCTATTATAAGCACTCGGGGCGATTCTGTCAAACAGAATCGCCCCAAGTGCGCCGATCAGCGCTGTTCTTTTACGGAAATTATCAGAGCTTATCGGGCGTGTAGAGCACCCAGGTGTTCTCGCGCATCCAATGGCGTTTGCAGGTGCCGCCAAACCAGGTGTAGTCCTCATCGCCCGCACCATGGGTTTCGATGATGGTGCGGATCGCGTCCTTCATCTCGTCGATATAGGCCGCGGGAACGCCCTCGACATTGTGGCCGTTGTGCAGCTCCTTGATGTAAGGGCGCAGCGGATCGAGCGCGTTGAGGCTGTCCAGATACTGCTGGAGTTTCAGCGAATGATCAAGCTGCAACCAGGTCTGCCCATTGATCGCGTCGCCGGAGAACAGGAAACCGGTCTGCCGATCGAGCAGCGCGATGGAACCGGGCGTGTGGCCGGCGATCAGCACAACCTCCAGCACTTTGCCGCCCAGATCGATCTTCTCGCCCTCGCGGAGAGGTTTGATTTCGCAGTGCGCATACGGATCGAGGAAGGCTTCCAACTCTTCCCTGGTCGCGCCGTATTTTTCTGGATGGTCAAGATCAATATCCAGCTCTTTGCGGCGCGCGACAAATTCCTTATCGATGGCGACGTCGGCAGGGTGCATATAAGCTTCCTTAAAGAAGCAGTTGCCACCGGTGTGATCGCCGTGACCATGGGTATCAACGACAATCAGCGGCAGATCCTTAATCTCGCGCACAATGTCATACAGGTTTTCCCTGCCGTTGACGGTGTCGATCACCGCCGCCTTGTCCTTGCCGCAGACCACATAGCAAACCGAATCGCCCGCATCGTCGATGCAGGTGATTTCCGGCGTGAGCTTGTGCAGAACCGCTCTTCTTTTCATCGTAAATGTCCTCCTTGCGTATACTGACAGATTCAGTATACGCCGTTTCTTTGCAAATGTAAATTCCCAACTCAGAGATGCGCATCCGGCTCGTCGGTCAGCGTCACCACACCGCCCTCTACATGATGCTTGCTCATCTTCTTTTTCATCTTGCGGTTGGCCACGCTATCAAGTACAATGTCCAGATCGTAATTTTCCGCATCGGGATAAAGCTCCTCCTTGCTCAGATGCGGCGAGAGCCTGCGGTGGTTGACGGTGTACTTCCGATCCGCAACCTTGACCACGACCTCGCCCTTGGCGTTGGCCCCCTGCGCCACAATGCCGGTTCTGTGCAGGGGATGAACATACACGCTGTCCCCCACCTGAAAGCGACTGCCGGGAGAAGGCTTTTTGACAGGCTGCGGCTCCACTTCCTCCTTCGGCGGTGCGGACGGCATTTTCACCGTCTTTTCCGCGGCATTTATAGGCGCAGCTTTAAGCATTTTACTGCCGCAAACCTCTGCCGCACGAACCAGCACATCCTCCGGCAGGCCGAGGCGGCGCGCAATCAGCAGGGCGCAGCTCTGCCCTGCGCGTCCCAGCTCCATGCGGTAGAGCGGGCTCAGCGTGACAGGGTCAAAAGTCATGCTCGCGTTGAGGAAGCCCGGCGTGGTCTCCGCAAAGGTCTTGATTTCAGGATAATGCGTTGTCGCAAGGATCAGTGCGCCGCGGTTGGCCAATCCCTCCAACATGGCGACGGCCAGCCCCATGCCTTCCTGCGGGTCGGTGCCGTTGCCCAGTTCATCGCAGAGCACCAGCGTATCCGGCGTGGTCTTTTGCAGGATGTCCACCCAGCGCCGCACATGGGACGAAAAGGTGGAAAGGTTCTGCTCAATGGACTGCCCGTCACCCAAATCGCACAGCACCTGATCGAGCACCGGGAACAAGCCCTCCTTGCAGGGAACGTGCAGCCCGGTCTGCGCCATTAGGCAGAGCAGCCCCACGGTTTTGAGCGCAACAGTCTTGCCGCCGGTGTTGGGGCCGGTGATCACCACGCCCACTTCCGCAGGCTGCGTGCCGAGAAAGAAATCCAGCGGCACGCAGCTCTTGACGGACAGCAGCGGATGCCTTGCGCTCACCAGGCGAATCTGCCGCAAGTCCTCCACGCGCGGTTCAACGGCGCGCTGCTGCTTTGCCAGTGCGGCGCAGGCAAAGTAGAAATCCAGTTCTTCCAGGCACTCCTTATTCTGCTTAAGCTCTGCCGCCTTTTCCGCAAAGCGCGCGGAAAGCTCGGCCAGTATGCGCTGAATCTCGTTCCGCTCCCGGATGCGCAGCATTTCCAGCTCTTCGCGCATGGAGCCGACAGAAGAAGGCTCGATGAACACCGTCGATCCGCTGGACGAGAGGTCTGCCACCGATCCCGCCACTTCGCGGCGGTGCTCCTTTTTCAGCGGCAGTACGAGCCTCCCGCCGCGCTGCGTGACAAACTGATCCGCAAACCAGCCCGGATGGGCGCGCAGCAGCGATTCCAGCTTGGCGCGCATCCGCTCCTCCACAATCTCCGCCTGACGGCGCACCGAGCGCAGCTCCGGCGAGGCGCGGTCGTCCACCTCGTCGCCGCGAATGCAGCGCTCCACCTCATCCGCCAGCTCCGGCAGCGCGTCGATGGAAAACTGCCAGGCGGCGATCTCCGATGCGGTTTCCTTCATGCGGCCGAGGTACAACTGCATCCTTCGGCAGGCGGTCAGAAACATGCCCAGCTTCGTCAGCTGGTCGGTGGAAAGGATCTCGTTCAGTTTCAGCAGCGGCAATGCGGCTTCCACGCCGGTGATCGCCGTCAGCGGCGGGGCGGAAACCTCCAGGCAGCGCGCCGCCTGTCCGATCCAGTGCGCCCGCTGATGAATCAGTGCAAGGTCCTTGGTCGGGCGCAATTCCAGTGCGCGGCGGCGCGCCGCTTCGGTATGCGTCAATTCCGCAATCTGATCCAGTATGGTCGTATATTCCAGCATTTCCAATGCGTCATTCATTTCTCTGTTTTCCTCTTTTCCTTATGGGGGAAGTTCTTCTCGAATTCCTCCAGTTCTTTCGGATCAACCTGAAATTCCGGTGCAAAGTACAGCACGCCGGAAATGTCTTTCAGTCCGTTCGGCTGCAATTCTATCGCCATCTGCACCTCCGGCTCGGTTACTTCCTCGATCTGCACGCCAAACTCCTGTGCGCTCTTGAACCCGAAGCGGTGGTAATACTTCGGATTTCCGGTGATAAACACGCCGTTCCATCCCGCCTTTCCGGCCAATTCCAGCGTGTGACGCACCAGTGCGCCGCCTACGCCCCTGCCCTGCCATTCCGGCAGCACGCCGAGGGGGCCGAAGGCCGCCGTCTCCCATTGCTTTCCATCCGGGTGCTCAATTCGGGCTTTGGTATAGAGAATCTGCCCAACGATGCGTCCGTTTTCGTCCACTGCCACGCAAGAAAGGTCGCCAAGGCAGGCATCCTTCCCGCGCAGCTTGTGGACAATCAGGTGCTCATCGCACCCGGGTGCGTAGACGCCCCAGAACGCCTCCCGCACCAGATTTTCCACCTCGGCATAGTCCTTGGGCATCTCTTTTCGGATGGTGAATTTGTATTGCGTCATACCGTTTTTTCCTCCTGTTCATCCGTTCTTTTCGGTTTCTTTCAGCATTTCTTCCAGCTTTTCCAGCAGAAAGGGCGGTTCGGCCGGCGGACGCGCAGACAAAGTCCTCCCGTGCTCGCGACACTTGTTCTGGATCTCCTTTGGCAATAATGAACGCATGTAAACCTCCTGTTCTGCGGGTGCAGACCGGGAGCGGGGAATTTTTTGAACGCAAAAAAGACTGCGGCAAAAGTACCGCAGTCTCATCATTCTTCCATGACGGAGAAAATGCGACTTGACGATGTGTTTTTGCGCCCATAACACCCGCCCGCATCTGCCCCGCTTTTTTTCAAATTGGGGTCAGAAAACACACCTGCGAAAAAGATGCTTTTCCGCAGCCTTGCGAGAGGGAAACCTATTCGGTTCCTTAGTTATGAGCAATAACCGACATCCACAGTCCTCCGTGTTTCTTCTTCAAACCGGCTTCAGTATACGCCGGAAAAAGGCCTCTGTCAAGCCTCCATATTCTCATCCAGCCAATCGGCAATGGCGGCGAGCAGCTTTTCCTGAGAGAATTCGACGGTCGCATGCGCCGCGCCCTTGACGATGATCAGGTCGCAGGGAACGCCCGCGGCGGTGAGCTTGTCGTAAAGCGCCTGCGACTGCGCAAAGGGCACCAAAGTATCCTTGTCGCCGTGCAGGATCAAAAACGGCGGCGCGGAAGGTGAAACATATTCGATGGGGCTGGCCTCCCTGGCAAGCTCCATCTTATCCTGCGGATAACCGCCCAGCAGTTTTACGAGGTTCGCCGTCGGCGGGATGGCGGATCTATCCGCGCCCCTGGCCTTTGCAGCCGCCACCAGGTCGACCACGCCGTACCAATCCACCACCGCCTGCACGCGGTCGGAAACCGCGCTCCACTGATCGCCCTTGAACTCGGGCTTATCGGGCGTGAGGCCTGCCAGCGACACGAGATGTCCGCCCGCAGAATCGCCCATCACCGCAATGCGGTCGGGATCGGCGCGGAACTTCTCCGCGTTGGCGCGCACGAAGCGGATCGCCGTCTTGACATCGATGATCTGCGCCGGGAAAGGCGCTGTGTTGCTGATGCGGTATTCCGCCAGGCAGACGATATAGCCGCGCTTGGCGAACAGCGCCATATCGGTCAGCCGGTTTTCCGGCTCGCAGCATTCCCAGCCGCCGCCGCAGATCCAGATCAGCACCGGATATCCCTTGCCCTCCGGGGCCTTGGCCGGATAGACGACGTGCATCTTCAGCGGAATTGCACCCGTGTTATAGATATCGGGAACAAAGGAGAAAGTCAGCCCCAGAGCAGTATGCACCTCGGGCTCGAGATGATCGAATTCCATCGTGCGAATCATAATTGGCCCTCCTTGACGTCGATTCAAAGCAGGGGACGCTCCTCCCCCGTTTCTTTCGTTACCAGCATACCCCGGTCTAAATCGATTGTCAATCAATGGCAGAGCGCTCCTGTTCAGAAACGTTTTCAAAGAGCTGATTCAATACGCGCAGAAAAACCCCCCGCTCCTCATTCGTCACGCCGCAATAGAGGATATCGGTCAGCTCCTGCGTGGCCTCATGACAGGCCTGGCGGTGGCTGCGTCCGCTGCGGGTGAGCTTAACGCGCACCACGCGCCGGTCTTTTTCATCGCCGGATCGCTCCACAAGGCCGAATTGCTCCATTCTCGTCAGCGAAAGCGACAATGTGGATTTGTCGAGCGATGTCATTTCCGACAGTTTTCGTACCGGAATATCATCCTGTTCATAAAGAGCCATTAAAATGCGTCCCTGCGCGGGAGAGAGTCTGCCCAGCCCGTGTCTGCGAAGCAGCCTGGTAAGCAGTCTTTCCTTGATATGATACACTCCGGACAGAGCAAATAAAGACTTATCCTGCATATGGTCGGTCCCCTAACTTGTATTATTTCATTGCCTATTATACAGAACTATGTTGTGATTTGCAATAGTTTTACACGAATTATTCCATCAAAAATCTAAATTTTATTTTTGTTTTCATTCAAAACTTTATTAGCACATTTCGGTAAGATTAGCCCCGGTTCATTCATTGAATTGTTTCAACTTATTCATTGGAAATTTGTACTCCGCCCTTTGCAATTTGCGGCGAAGATGATACAATAAATGTAGAGTCTGGAACGAACATGGAGGTGTTCCCCAATGTACGATAATCTTCCGGTTGTCAAGCTCGGCCTGGTTGCGACCAGCCGCGACTGCTTCCCCATTCAGCTCTCCGCCAAGCGCAAAGCGGCCATCGTGGATGCTTACACGAAGGCAGGCGGCGAAATCGTAGACATCCCCACCATTATTGAGTCCGAAAACGACGCGATGAAGGCGCTGGATGAGCTCAAGGCCGCCGGCTGCAACGCGCTGGTGGTGTTCCTGGGCAACTTCGGCCCCGAGGGCCCGGAGACCATGCTGGCCGATAAATTCGGCGGCCCGACGATGTTTGTGGCGGCCGCTGAGGAGACCGGCGACAACCTGATCGACGGCCGCGGCGACGCCTACTGCGGCATGCTCAACGCAAGCTATTCGATCGGCCTGAAGAACCTCAAAAACGTTTACATTCCCGAATATCCTGTGGGCACCTGCGATGAAATCGCCTCGCTGATCTGCGAATTTGTGCCGATCGCGGCGGTTAAGCTGGGTCTTTCCAACCTGAAGGTGTTCTCCTTCGGCCCGCGCCCTTATGACTTCATCGCCTGCAACGCGCCCATCAAGCCCTTGTTCGACCTGGGCATCAACATCCAGGAGAACTCCGAGCTGGATCTGTTCGCCGCGTTCAACGCGCATGAGAACGATCCCCGCATCGCGGAAGTCGCTGCGGACATGGCCAAGGAGCTGGGCAGCGACAATCCTTACGCCGGCATACTGCCCAAGCTTGCGCAGTATGAAATCACCCTGCTTGACTGGGCGGAGGCCAACAAGGGCGCGGCGAAGTACTTTGTCTTTGCCAACAAGTGCTGGCCGGCCTTCCAGACGCAGTTCGGCTTCGTGCCCTGCTATGTCAACAGCCGCCTGACCGGCCGCTGCATCCCCGTCTCCTGCGAAGTGGATATCTACGGCGCGGTTTCGGAGTACATCCTCTGTTGCGTGACGGGCGCCGCTCCCACCCTGCTCGACATCAACAACACCGTTCCCGAGGATATGTACGAGGCGGAGATCAAGGACTCCACCGACTACAAGCTGACCGATACCTTCATGGGCTTCCACTGCGGCAACACCGCTTCCTGCTACCTGCGCAATCCGCACATGAACTTCCAGCGCATCATGAAGCGTTCGCTTGAGCCCGACACCGAGCCCAACATCACTCGCGGCACGCTCGAGGGCGACATCATCCCCGGCGACATCACCTTCTTCCGTCTTCAGGGCGCGGCGGACTGCAAGCTGCAGTCCTACATCGCACAGGGCGAGGTGCTGCCCGTTGCAACCCGCTCCTTCGGCGGCATCGGTGTGTTCGCCATTCCGGAGATGAAGCGCTTCTATCGCCATGTGCTGGTGGCCAAGCACTACCCGCATCACGGTGCGGTGGGCTTCGCTCATGTGGGCAAGGTCCTCTTCGAGGCCATGAAGCTGATGGGCGTTCCGGACATCGCGTTCAACCAGCCCAAGGGCATGCTCTACAAGGACGAAAACCCCTTCGCATAATTCCCGCTTAAAAGCCCTGTGCGGCGCACAGCAAAAGCTGCGCGCCGCATTTTTATTCTTGTAATCCCGCCGCGTTTGGAGTATGCTTTTTTTATCCTTGAATGAAACCGAAAGGGGGCTTTCCCTCATGACCGATTCCTTTGACCTGCAGGAGCCGACCGAACGCGAGCTGCTGG
This sequence comes from uncultured Christensenella sp., assembly GCA_905193155.1. GTDB lineage: Bacteria > Bacillota > Clostridia > Christensenellales > UBA1750 > Spyradocola. The sequence continues at coordinate 62,191 of CAJJNQ010000001.1, forward strand.
AAGCCATCTTCCGCGCCTCGCTCAGCGAAGAAGAGCAGCAGCTCCCGCTGGATCTTCTGCTCGACATCGCAATGGATGAAAACGCAGAGGAAAGCGATTCGTTCAGCGCCGTTCCGCCGTCCCACCTTCGCCGCAAGGAGGTGCCGGAGATGACCGCCGAGGAGTTTCTCAAAATGATGCACGGCGAAGACGATTGATCCTCGCACCAAAAATGAGCAGCCTCGCCGCAAGACTGACGTCTTGCGGCGAGGCTGCTGCGTTGCGGTCTTTTTTGATGAGCAGGAAGATTACGGGTTATGGAAATTAGTTCAGCGCCGCGCCCAGAGCCTTGCAGGCTTCCAGAGCGTCGTCGTCGGGTGCGTCGTTGCAGATCACGCTGTCGCAGGCCAGCACAGCGCCGTCTCCCTTGCAGGTCTCTTCCCAGGTGCGCATCCAGGCGCCGTCGCCCCAGCCGTAGGAACCAAACAGCGCGATCTTTTTGCCGGAAAGGGAGCTTTCGCACGCGGAGAACATGGGCTCAAACTCGCTCTCCTCCAGGACCTCGTCGCCCATGGCAGGGCAACCGAAGGCAGCGGCGTCATAGGACGCCAGGGACGCGGGATCGAATTCCGACGCAGTAAAGATGCTCACGTCCGCGCCGGCGGCCTTAGCGCCCTCTGCAACCGCGTTGGCCATGGCTTCGGTGTTGCCTGTGCCGCTCCAGTAGATGACTGCGATTTTGCTCATGTGTTTGTTCCTCCTTTGAAATTGGGTTTGATTTATTCGTCAAACGGCTACGGTGAGCCGGTCGATCGTTGTTCCTCTGCGCAGGCACGCACAGTAGATGTCGGTGCATTTTTGATACATGGCGAATTTTCTCCTCGCGGATTCCACATCTCCATAGACCTTCCAGCAGCCCACGCATTTGCAGTGCAGCGCGCGATTTTCAATGTATCCGCGCACGTCCTCCGGCGGGTAGCCCAGGAACAGGCCGATTTCATGCGGGAAGGCGGATTGCTCCTTCAACCGATGTACAAGCGCCGCTACGCAGCGCTCCGGACAGCCGCAGGGATAACCGATGGGCTCCAGCAGCGCCGCAGCCTGTGCGTCTTTCAGATCCTGCGCCAGCCGTTTGGGTCGATAAAGGTAGATCAGTGCGCGTCCGTTCTCCCGCCGCAGGGGCAAGGCGCGCAGACCCTTGGGGACCAGCACGCGGTTCAGCGCCCGCAAATCGTTCCGCAGCGCTTCCTCCGAAGTATATTCGGCGGCAAAGAGATTCGCGGTTTTGAGCCCCGCCAACGTCGGGGAACAGTGGCGAACGATCAGATCCTCACTCATGGTCTCGGACCCTCCTTCTGCTGCGCTTGCACGCGCCCTTTTACTGGGCATATTGATCCAGGATGCCGCGCAGAGCGGCCATGGAGCTGGAGTGGCAGCGCGCCACCACGGTGTCTCTGCCGCGCGTTTCGTTCAGCGCACAGTTCAGCATTTTATGGGAGACCGTACCGGTGAACAGCACCAGCAGGTCGGGGCAGCCGATTTTGTTTTTCAGACCGCCGCTGGTCTTGGCAAACACCTTTGCGTCGCAGCGATACTGCGCGCACAGATCCTTGTATTGGCGAACCATACACTCATTTCCGCCGATGATGACGATGCTCATGGAAGTCAGCTCCTTTCCACTCTGTGGTTAGTTATTACTAACCAATGTGTTTAAGAAGGTGCGGCGCGAACGCCGCACGAAAAAGAAGAGGTCATTCCGCAAGAATTGCGAGGATCATTCTGCTGCACATCTGCTGCAAACAATCCGCAGGCAGCTCGGCGATCAGCGCATAGGCGGCGGATCGCGCATCTGCGGTACAGGGCAGCAGGGCGCTGAAATGATTGCAGATGGTTTGGAAGTAGCTTTCGTATTGATCGGCCAGCTCGCGTCCGGCGGGCGTGAAGCGCACCGTGCCGTAGCGGTCCTTATCGACCAGGGAAAGCTTTTTCAGGGTATCCATCATGGCGTGGACGCTGGGTTTGGAAACGCCTAGAGCCTCTGCGATGCTGACGCAGCGCACGCCCCTCTGGTCTCCGTCCAGATCCCGCAGCGCCAACAGATAACGGATGTTGGCCGCCGTGAGGTCCTTGCCGGTATTCGCCATGACTTTCACCTCCACAGTAGAAAAAATGGGGAGCGCGGCAGAAGGGAATCCGTCGTGCTCCCCCAAAGAGGAAGGGGATCACTCGTGGCAGTGGCCACCGCAGCCGCCATGGCAGGCGCTGCAATCACCGCCGCAGGAGGATTTTCCCTGCCGCTTGCCACGCACCATGCTGACGATGATCAGCGTGACGATCGTGACAAGCACCGCAATGATGACGATGTTGCCGACATTGGCAGACAACCAGCTAAGCATATTGAAAACCTCCTTTGCAGCGATGAACCGAATTAGATGCGCACCGTTTCGGTGAGCTTGTTGGACTCCTTGTAGGGCTTGACCAGCTGGTAGATCATCAGGGCCAGCAGCGTGATAGCGAAGATCAGGCCGATGATGTTGACGTTACCGGTGAAGAGCAGGCCAAACTGGTTGATGATCAGAGAGATGACATAGGCGAAGCCGCACTGATAACCGATGGCAAACCAGGTCCACTTGGCGCTGTTCATCTCACGCTTGATGGCACCGATAGCCGCGAAGCAGGGAGCGCACAGCAGGTTGAAGACCAGGAAGCTGTAACCGGAGATACCGGTGAAGGCCGCGCCGATGTTGGCGTAGACCGAACCGTCGCCGCCGCCATAGAGGATACCCAGGGTACCAACGATGTTCTCCTTAGCGACCAGGCCGGTGATCGAGGCGACAGCCGCCTGCCAGTTGCCCCAGCCAAGGGGAGTAAATATCCAAGCGATCAGGTTGCCGATGGCAGCCAGGATGGAGTAGTTGATCTCCTCTTCAGACAGCATGCGGAAGGAACCGTCCACAAATCCGAAGTAGGTGGTGAACCAAACCAGGATGGTAGAAAGCAGGATGATGGTACCGGCCTTCTTGATGAAGGACCAGCCGCGCTCCCACATGGAGCGGAGCACGTTGGAGAGGGTCGGCCAGTGGTATGCAGGCAGCTCCATGACAAAGGGAGCGGGCTCGCCGGAGAACATCTTGGTCTTCTTCAGCATGATACCGGAGACGATGATGGCCGCCATGCCGATGAAGTAAGCGGAGGTAGAAACCCAGGGGCTGCCGCCGAAGATCGCGCCAGCGATCATGGCGATGAAGGGAACCTTCGCGCCGCAGGGAATAAAGGTCGTGGTCATGATCGTCATACGGCGATCGCGCTCGTTTTCAATGGTACGAGAAGCCATGATGCCGGGCACGCCGCAGCCGACGCCAACCAGCATGGGGATGAAGGACTTACCGGACAGACCGAACTTGCGGAAGATACGGTCCAGAACGAAGGCGATACGCGCCATGTAACCGCAGGACTCGAGGAACGCCAGCAGCAGGAACAGAACCAGCATCTGGGGAACGAAGCCGAGCACCGCGCCAACACCGGCGACGATACCGTCGTTGATCAGGCCGCTCAGCCAATCCGCCGCACCGGCCGCTTCCAGCGCATTGCCGACGAGAACCGGCACGCCGGGCACCCACACGCCGTAATCTGCGGGATCGGGCTCCGCAAAGTCGGGGTTGGTGTTCTCGAAGTAATCCACAGCCTCAAGGTAGGTCATGGGAACAGTGGATTCTTTGTCCGCATTCGCGGGAATCTCAGAGTAGTAAACCGTCATGTCGTCGACGGCCAGGGTTTCTTCATCTTCCACTTCAACCGTGCCGGAAGCTTCGGTCGTGGTGAAGGACTTGATCTCTTCCAGAGCCGCAGCGGCGTCAAAATCTTCCGCCGAGGGATCCACGTCCACAAACGCACCGAGGGCCTCGGTCGCGTTGGTGTATTCTTCGGCAACTTCTTCATATTGTGCGGAGCCGATGCCGAACAGATGCCAGCCGTCTCCGAACAGTCCGTCGTTGGCCCAGTCGGTCGCCGCGGCGCCCACCGTGACCATGGCCAGGTAGTAAACCAGGAACATGACCAGTGCAAAGATGGGCAGACCCAACCAGCGATTGGTCACAACGCGGTCGATCTTATCCGAAACGGAAAGCTGCCCGGCGCTCTTTTTCTTGTAGCAGCCCTTGATGATCTGGGCGATATAGATATAGCGCTCGCTGGTGATGATGCTCTCAGCATCGTCGTCCAGTTCGGTCTCGGCTGTCTTGATGTCCTCTTCGATATGCCCCATCACGTCAGCGGGAATTTTCAACTGCTCAAGCACCTTGTCGTCGCGCTCAAAAATCTTGATCGCATACCAGCGCTGCTGATTCTCGGGCAGGTTGTGTACAGCCGCCTCCTCGATGTGGGCAATGGTGTGCTCAACGGGACCAGAGAAGGTATGCATCGGCACGGTCTTGGTATTCTTGGCAGCATCGATAGCGGCCTCGGCGGCCTCCATGATGCCGGTGCCCTTCAGAGCGGAGATCTCCACAACCTTGCAGCCCAGCTCACGGGACAGCTCGCCTATGTTGATCTTATCGCCGTTTTTCTTGACGATATCCATCATGTTGATGGCGATGACCACCGGGATGCCAAGCTCGGTCAGCTGCGTGGTCAGGTAAAGGTTACGCTCGAGGTTGGTGCCATCCACGATGTTGAGGATCGCGTCCGGGCGCTCGGTAATCAGATAATTACGGGCAACCACTTCTTCCAGCGTGTAAGGGGACAGGGAATAGATGCCGGGAAGGTCGGTGATGGTAACGCCGTCATGCTTTTTGAGCTTGCCTTCCTTCTTTTCCACCGTAACGCCGGGCCAGTTGCCGACGAACTGGTTAGAACCCGTCAATGCGTTGAACAGCGTCGTTTTACCGCTGTTCGGGTTGCCCGCCAGGGCGATTCGCAGATCCATGATGATTTCCTCTCTTTCCAACTCAGAAGCACTCGGATAGTGCCAACTAACCATTGGCTCAAAACAACGGGACTTTGGGAGTCCCGTGCTTTATTCGACCTCGATCATTTCCGCATCCGCCTTGCGCAGCGAAAGCTCATAGCCACGAACCGTGACCTCAATCGGGTCGCCCAGCGGCGCCACCTTGCGGACGAATACGTCCACGCCCTTGGTAATGCCCATGTCCATGATGCGGCGCTTGACGGCGCCTTCGCCATGGAGCTTGACAACCTTGACCGTTTCACCGATCTTTGCCTGTTTGAGAGTCTTCATGCTCTGGTTTCCTCCTCCTCTTGACTTACCTAAAAATCATCCTACCATGATTTTACGGGCCATTTCCTCACTGATCGCAACGCGCGATTCCTTGACGTTGACAATGATGTTGCCCCCCAAAGAGGTGACAACCGTCACGTTTCCGCCCACGACAAACCCCAGGTTTTCCAGATGCTGGCGAACCTCCTGGCTGCCGCCGATGCGGCGGATCATAACCTCTTCGTCGAGATTCGCTAAGTTCAAAGGCATCATGCGGTCTTTTTTCCTCCTTCGTGAAACTCAGCGGGATGCGCTCGCTGATTAGCAGGGGCTAACCCTTGAGCTTTAATTTAGGTTAGCTCTTGCTAACCGATTTATATAATACTCATGTAAGCTTTTGCTGTCAAGGATTTTTCGCATTTTCTTGTGTTAATTATTACTAACTATTTCGCAGGCGCTTTCCGCTTGTAAATTTCGTCCATACTGCTACAATGAAGGCAAAAGCCGCAGTATTCCTGCGGCAAGCTTTAAGGCGGAGGAAAACAGCATGGAATATTCCGTTGTCACGAGAGATTTTTCCCATTGCCATCTGGGCGTTGACGGGGACAGCATCACGCAGGGCAGCCAGTGGTCGGCGGTAGTGGGCCGGATCCTCGGCGTGGCCTCACATCACAACGTAGGCGTGGGCAGCGCGGTGTGGTACAAGCGCACGCTGGAGACCGGAGGCGGCTCCGTCACCACGCAGAATTTCACCGATCCCGATTTTGCAGGCATCAGCGACGGCTGGCTGCCGACGGACGATCCGGTGGAGCTGCAAAAACGCGCCAACAACTGCGCCGTGGTGCATGTGCAGAAATTTATCGAGGAGGTCCGTCTGCATCAATACGCCGCGCCGGACATCTTCATGTTCGCAATGGGCACCAACGATGCAGAAGATTGCCTAGGCAGCCCGGAAAAGGCACTGGAAGGCAAGACCGCCGATGCGGCCGATCTCTTTACCGAGGCGGGCGCGGCGCGCTGGTGCATCCAGCGCATTCTGGAAGAATACCCGGACTGCCGCGTGTTCGTGATGCTGCCTATCCAGACCGCGCGTCCCGAGCACAACGCCAAGCTGGAAAAAACCGCCGCCGTGCTCACCGCCGTGGTGCACGGCATGAGCGCTCAGGTCATGGACTGCCTTCACGGCAGCGGCATCTGCGAAAAATTTGAGGTGCCGGACGGCGCAGGACGCTATCTGCGCGACGGCCTGCATCCCACGCCCAAGGGCCAGGAGCTGATGGGCCGCTTTGCCGCCAAGGAGCTTCGGAACAACATGTTCTGATCCGGAATTTATCCAAAGGCTCCCCTTGAGGGGAGCTGGCGCGCAGCGCCTGAGGGGTGAGTGCATCCACTAAACAGCCACTTATCCGCCAAAAAGACGCCGCACACATTCTGTGTGCGGCGCCTTTTTCTTATGCACCGTATTTTTCTCTGAATTCATTGCAGATGCGGACGCTTGCAGTGGAGCCGATGCGCCCGACGCCTATGTCAATGAGCTGCAGCGCAGTTTCCAGCGTGCGCACGCCGCCCGCCGCCTTGACCCGGATGTTGGGGCCAACATGATCGAGCATCAGTTTCACATCTTCAACCGTCGCCCCGCCGGTGCCAAAGCCCGTCGAGGTTTTGACGAAATCCGGCTCGACTTCGCGCGCAATGGCGCAAAGATTGAGCTTTTCGTCCTGCGTCAGATAGCAATTTTCAAAAATGACCTTGGAGAGCACCTTTTTCTCTCGGCAGGCAGAGACGATCGCAGCCATTTCCTCTCGAACGTAATCGAGGTTTCCGTCTTTGAGTTGAGTGAGGTTGACGACATAGTCAATCTCGTCCGCACCGTTTGCAATCGCATCCAGCGTCTCGAAGCGTTTGGTCTCGATGGTATTCTGTCCCAACGGGAAGCCGATGGCCGCGCCAACGTGCACATCGGTCTGCTTGAGCAGGGATTTGACGAGCTTCACCGGCGCGGGATTGATTGCCGCCATGGCAAAGCCATATTGCGCGCAATCCGCGCAAAACGCCTTGAAATCCTCGGTTGTGGCATATGCCTTGAGCAGCGTGTGATCGAAATATTTTGCCAGCTGTGCAGTGGTCAAATTCATTGAAAAATCCCCCTTTTATTTGTTTTATCTAAAAAGTTCTACGGTAAAGATGTTCCGATCCCCGCGATAGCGCGCCAGCGAGAACTCGATGGGCTCATCGCCGCTGTAAGCCCTAGTCTGTACGCGGCAGATCGCGCGCCCAGGCTCCATCTCCAGCATCCACGCGTCCTCAGGCGACGCATCTGCCGCCTCAAACTGACGCACCGCCCGATCTACGCGAACGCCGTATTTCGCTTCCAGCAGTCCGTAAAGACTCTTGGACGCAAAATCCTCGTTCATCAGCGTGCGGAACCTTCCGTAAGAGAGCCAGGTATCCACCACGACCAGCTTTCGGTCGTTGGCGGAACGCAGGCGGCAGAGATGAATCAACCGCTTGTCCTCGCCCAGCTCCAAAAAGTTCGCCGCGTCGGGTCGGTCTGTCACCATTTTGACCTCAAGCACCTCGGTGCTCGGCACCAACCCCTTCTGGATCATTTCGTCATGAAAGCTCTGCAAGCCCTGAAAGAACCGCGCGTCCACCGGGCGCGTAGCGGGCAGCGCCACAAACGTTCCCTTGCCCTTGCGCCGTGTCAAATGCCCCTCCGCCACCAGCTCGCTCATCGCCTGGCGCACCGTCGGACGGCTGACGCCCAGCTGTCGGCAAAGATCGCACTCCGGCTGAATCATGTCCCCGACCTTGAGCCGTCCCTCGCGGATATCCGCCAGAATCTGCAATTTCAGCTGGTAATAGAGCGGTACGGGGATGTCCTTGTGCAGCGTGTAGTTCAAGATGCGCGCCCTCCTTCCCGGCGGACGCTCATCTTTTTATAAAGCGGCTCCAGCGCGTCATAAGCGTCGTTGAACAGCTCGAAGGCTGCGTCATAGGCTTTGGCGTTTTCCGGATTGGGACGGATCACATCCTCGTCCGGGTTCATGCGCTCGATCACGGAATAATCGGGATACAACCCGATCCCCACGCCGCCGCAGACCGCCGCACCCATCGAGGTCGCCTCCTCGCGGTAGCGGGGCAGCGTCAGCTCTGTCTGCCAGATGTCGGCAAGAATGTGCATCCAGGTGCGTCCCTTTGCACCCCCACCGATCATCACGAGCTTTTCCATCGGAACCGCTCCGGCCAAAATCTCCCGGATGATGCGCAGGTTATAACCCACGCCCTCCAGCACTGCGCGCGCCAGATCGCCGCGCGTCGTACCCGCGCCCATGCCCAGGAACGCGCCGCGTGCATCCAGGTCCCACCGGGGCGAGCGTTCCCCCAGCAGGTAGGGCAGGAACAGCACGCCGTTTGCACCGGGCGCGGAGCCCTCCGCCAAACGGTTCAGCCGTTCATAAGCGCTTCCGCCGTCCCGCGCGGCCTCCTGCTTTTCCATTTGCCCCAGCTGATCGCGGAACCAGGCATAGGAATATCCCGCCGCCTGCATCGTGCCGCAGGGCGTATAGAGCGTTTCGTCCAGATGCAGCCAGTTGAACGTGCGCATCTTTTCATCAAAGAGCGGCTTTTCCGCCGCCAAAGAGATCCAGGACGAAGAGCCGAGTACGTTATAGGCTCTGCCCGGCCGCACCACGCCCGCGCCCACGCAGGCGCAGGAGCCGTCTCCGCCGCCGATGATGACGGGAGTTCCCTCCAGCAGCCCTGTCTCCCGCGCCGCTTCCGCCGTCACGCCGCCCGCCGCATCACAGGATCTGCGTACCTCCGGCAGCAGGCTCTCCGGAATCTCCAACGCCGTGAGCATCTCCTGCGACCAGGCGCGCTTTTCAATGTCGAGCAGATTGGTGCCCGAAGCGTCGCTGTAATCGGTGACGAAGCAGCCCGTCAGCTTGCGGATGATAAAATCCTTGGCGTGCAGCATCTTGGCAGTCCTTCGATAGACCTCCGGCTCGTTTTCCCGCACCCACATCAGCTTTGCCGCCGAATAGGACGCGCTGAGCCTGTGCCCCGTGATGCGGTAGCCGTGCGCCTGACCTACGCGGTCGATCATCTCTTTTTCCTGCGTGACCGCGCGCGTATCCGCCCAGATGATGGATCGGCGCAGCGGGTTGCCCTGCGCGTCCACCGGCAGGCAGCCCATCATCTGCCCGCTGAAGGAGACGCAGAGCACCTCCTCCGGCGCAGCCTTCGCCTTTTCCAACAATTCGCGCGTGCCGCGGCACACCGCGCCCCACCAATCCATCGGGTCCTGCTCCACAAAGCGATCCTGCGGCGTATAGGTCGGATAATCGCACACCACGCTGCACCGCAGCGTTCCGTCCACGCCGTAGAGCGTGGCCTTGTTGCCGCTGGTACCCAAATCGTGCGCCAGAATATATTGTTCTTTATTGCCCATGATCCCTCCGAAAAGTCTGTATGTCTTTACATATAGTATAACATCTTTTTCTTTCGAACGCAACCGGGATTCCGCATCGTGCCGCCCCGCTTTTTCATCCGAAGGATTTTACATATCCCGTCAATATCCGTCCTCTTCCCGGCAAGATCAGGCTTTCCCACAAAAGGCGGAAAAGGTACAATCTAACGGATCTTGCGGAGGTATTCCCGCGCTGCGCAGTGCATTCTGCGGCGGAAGGCTTCCGCAAAGCGTCCCATGTTGACAAAGCCGCAGCGCATGGCAGCGGAGGTGACGCTCTCCCCCTGCTGCATCAGCGCAATCGCCCGGCTAACGCGGTAGGTTTCCAGATACTGCGACAGCGTCTGCCCCGTCATTCGTTTGAAAAAGCGGCAGCAGTTCTCACGGCTCATACCGATTTCCCGCGAAAGATCGGCCAGCGAAAGCGGTTCGGCATACCGCGCTTGCAGCCGGTGCAGCAAAGCATCCAGCCGCACCAGTTCCTCTTTTGACCGAACTTTTTCCCCGCCTTCGCCGGAAAATCCCTCGCGGCAGCGCGTCAGCAATTCAAAAAACAGCCCGCAGAGCAGCGCCTTGCCCTGCAATTCCCAACCGTAAGGCTTCGCCTGTTCCAAATGCGAAAGCTCTTTGAGCCGCGCAATCTCCCCGCTCAGCAGCGGCACCGCGGCCAAATCCCGCGCGCGGAAGAAGGGGCGCAGCGCGCATTCCACGGCGCTGCCCGGCAGCCCGCTCAAAAACGCCGGGTGCACAATCACCGTCAGCAGCTCCACATTCCCCTCTGAAAGAGGAACATAGGCATGCGGCACGTTGACGTTGATGAGGATGCCTTCCCCTGTGGAGAGCACGCGCCTTCCCCCGCCCAACGTGTATTCGACGCGCCCCTGCTGCACCACGGACAACTCGATCTCCTCGTGCCAGTGGCAGGGAATCACGCCGCCCAGAAAGAGGCTGGGATCATCGTGATGTACCTCCATCGGGCACAGCAGCGTGCCGTGCGGTGCGAGCTCGCGCCTGTCCGCATCGGTCTGCACGGTTTTCACGAAAATCCCTCCTTTTTCGATTTCAGCTTCATTATACGCAGCGCACACCGCATGGGCAAGAGGCGTGCAGAAAGGATGACGTTAAAGATCATGGTCAAAGATTTGACGCAGGGCCGTCCCGGCTCGGTGCTGTTTCGCTTCACGCTGCCGGTGCTCGGCGGCAATCTGTTCCAGCTGTTCTATACGCTGGCCGATACGGTGATCGTCGGCCGCACGCTGTGCGAAAACGCGCTGGCCGCCGTCGGCTCCACCAGCATCATCATCTATCTTGTGCTGTGCTTCATCCAAGGCTTCACCGGCGGCTTCGGCATTTGTCTCAGGCAGCGCTTCGGCGCAAAGGACGAGGATGAGATGCGGCGCAGCGCGGGGATTTCGTGGCTGCTGTCGCTGTTTTTCCCCATCGTGCTGACGCTGGCAGGCTGCCTGCTGGCGCACCCGATTCTCTATTGGATGCAGACCCCGCAGGACATCTACGACGACGCCTACACCTATCTTTTCCTGATCCTGCTGGGCACGGGCGCGACAATCTTTTACAACATCGTCTCCAATCTCCTGCGCGCGCTGGGCGACAGCAAAACGCCGCTGATCTTCCTGGTGATTTCGTCGCTGGGCAACGTGGGCCTGGATATCCTGTTCATCGTGCCGCTGCGCATGGGCGTTGCGGGCGCTGCCTGGGCCACAGTGCTCAGCCAGCTGCTCTCCGCATTTGCTTGCGCACTGGTGGGCTTTCGCCGCTATCCCGCGCTGCGCGGCGGCTGCCTTACGAAGAAAAACTTTTGCTCCGAGGTGCGCAGTCATTTAAGTATCGGCTTCCCCATGGGCTTTCAGATGTCGGTAATGTGTATCGGCCAGCTGTCCATGCAGGCGGCGGTCAACGCGCTGGGGCCGCAGACCATCGCCGGTTACACCGCCGCCACAAAGGTGGATCAGGTGTCCGTGCTGGTCAACGGCGCGTTCGGCATCGCCATGGCCAACTATGCCGCCCAGAACTACGGCGCGCGGCTCTACGGCCGCATCCGCAGCGGGCTTTACGCCTGTCTGTTCCAGACCGAGTGCGCCAACCTTTTGATGTGCGCCGGGCTGCTGCTCTGCCGCAAGGCCGTAGTGGGGCTGTTCATCACCGATCCTACGCCGGAGGTCATCAGCTATGCGGAGCAGTATCTGCTGATGGTTTCGCCGTTTTATCTGCTGCTGGGGCTGCTTCAGATCTATCGCTCCGCCGAGCAGAGCATAGGCGACAGCCGCACCCCCTTCATCGCCTGCCTGATCGAATTGGTCATGCGCATCCTCGGCACGAGCGGACTTGCGCATCTGCTCGGTTACACCGGCATCTGTTTGGCGCATCCGCTGGCCTGGCTGGGCGCGACCTCACTGCTGATCCCCGTCTATTACGCGCGCCTGCGCCATTTGGAGCAGAGCTTTGTGCCCGTTCGGGCTTGATTTTCCCGCTTCGCCGCAGTATACTTTAAGTATACTAAATAGAACGGCGGTGCATATATGAATCATGAAAATAAAAAGGACGCCGTGGCGGCGCTGCACCGTGAAAACATCGTGCGCGCCGCTGCGGCGCTCTTTGCGCAAAAGGGCTTTGACGCATCCTCCATCGACGATATCGCGCGGGAATCGGGTTACAGCCGCCGCACGATCTACATCTATGGCAAGAGCAAGGAAAACCTGCTTTGTCTGGCCATCGCACAGGAGCTACGCACTTTGCGGGACGGTCTGCGCCGCACGCAGGAAATCTCCGGCTTTTTCGCGCAATACGATGCGATTTGTGCTGAACTGCTGGCCTTTCATCGCCGCTGCCCGCTAAGCACGTCCGTCGTGAGGAAATCCGCCGTGTCCGATAATCCCCTTCCCGCCGAGCAGCTCATATTGTCGCTGGGCACGGAGATCAACGCGCTGCTGGCGGATTTCCTCGCGCAGGGACAGCGGGAAGGTTTGGTGCGCCCGGATGTATTCCCCGCGCTTGACGCACATCTGCTCACCACCGCGCTGGAAGCACAGTTCTCGCTCTGGGACGCACGGAAGGACTATTTGATTTCCGTCTTTTCGCTCGACGAAAAGGCCTTCCTCGCCCGCGTCCGGGAACAGCTGCTGCGCGGGCTGCTGCTTGCATCGAAGGGAGACGCGCGATGAGCCTTCTTCTAGCGTTCGTCACGGAATTTCTCTCCCCGGCGCAGCGCGCGGAAAAACTGCTGGCGCTCAATGAGCGCACCGCACCCTACGGTCTGCGGCTTTCCGCTGCGGATGCCGTTGCGCTCGTCCGCAGCGGCGAAGAAGCGCTGCGCAGCACGGGACGCATTGAATGGGGCGACGGCATTGCGCCGCAGCTGATCGAAGCCTTCTGCAATTCTTCGTGTCTTTCACAAGAGGATTATGCCGAAACGCTGTGCGAACTGACGGCGCTGTTTTATCAAGCCAAGAGCCTGGCAGAAGATAAGCTGAGCGACCGCGCGCTGCTGCATTGGATGAAGCGCGCCTTTGACGGCGAATGCGCCGGTTCGCTCGACCGCTTGGCCGGAGATGCGCTGCCCGCATTGGCCCGCAGCCTGAACAGCGCCCCGCAGCCTTCCTGGGTGCGCACCGATGACTGAGCGGCGGCTGCTCTCCGCCCCGGAGAATGTCGATCTTTCGCTGATCCCGCTGACGGAATACGGCCTGCGCCATGGATTGCTTACCGAGGATGATTTACGCCGTCTGCGCGCGGAAAGCCTGCCGCTGTTCCGCTGTCAAGCAGAACGGCTCACCGGCGGGCGCAGCAGCTCCCTTCCCGCCGAAACGGCCGAAGCACTGCTCGATTCCGTGTTCTACACCGTTTCGCTGGCGCTCAAACGCTGCACTTCGCCCGAAGAAGCGCTGACACTGCTTCGGCAGCAACCGCTGGACACGCTGTTCGCTGCCGGGCAGAAGCGGCTGACGCGCAAGGTGCAGGCCGCACGCCTGATGCACGATGAATTGACCCGCTCGCTGTTTTCCACGCCGAACGCATTTTACCGCGCCACGCTTGTCGACGGCATCGCAGGCTTTTTTAAGCTTTACCGCCCGGCGCTGTTTGCGCAGGAGACGCACATCACGGCAGATTATGCCCTCATCCCGATGAACCTGCTGGAGCCGGCGCTGACCGCAGCACTGCTCTGTGCGCTGGACGGTCTTCCTGCGAACTCCCTTTGCTTTGCGCCCGATGCGGCAGAACGATTGTTCCACGGCCGTTCCGCCCCCGATCTCGCCGAACGTTTTACCGCCGTGCTGCCCGCGCTTTGCCGCGAAATTCACTGCCCGCCGCGCTTTCAATCCTATTTATACCGCTGCCTGCCGGCGCTTGCGGCTGTGCTCACACAAAACCATCCATTGGAAAAGCCCGAACCATAATCGGTTCGGGCTTGCGTTTTGCGGCTTATTCCGCAAAGTATTCCGCCTCGATCAGCGCGCACAGAGCGTGATAGAGGGGCAGCGTGTATTCCTGCACGCGATAGGTTTCGTGCGAAGGCGTGCGCAGGCAAACGTCGCACAGCTCAGAGAGTGCGCTCTCCTTCTCGCCCGTGATCGCGATTGTTTTGACCCTGGCCGCCTTGGCCGCCCAGACGGCGTTGACCACGTTTTTCGAGTTGCCGGAGGTGGACAGCGCGATGAGCACATCGCCCGGCTTTCCGTAACCGAATACCTGCTGCGCAAAGATCATGTCCGCCGCCACGTCGTTGGAATAGGCGCTGGTCAGCGACGTATGGCAGGGCAGGGCGATGGCGGGCAGCGCCCCCTGCAACTTGTCTGCAAAGCCCTCCGGCAAACCGTCCAGCGCGTCAAACGCCGCGCGCTGCACACCCTTGATCGGGCGCTTTTTCAAAAAGCCCTTCATCAGCTCGCCCACGATGTGCTCGCTGTCGGCAGCGCTTCCGCCGTTGCCGCAGATCATCACCTTGCCGCCCGCATCATAAGCCGATTTGAGCAGCGCAAACGCTTCTTCTACCTGCGGAATCAGCTTGCAAAGCGCAGGATGCTCCGCTTTCAATCGCGCAAGGATCTCCTTCTGATCGCAATTCATCGCTCCTCCTTCGGCAAATCTCTTTGCCGCTCCAACAAAACTTCTCTTCTTTTTTCGCGTTTGCGCCGCGCTTTTCCTGCTTGTACACTCAATATCCTTTTCACGCGAAAAGAGCCGCCCGTTTGACTGGGCGGCTCTTTCCGTGTGTGTGAAAATAGGAAGGAGAATTTGGAAGCCCGCGTTTTGACTTCCAAAGGGAATTGACGTTATTCGACGTCCTGCAAGGCGTCGTAGCCCTCTTCGCCGGTGCGCACCTTGACAACGTTTTCCACGTCGTAGACGAAGATCTTACCGTCGCCGATATGGCCGGTATAGAGCACATGCTTCGCCTTTTCGATGACTGCGCGGACGGGCACTTTGCTCACGACGATATCCACCTGCACCTTGGGCAGCAGGCTCGGCTCGATCTGCACGCCGCGGTAGTATTCGGTCGCGCCTTTCTGCATGCCGCAGCCGAGCACATGGGAAACCGTCATGCCGGTGATGCCGATATTCATCATGGCATTCTTGAGGACCTCGAGCTTGGCCTCCTTGCAGATGATCTCGATCTTGGTCAGCTTCACGCCGTCGGCGCGAACCGGCGCTTCGTAAGCGGGAACGCTCTTCACTTCGACTGCCTCAGCCACGGGGGTATCGCCCGTGACCTTGACAGGTTCGCCGTCATCGATGACCTCAGGCAGGGTGGCAAAGCCTGCGTAAGCGCTGGGCAGACCATGCTCGGTCAGATCCAGGCCAAGCGTCTCTTCCTCGCGGGAGACGCGCAGGCCGATGGTCTTTTTGATAATCATAAAGGTGATGGTGATGGTCACAGCCGTCCATGCTGCTACCGCGAGCACGCCGACGCACTGCATGCCCAGCTGCGCCAGGCCGCCGCCGTAGAACAGGCCCTTGCCCACGAAGCCGCCGGCTTCCATCTGGCGGGCGAAGGCGGGAGCGGTATCGGTTGTAAACAGGCCGACTGCCAGCGTACCCCAGATGCCGTTTAAGCAATGCACGGCAACCGCGCCGACGGGATCGTCAATGTGGAGCTTGTAGTCGAGCAGCCACACGCCAAAGACCACCAGCAGACCGGAAACCACGCCGATGGCAATCGCGCCGAAGCAATCGGTCACGTCGCAGCTGGCCGTGATGCCGACCAGACCCGCAAGGGAGGCGTTTAAGCACATCGAAACATCGGGCTTGCCGTATTTGACCCAGGTAAAGATCATCGTGGTGACGGTCGCAACCGCAGGCGCAACCGTGGTGGTGAGGAAGATGGAGCCCAGCTCCTCAACGGTCTGCGCTGCCGCGCCGTTGAAGCCGTACCAGCCGAGCCACAGGATGAACACGCCCAGCGCGCCCAACGCAATGGAGTGTCCGGGGAAGGCGTTGACCTTGACGATCTTACCGTTTTCATCCTTGGTGAACTTGCCGATGCGCGGCCCAAGCATCTTCGCGCCGATCAGTGCGCTGATGCCGCCGACCATGTGAATGGCGCAGGAACCGGCAAAGTCATGGAAGCCGAGCTGTGCCAGCCAGCCGCCGCCCCAGATCCAGTGCGCTTCGATCGGGTAGATCAGCGCGGAGATCACGCCGGAATAAATACAGTAGGAGAGAAACTTGGTGCGCTCCGCCATCGCGCCGGAGACGATGGTCGCCGCGGTAGCGCAGAACACGAGGTTGAACACGAAGGCCGACCAATCAAAGCTTTCGTAGGCCGTGAAGATATCGAACCCCGGCTTGCCGATCAGGCCAACCAGATCCTCGCCCAGGAACAGCCCGAAGCCGATCACAATGAACACCACCGTGCCGATGCAGAAGTCCATCAGGTTCTTCATGATGATGTTGCCGGTGTTCTTCAGGCGCGTGAAGCCCGCCTCCACCATCGCAAAGCCGGCCTGCATCCAGAACACGAGCGCAGCGCCGATTAGGAACCAGACGCTGAAGACGATTGTGTTTGCATCCATTGAAATGACCATCCTTTCTCTTCCATTCGTAAATTTGTAAAGGAGAAATATAAAAAGACGCGCATCCTCTTTTCCCGATGCGCTTTGAGCGCCGCGCACCGTTTTGTCGGAAAAGAAAATACACGTCTTTGTGTCAGACTATGCGGTTATCAAAAGAATTCATTCAAACGCGGTCTTGTCCGCGTGCGTGGGAACCGGATAGGGATAATCGCCGGAGAAGCAGGCGGTACAGAAGTTGAGCTTGCTGTCCTTTGCGATTTCCTTGACCTGCGCCAGCGGCAGGAAGCCGAGGCTGTCCGCGCCGATGCGCTCCGTCAGCTCCTCATGGGTGAATTTCACCGAGGCCAGCTGGCTGCGGTCGTCAATGTCCGTACCGTAATAGCAGGGCCAGAGGAATTCCGGTGCGGAAATGCGCACATGCACCTCCGTCGCCCCTGCTTTCTTGAGCAGATCCACGATCTGCCGCATCGTGGTGCCGCGGACGATGGAATCGTCGATCATCACCACGCGCTTGCCTTCCACGCTGCGGCGCAGCGCCGAAAGCTTGATGGACACCGCGCTCTCCCGCCCGTTTTGCGTGGGCTGAATGAACGTGCGCCCGATATAGCGATTCTTGACCAGCCCCTCGCCGTAGGGAATGCCGCTCTCCTGCGCAAAGCCGATGGCTGCGGCCAAACCGGAATCCGGCACGCCGATGACCAGATCTGCCTGCACGGGATGACTGCGGGCGAGGATTCTGCCCGCCTCCAGCCGCGCCTGATAGACGCTCTGGCCGTCGATGACGGAATCGGGCCGGGCAAAGTAGATGTGCTCGAAGACACACAGTGCGCATTTCGACGCGTCAGGGTTGATACCGCTCTCCATCACGCGCTCGCCGCTTTCATCCACTACAATCAATTCGCCGGGGCGAACGTCGCGGTCAAACGATGCGCCGATGCTGTCCAGCGCGCAGGATTCCGAGGCGAACACCGGGCTTTTCCCCAGGTGCCCCATGCACAGGGGACGCATCCCCTTTGGGTCGCGCAGCGCAATGAGCTTTTTCGGGCTCATCACCAGCAGGGAGAACGAACCCTCCAGCCGAGGCGCCACGCGGGCGACCGCCTCCTCCACCGAGTTCGCCGTCAGCCGCTCCTTCGCGATCAGGAAGGCGATCACTTCCGTATCAGAGGTACATTGGAACACCGCGCCCTGCTGCTCCAGCTCCTGGCGGAGCAGCGCCGCGTTGGACACATTCCCGTTGTGGGCAATGACCAGGCTGCCCTTGATGTAGTCCACGCCAAGGGGCTGGATGTTGCGCCGGTTGTTGCCGCCGGTAGTGGAATAGCGCGCATGGCCAATAGCGATGCTTCCCTTCATCCCGGAGAGGATCTTCTCGTCAAAGACCTCGTGCACCAGTCCCAGATCCTTGTAAAGGCTGATCAGGTTGCCGTCGTTGACGGCGATGCCGCAGGCCTCCTGCCCGCGGTGCTGCAAGGCATACAATGCATAATAAACGCATCTGGCTGTATCGACGGATTCGGCCTCCCGATTGAAGATGCCGAACACGCCGCATTCTTCGTGGATTTGCTCCAAGGGCTCTCCCTCCCGTAAAGTGGCTTACTGAACACTAAACAGAATATCACCATACGTCGGGAAAGGCCAGTATTTTTTCGCCACGAGGATTTCCATTTCGTCCGCCACGGCGCGCAGCTCGTTCATTGCGGGCACGACATGGTCGCGATAGTAGACCGCTTCGGCGGGCGCGTCGTCCGCATAAGCCTTGGCGCCGCAGATCGTCTCGCTCAGCGCCGCGATCTTCTCGCTCAGGCTGTCCGCCAGAGACGAAAGCTTCTTGCAAAGCTCGGTTTCGGTCTTGGCAGAAAGGCCCAGCTCCTTCTTTTTCAGAAGCGTATCGGTCAACTCGCCCACATTGGTCAATGCGGCGGGCAGTATATCGCGGTTGGCCATATCCAGCATGGTCATGGCCTCGATGTTGAGCACCTTGGCGTAGTTCTCCATCAGCACCTCATAGCGGCTCTCCATCTCGCGGGCAGAGAACACGCCGTGGCGAGTGAACATCGCGATATTTTCGGGCTTGATGAAGTAGGGCAGCGCGTCCGGCGTGGTCTTGAGGTTGAGCAGGCCGCGCTTTTCCGCCTCGGTGATCCATTCGGGCGCATAGTTGTTGCCGTTGAAGATGATGCGCTTGTGTTCGCGGATGGTTTTCTGCAAAAGCTTTGCCAGCGCCGTCTTGAAATCGTCGGCCTTTTCCAGCTCGTCGGCAAACTGCATCAGCTCATCGGCCACAGCGGTGTTGAGCACGATGTTGGGGCCTGCGATGGAGAAGGTGGAGCCGAGGGAACGGAACTCGAACTTGTTGCCGGTGAAGGCGAACGGCGAGGTGCGGTTGCGATCGGTGGTGTCCTTCGGGAAGTGCGGCAGCACCTTGACGCCGATCTCCATCTCGGTCTTTTCCTTCTTAGTATAAGAAGCGCCTTCTTCGATAGCTTCAAGAATATCGGTCAGTTCGTCGCCCAGGAACATCGAAATGATGGCCGGCGGCGCTTCGTTCGCGCCCAAGCGATGATCGTTGCCCGCAGAGGCGACGGAAACTCTCAGCAGATCCTGATGCTCATCCACAGCCTTGATCACCGCGCACAGGAACAGCAAGAACTGCGCGTTTTCAAACGGAGAGGAACCGGGCTCCAGCAGGTTCTTGCCGTCATCGGTGGAAATCGACCAGTTGTTGTGCTTGCCGGAACCGTTGACGCCCGCAAAGGGCTTTTCATGCAGCAGGCACACCATGTCGTGATGAGCGGCGACCTTTTTCATGATCTCCATCGTCAACTGGTTGTGGTCAGTGGCGACGTTTGTGGTGCCGAAGACGGGCGCCAGCTCGTGCTGTGCCGGAGCGACCTCGTTGTGCTTGGTCTTGGCCAGCACGCCCAGCTTCCACAGTTCTTCGTCCAATTCCTTCATATAAGCCGCCACGCGGGGCTTGATCGCGCCGAAGTAATGATCGTCCAGCTCCTGACCCTTGGGTGGCTTTGCGCCGAAGAGCGTGCGGCCGGTGTAGATCAGATCGCGGCGCTTTTCATAAACGGATTCGTCAATCAGGAAATACTCCTGCTCAGGGCCGACGGTCGTGACCACGCGCTTGGCGGTGGTGTTGCCGAAGAGCTTCAGGATGCGCATCGCCTGATTGGAAAGCTCTTCCATCGAGCGCAGCAGCGGGGTCTTTTTGTCCAGCGCCTCGCCGCCGTAGGAACAGAAGGCCGTGGGAATGCACAGCGTGCCGTCCTTGATAAAGGCGTAGGAGGTAGGATCCCAGGCAGTGTAGCCACGGGCTTCAAAGGTCGCGCGCAAACCACCGCTGGGGAAGGACGAAGCGTCCGGCTCGCCTTTGATCAGCTCCTTGCCGGAGAACTCCATGATCACGCCGCCGTCGGGCGTGGGGCTGATGAAGGAATCGTGCTTTTCGGCAGTGATGCCGGTCATGGGCTGGAACCAGTGGGTGAAATGCGTCACGCCCTTTTCAGTCGCCCAGTCCTTCATGGCGTTGGCCACCACGTTGGCCACGGCAATATCCAATGGCTTGCCGTCCTGGATGGTCTTGCGCAAAGCCTTGTAGGTTTCCTTGGGCAGACGTTCGCGCATCGCCGCATCGCCGAAAACCATGCTGCCGAACAGTTCAGGTACGCTCTTCATAACGATTCCTCCTCCAACACAGTCAGATAAAAAACAAAAAAAGACGCTGCGGGCCTTTGCCTTGCCCACAGCGCCTTTGCTGTTGATGGAGGGAATCATAGCACGCTCAAAAGGTGCTGTCAACCGGTTTACAAAATCTTTCCAGAACAAGTTTTTGCAGGAATGACCGCTCACGTCCTGCACGTTGTCCACTCAATGGCGTTGACCAACAGCTTGCGGAACTCCGGATTTTCCCACACGTCCAACGTATGGCCCGGCGTCAACACCACAATGCGCCCTCCGTAGATCTTTCGCGTCCAGCCCGCAGGCTGCGTGCCGCCTGGCGCAGAATCCCATTGCAGAAACACCTGCGCATCCCCGGCAAGGTCGCTGATCTGATAGTGTTCATCGTGCACCGTGAAGGCGCCCACGCCCTCCGTCAGCGGCGAATCCGGGTCGGTGACATAGATGTCGCAGCGGATGGTCGTTCATGGTGCAGCCGTGCAGCGCCTGCATCCCGCGCGCGGGCTTTTTGAAGCGCTCGTCCGCATCGCCCAGAAAGCGTTCGCCGATACAGGTGCCCGAATGCACAAACACGATGCCGCCGCCCCGCTCCAGGTATGCACGGAATTCCTCCGGCCCGACCTCGGTGACGCTCTCCTAAAACCACGGCGCGGTATTGGCGGCGCTGACGTTGTTGCTCTTTGCAATGATCACCGCGTCGTACTGTTCCAGGCGCTTTGGGGTTAGAATGTCCTTGGCCGATTTGACCACGTCGAAGGAATACGCACCGTCGCCCAGGCCGCGGATTCCCCGTTCAATCACCTCTGCCGGATGCCACAGATCGTCGCAGAGACCAGCATCTTTCCCAAAGTTTTTCTCTCCCTTCTCCCCTCACCAGGGAATTTCAATGTTCATCCAGTCGCGCAGCGCAAGGCGGTTCTCGTCGGAATGCTTGTAGGATTCCGGCTCGTTGCTGCGGTTGCGGGTAAAGTATTCCACTGCGTATTCGCCCGCCCTTTCCGGCGCGGCTGCGGGATCCTTGCAGTAATCCTTTCGGGCGCAGGCCGTTGAACAGCTGGTTCATCGCCATGTTCAGCGGCGCTTTGGAGACGTGTGCGGGATAATCGGCGCAGTCGCGCGCCGCGTTGTTGCTGCTCTGCACGGTGGTCATGCAGCAAATGCGCCTGCCCTGCCCCGCTTCCAGCAGCGGCGTCCACGCTTTCTTCATCGGATACATCCAGCGGCACCAGCGTCAGCTGCTGCGGATATTTTTCTTGCAGCTCCTCCAGCAGCGGCAGCTCCATGAGGTACCGTCCCGCAAACACCTTCCAGCCCCGTTGCAGAAACTGTTTCACTATTTCCAGGCCGATATTCCGATCCGCCCCGGAAACCACGGCAATCGGCATATACACTCCCCCCCTCTTTCCGATTCGGTTTCATACGGCCCTGTTTTCAAATAATTACCTATTTTTATTCTATAGGATTTGTCATTCTGAATCAATCACATACAGATTTCCCCTTCAAAAAATGCAGGATTAACAAATTCATCATGCATTTTGCTCTTGACAACCTTCCCTTTTTCGATGTAGAATGTCACCCATAAATTTGGTGAACAAAGGGGTTCACCAGATCGGTCTGTACCCAATTGCGGCGCGGACGGTCTGGTGAACTCCTTTTTTTCATCTTTGGGCAAGGAGGAAACAAGAAGCGTATGCAACGAGAGGGTCAGATCAGGATTCCCGCGGGATGTTCGATTTCGGGCGTCATCTCCCGTTCGGGCCAGGGCATCTGCGGCAGCGAAATCGTCCGCTCCATCGCCACCATGCACGACCGCAGCAACGGTCTGGGCGGCGGCTTTGCAGGCTACGGCATCTATCCGCAGTACAAGGATTATTACGCCTTCCACATCTTCTACGACGATACCGCGGCGCGCAAAGCCTGCGAGGATTTTCTGGAGGAGCACTTTGACATCGTGAACCTTTCCAAGATCCCGACGCGCAAAATCCCCGCCATCACCTCCGAGCCGATGATCTGGCGCTATTTTGTCCGTCCTCTGCACACCAAACTGGAATCCTCTCAGCTGGACGAGCAGGAATTCACCTCCCAGTGCGTCATCCGCATCAATTCCGGCATCGAGGGCGCGTTCGTTTTTTCCAGCGGAAAAAACATGGGCGTGTTCAAGGCGGTGGGCTATCCCGAAGACGTGGGCGAGTTCTACCGGCTGGAAGAATACGAGGGCTACTGTTGGACGGCGCACGGGCGCTATCCGACCAACACGCCCGGCTGGTGGGGCGGCGCGCACCCCTTCGCGCTGCTCGACCTTTCGGTGGTTCACAACGGTGAGATCAGCTCCTATGACGCAAACCGCCGCTGGATCGAGATGTACGGCTACAAATGCACGCTGCTGACCGATACCGAGGTCATCACCTACATCATTGACTTCCTCGTGCGCAAGAAGAAGCTCACTTTGGAAGAAACCGCCTCGGTCATCGCCGCGCCGTTCTGGTCCACAATCGACCGGATGCCGGAGGAGCAGAAAAAGCAGCTGACATACCTTCGCGGCATGTTCGCTTCGCTCCTGATCACCGGGCCGTTTTCGATCCTGGTGGGCTTTACGGGGGGGCTGATGGCGCTCAACGACCGGCTCAAGCTCCGCTCGATGGTCATCGGCGAAAAGGGTGACCGGGTCTATATTTCCTCTGAAGAGTGCGCCATCCGCGTACTGGAACCGGAACTGGACAAGCTCTGGTCCCCCAAGGGCGGACAGCCCGTCATCATTACCAGCAAAGGCGGTGAAGCCTGATGGCCATCAATTTTTTTCCTGCCGAATATGAAGTGATCCGCAATGCCGACCGCTGTATCGCTTGCCGCGTCTGCGAACGGCAATGTGCCAACGAAGTGCACCATTACGACGCAGACCTTCAAAAGATGATCTCGGATGAGACCAAGTGCGTCTGCTGCCACCGCTGCGTGTCGCTCTGCCCCACCCGAGCCCTGAAGATCGTCAAGTCCGACAACACCTTCAAGGAAAACGCCAACTGGCAGGCGCAGACCATCACCGAGGTTTACCGTCAGGCGGGTTCGGGCGGTGTGCTGCTCTCTTCAATGGGCACGCCCAAGGGATATCCCGTCTATTGGGATAAGCTCCTCATCAACGCTTCCCAAGTGACCAACCCCTCCATCGACCCCCTGCGTGAGCCGATGGAAACCCGCATCTTCCTCGGCCGCAAAAACGATCAGATTCGCCGCGATAGCCGGGGCAATCTCATCACCGACGTGCCGCCGCAATTGCAGCTCAACGTGCCGATCCTGTTCTCCGCCATGAGCTACGGCTCGATCTCCTACAACGCACACGAATCGCTGGCCAGAGCCGCGCAGGCATTGGGAACGCTCTACAACACCGGCGAAGGCGGCCTGCATGAGGACTTCTACAAATACGGCGCCAACACCATCGTACAGGTGGCCTCCGGCCGCTTCGGCGTGCACAAGGATTACCTGCAAGCGGGCGCGGCGATTGAAATCAAGATGGGGCAGGGCGCAAAGCCCGGCATCGGCGGGCACCTGCCGGGAGCCAAGATCGTGGGCGATGTCTCGCGCACCCGCATGATTCCCGAAGGCTCCGACGCAATCTCCCCCGCGCCGCACCACGATATTTATTCCATTGAGGATCTGCACCAGCTCGTCCACTCCTTAAAAGAAGCGACGCACTATCAAAAGCCCGTCATCGTCAAAATCGCGGCAGTGCATAACGTCGCGGCCATCGCATCGGGCATTGCGCGCTCAGGCGCGGACATCATCGCCATTGACGGCTTCCGCGGCGGCACGGGCGCTGCGCCCACCCGCATCCGCGACAACGTGGGCATCCCGATTGAGCTGGCGCTGGCGGCGGTGGATCAGCGGCTGCGCGAAGAGGGCATCCGCAACAACGTCAGCCTGATCGTGGGCGGTTCGATCCGTTCCTCCGCCGACGTGGTTAAGGCCATCTGCCTGGGCGCAGACGCGGTATATATCGCCACGGCGGCGCTGCTGGCGCTGGGCTGCCATCTGTGCCGCGCCTGTCAGGCAGGCAAGTGCAACTGGGGCATTGCGACCCAGCGTCCGGAGCTGGTCAAGCGCCTGAATCCGGAAATCGGCTATCAGCGGCTGGTCAATCTGGTCACGGCGTGGAACCATGAGATCATGGAGATGATGGGCGGCATGGGCATCAATTCCATCGAATCCATGCGCGGCAACCGCCTAATGCTGCGTGGCATCGGTCTGACCGACCGGGAGCTTGCGATCCTCGGCGTCAAGCACGCCGGAGAATGAGGAGGATAACGGATGAAGCGCATCTATGTGGAAGAAAAATGGTGCCTGGGCTGTCACCTCTGCGAATACAACTGCGCCTCTGCCAACAGCGGCATGGACGACATGGTCAAAGCGCTGAAAGATAAGCCTATCCGGCCCCGCATTCAAATTGAGGAGGGCAAGGGGGTAAACTTCGCCGTCTCCTGCCGGCACTGTGATGAGCCGCTGTGCGTCAAGGCGTGCATCTCCGGCGCGCTGAGCAAAAAGGACGGCGTGATCGTCTGCGACCGCGATCAGTGCGTCGGCTGCTACACCTGCATCCTGGTCTGTCCCTACGGCTGTATTCTGCCCACGGAGGAAGGCCCGGTGCAAAAGTGCGAGCTGTGCATGAATTCCCGCCCCGGCAAGCCCGCCTGCGTGGAAGGCTGTCCCAACCGCGCCATCGTCTACGAGGAGAGGTGAAGCACATGAAATACGTCATCATCGGCAATTCCGCGGCAGCCATCGGCGCAGTGGAGGGCATCCGCCAAATCGACGCGGCCTCCCCCATCGTGCTGATCTCCAAAGAGCCGCATCACACCTATTCCCGCCCGCTGATCTCCTATCTGCTCTGGGGCAAGACCGACGAGCGGCGCATGAAATACCGTCCGGATGATTTTTACGAAGTCAACCATGTGCAGGCGCTGTTGGGGCGCGCCGCCGCCTCCATCGATGCAAAAACGCGCGCGGTCATCTTGGAGGACGACGAGCGCATCCCTTACGATAAGCTGCTGCTGGCGACCGGCTCCACGCCCTTCGTGCCGCCGATGGCCGGACTGGAAAAGGTCAAACGCCGCCACGCTTTTCTGACGCTGGACGATGCAAAGGCATTGGAGCGTGACCTTGCTTCCGACAGCCGCGTGCTGATTGTCGGCGCGGGCCTGATCGGCATGAAGTGCGCCGAGGGCATCCGCCACCTCTGCAAGGAAATGACCATTGTCGATCTCGCACCGCGCGTGCTGCCCGCTGTGCTGGATGAGACTGGCTCTGCCATCGTACAGAAGCAAATGGAAGCGCAGGGCATTTCCTTCCGTCTGGCCGACAGTGTGGCAGAATTCACGGAAGATACTGCGACGCTCAAAAGCGGTGAGGCGATTCCCTTTGACGTGCTGGTGCTGGCGGTAGGTGTCCGGCCGAACACCGCTCTGGCCGAAAGTGCCGGATGCGAAGTACGCCGCGGCATTGTGACCGACCAGAATCAGCGGACTACCGTGCCCGACCTCTATGCCGCGGGCGACTGTACACTTTCCCATGACCTGACCAGTGGGCAGGATAAAATTCTCGCGCTGCTGCCCAATGCCTATTTGCAGGGCGAAACAGCGGGCATTTCGATGGCGGGCGGCGCGCATCCTTACGACAAGGCGATGCCCGTCAACGCAGGCGGCTTCTTCGGGCTGCACATCGCTACCTGCGGCGACTTAAACGGCGAGAGTTTCATCACGCAGAGTGAAAACAGCTACAAGCGCCTCGTCGTGCGGGACAATCGGCTGGTGGGCTTTATCCTGATCGGGGACATTGCCCGCGCAGGCATTTACACCTCGCTGGTGCGCGAGCAGACCCCGCTGAATACCCTTGATTTTGATTTGATCCGTGAAAAGCCGCAGCTGATGGCCTTCGGTTCGGCTGCGCGCGCACAAAAGCTGGGAGGTGCAAAGGCATGACGCGCTTGGATGTGAAAAATCTCCGCTTCCGTCAGGTCAATGAGAAGATCGAAGACACGGAAGATCGGGACATCGTGCTGGAAAACGTCTGTGGACAGCGCTATATCGGCGCGGGCTCGTCCGGGCGGCACATCGTCATCGAGGGCGTGCCGGGCAATGCGCTGGGCGCTTATCTGGACGGCACGCAGATCGAGACCTGCGGCAACGCGCAGGACGCGACCGGCGACACCATGAACGCCGGGCAGATCACCATCGCGGGCTCTTCCGGCGATGCAACGGGCTACGCCATGCGCGGGGGACGCATCTTCGTGCGCGGCAATGTGGGCTATCGCGCCGGCATTCACATGAAGGCCTATCAGGAGAAGGTGCCGGTCATCATCGTCGGCGGTGAAACCGGCTGCTTTCTTGGAGAATACCAGGCAGGCGGGCTGATCGTGGTGCTGGGGCTGAACACCTCCGGCAAAGCGCCGGTAGACGCCTTCTGCGCCACGGGCATGCACGGCGGCAGCATCTTTCTGCGCAGCGACGTGCTGCCGGACGATCTGCCCGATCAGGTGGTTGCGCACCGTGCCGAAAAGGCCGACCTGGAGGTCATTCGGCCGCACGTTCACGACTTCTGCGCCGCGTTCGGCCTGGACGAAAACGCCGTGATGGATCACCCCTTTTATTGCCTGAAACCTAACACAAATAACCCCTATAAACAGCTTTACACGCAAAACTGATTGCTGTATAATGGGATGAAAATTTTTCAAAAGCCTTTGCGGGCTGCCGCGGAGGCGAAGGGAGAGTATGCGATGATCCGACCGGCCGTTTCAACCGACCTTGACACACTGGAGGGAATCTATCGCTCCGCGCGGGAGTTCATGCACCGCAGCGGCAATCCCTCCCAGTGGACGGGAAACTATCCCTCCCGCGAAATACTGCTTGAAGATATCGCATCCGGAGCCCTTTGCGCCGTGACGGACGGAAAATCCGTACACGGCGCGTTTGTGTTGAAGCCCGGTCCCGACCCGACCTACGCTGTCATCGACGGCGCGTGGCAGAGCGATGCGCCCTACGCCGCCATTCACCGGGTGGCCGGCGACGGGCTGACGCGCGGCGTGTTTCACGAATGTGCGGAATACGCCAAGGCGTGCTGGGCGAGTCTTCGGATCGACACGCACCGGGACAACCTCCCGATGCAGCGTCACATTCTCCGCGAGGGTTTTGTTTACTGCGGCGTGATCCGCACTCGGGACGGCACGGAACGCCTGGCCTATCAATGGGACGCTCCGTACAGAAGGGAGAAGCAAGCATGAGTTTCACCGACAGCGAGGTGCTGCAATTCGTAGCGGAAAACGGCGTCAAGTTCATCCGCCTTGCGTTCTGCGACGCATTCGGCACGCTGAAAAATATCGCCATCATGGCGGACGAGCTGCCCCGCGCCTTCGAGTGCGGCGTTCCCTTTGACGCGGGACTGGTGCGCGGCTTTGCCGGTTCCACCCCGGCGGACATGGTGCTGCACCCCGACGCCTCCACCCTGGAGGTGCTGCCCTGGCGGCCGCAGACGGGGCGCGTGGCGCGGTTCTACTGCTCCATCACCGACAGCGCCGGCCGTCCCTTCGCGCAGGACAGCCGCCTGCTGCTTCGCAACGCCGCAGAGCGCGCCGCGCAGAAGGGCTTTACCTTCCGCTTCGGCGCAAAGTGCGAATTCTACCTTTTCCGTCTGGATGAAAACGGCGACCCGACCACCGTCCCGCACGATCGGGCGGGCTTCCTGGACGTCGCGCCGCTCGACCGCGGGGAAAACGTCCGCCGCGACATCTGCCTGACGCTGGAAGAGATGGGCATCCGTCCCGTTTCCTCCCATCACGAAATGGGGCCGGGGCAAAACGAAATCGCCATTGAGGCCTACGATCCGCTGACGGCGGCAGATCACTGCGTCACCTTCCGCAACCTGGTGGGCACCATCGCCGCGCGCAACGGTCTTTCCGCCCACATGGGGCCCAAGCCTCTGCCCAGCTGGGACGGCAGCGGCTTCCACATCAGTCTTTCCGCCAGCCGCGACGGACGCAGCCTGTTCCTGCCGGACGAAAACGGTGTCCTTCCGACCGAAGGGCAATCCTTTCTGGCGGGCGTGCTGCACCACATTCCCGCCATGACGCTGCTGCTGAACAGCTCCGCCGCCTCCTATGAGCGCCTGGGCAACCACGACGCGCTGAAGGACGTGGGCTGGAGCAGCATCGGCCGCGGCCAGTTGGTGCGCCTGCCGATGCCGCGCGGCAATTCCGCGCGCATGGAGCTGCGCTCACCGGACAACCTCTGCAACCCCTATCTGGCCTATGCGCTGGTGATGGCGGCAGGGCTGGACGGCATTGAAAAGGGCTTGGCGCTCTGCGCGCCGGATCGCCCGACGGGGATTTCCCTGCCGGATACCTTGCAGCAGGCTGCCGTGCTGGCCAGCGAATCGCCGTTCCTCAAAACGGTACTGCCGGAAGGCACGCTGCGGGCGTATCTTGCGATGGGGCTGCGCTAAAGTCAGGCACAAAGGATTTCATTTGCGGAAAGGAGGGAAAGCGGGAACATGCAGGCACTATTGGTATCTTCCGGCGAAAAGGGCCGCGCGATACTCACGGAGCTGATGCGCGGCGCGGGCCCGTTCGACTTTACGGTTGCGGGCAGCGGCAGCGAAGCGCGCCGTCTCTCCGCCGAAATGGAATACGACCTGATTGTGATCAACGCCCCGCTTTCCGACGAATACGGCGACGGTCTTTCGATGACCCTCGCCATGGATACCTCCTCCGGCATTCTGCTGCTGGTTCGCGCCGAAAACGAGGACGAAGTGTCCTCCAAGGTGGAGGACATGGGCGTGATGGTGCTGGGCAAGCCGCTCGGCCGCGCAATGTTCTATCAGGCGCTGAAGATGGTCACGGCGGCGCACCGCCGCATAATGGGGCTCAAAAGCGAGAACCTCCAGCTGCAAAAGAAGATCGATGAGATCCGCCTGGTGGATCGCGCCAAATGCGCGCTGATTCAGTATCTCTCCATGACGGAAGCGCAGGCGCACCGTTACATCGAAAAACAGGCGATGGACCGCCGCATCACGCGCGGTCGCGTCGCCCAGTCCATCATCGAAATCTATGAGCAATAATCAAGGGGGAAGTTCCCCCTTTTTTCTGTGCCAAAATCTGCTGAAACGGAATCAAAATTCTTGATATCCAGCATTTTTACATATTTTCTTACCAAGTGAAAAGGAGAACACAAGCACAATGAGCAAGTACATTTTTATCACCGGCGGCGTGGTTTCGGGTCTGGGCAAGGGCATCACGGCGGCCTCTCTGGGGCGCCTGCTGAAGATGCGGGGCCTGAAGGTTATCTCGCAGAAGCTCGATCCTTATGTCAACGTCGATCCCGGCACCATGAGCCCCTATCAGCACGGCGAGGTGTTCGTCACCGACGACGGCGCGGAGACCGACCTGGATCTGGGGCACTATGAGCGCTTCATCGACGAAAATCTGAACAAGTTCTCCAATCTGACCACCGGCAAGGTCTACTGGAACGTGCTGACCAAGGAACGCAACGGCGATTATCTCGGCTCCACCGTGCAGGTTATCCCCCACATCACCAACGAGATCAAGCACTTCATCTACTCCGTGGGCGAGAAGAGCGGCGCGGATATCGTGCTGACCGAGATCGGCGGCACCACGGGCGACATCGAAAGCCAGCCCTTCCTCGAGGCGATCCGCCAGGTTTCGCTGGAACTGGGCCGCGGCAACTGCCTGTTCATCCATGTTTCGCTGGTGCCCTACATCAAGTCCTCCGGCGAGCACAAATCCAAGCCCACGCAGCATTCCGTCAAAGAACTGCGCTCGATGGGTATCTTCCCGGATATCATTGTCACCCGTTCGGACGAGCCGATCGACAAGGAAATCAAGGATAAGATCGCGCTGTTCTGCAATGTCAAGCCCGACTGCGTCATTGAGAACCTGACCATGCCCATCCTCTATCAGGCGCCGGTGATGCTGGAAGAGCATCACTTCTCCGATATCGTGTGCCGTGAATTGAACCTCAACGACCTGCCCGCGCCGGACATGACCGAATGGAACGAGATGCTGGCGCGCATCGAGAACCGCACCCGCACGGTGCGCATCGCTCTGGTGGGCAAATATGTCCGCCTGCACGACGCCTATCTTTCCGTTGCGGAAGCTCTGCGCCACGGCGGCTTTGAGAACAGCGCCCAGGTGGACATCGACTGGGTGGATTCCGAGCTGCTGACCAGTTATAACGTAGACGACTATCTGCACGGCGCGGATGGCATCATCGTGCCCGGCGGCTTCGGCGACCGCGGCGTGGCCGGTATGATCCTCGCCGGACAGTACGCCCGCGAGAACGACATTCCGTATTTCGGCATCTGCCTGGGCATGCAGACCGCGGCCATCGAATTCGCCCGCAATGTGCTGGGCTATGCCGATGCGAACTCCACCGAGTTTGCGCCCGATACCGAGCATCCCATCATCGACCTGATGCCCGACCAGCAGGGCAACCTGCCCAAGGGCGGCACGATGCGCCTGGGTGCTTACCCCTGCGCTATCCGTCCCGGCACGCTGATGGAGCGCGTCTACGGCCAGAGCAACATCTCCGAGCGCCATCGTCACCGTTATGAGTTCAACAATGAATACCGTCAGGAGTTCCAGGATCACGGTATGCGCATCGCAGGCACCTCGCCCGACGAGCGCCTGGTCGAGGCGGTGGAAATCCCCGGCAAGCGTTTCTACATCGGCGTGCAGTTCCATCCCGAATTCAAGTCCCGCCCCAACAAGGCGCATCCGCTCTTCCGCGAATTCATCAAGGCTTCGCTGGACGCGCAGGCCGAAAAGCATGATTGAGCAAAACCCGTTCTCCGCCGTCATCCGGGAGCAGACGCAGCGCGCCCTATGGGAGTGTGAAAACCTGCTGCGCGCCATCCCGGATGCGCTGTGGGATCGGCGCTATGACGGCATCCCGATGTGGAAATACGTCTACCACACGCTGTATTCGATGGATCGCTGGTATATCAACCCCGGCGATCCCGATTACCGCGACCCATCCTTCCACACAAAAGGGCTGAACGATCTGAACGTCGTTCCCTCCGAAGACGAAACGCTGCCGAGAGAAACCGCTTTGTCCTATTTTGCGGCAGTAAAGGGCAAGCTCTGCGCCTATCTCAATGTCCTTCAAGACGATGAGCTGACCGAGTGCCCAGCGGACTGCGACATGACGCGCTTTCATCTGATTCTCGGCCAGTTCCGCCATTGGCACCGGCATATGGGGCTGATTTACGGCTTTCTGATAGAGGACACAGGCAATTGGCCGTTTGTACTCAATCAGCTGGGCGCACCGCCGGAACAGGGCGAAATGCCTTTTTTCTATGATTGACCCATTGAAAATCCACGCACGATAAAGGAGGCGCACCTTATGCGCGTCAACGAAAACTACCGCAACATTCAGGACAGCTACCTTTTTTCCACGGTGGGTAAGAAGGTTGCCGCCTATTCCGCCGCACATCCGGACAAGAGCATCATCCGCTTGGGAATCGGAGACGTAACCCGGCCACTCTGCCCAGCCGTGACCGAAGCCATGCAAAAAGCCGCCCTGGAGATGGGCACGCCCGGCGGCTTCCACGGCTACATTCCCTCCGAACAGGGCTATCCCTTCCTGCGTGAGGCCATCACCCGCTATTACGCCAAGCACGGTGTGGCACTTTCTATTGATGAAATCTTCATCAGCGACGGCGCAAAGAGCGACCTGGGCAATCTGCTCGATCTGTTCGCTCAGGACAATACCGTGCTCATCCCCGATCCGGTCTATCCCGCCTATGTGGACGTCAACGTCATGGCGGGCCGGAAGATCGTCTATTGCGACGCGAATGCCGAAAACGGCTTTCTGCCGCTGCCGGACGAGAATGTACAGGCCGATCTGATCTACATCTGCTCGCCCAACAACCCCACCGGCGCGGTTTACGACCATGCGGGGCTTAAAAAGTGGGTGGATTATGCGCTCCGTCAGGACGCCATCATTCTGTTTGATGCGGCTTACGAGGCATTCATCACGGATCCTTCGCTGCCGCTCTCGATCTACGAAATTGAAGGCGCCAAGCAGTGCGCGATCGAGATCTGCTCGCTGTCCAAGACGGCGGGGTTCACCGGCACGCGCTGCGGCTACACCATCGTGCCCGAGACGCTGGAACGCGACGGCATGAACTTAAGCCGCATGTGGCTGCGCCGCCAGACCACCAAATACAACGGCACGGCCTACATCGTGCAGCGCGCAGCAGAAGCGGTCTTTACCGACGAAGGCTACGCCCAGTGCATGGAAAACCTCGACTACTACCGCCGCAACGCCCGCGTCATGGCAGATACGCTCGATCGACTCGGTATTTTCTACACCGGCGGCGTCAACTCGCCCTATATCTGGCTGCGCTGCCCCGGCAGCATGAAAAGCTGGGATTTCTTCGATCTGCTGCTGGAGCGCGCGCAGGTGGTCGGCACGCCGGGCGCCGGCTTCGGTGTCAACGGCGAAGGCTTCTTCCGCCTGACCGCCTTCGGCCAATATGAGAACACGGTAGAAGCCATGCGGCGCTTCGAGGCGCTGGCCCGCAGCCTGTAACCTTCCGCACCAAGCAAGGAGTTTTTTCATGGAACAGAACCGGATGACACCCAGACCCGTTTCGGCCTCCCGCGCCGAGCACACGCAGATCCTGTTGGCCGAGCACTTGAACGGCTCCGGCCGTCTGTTCGGCGGGCGGCTGATGGAGTGGATCGACATCACAGCAGGCGTTGCAGCGCGCCGCCATTCCGGCTGCAACGTCACCACCGCATCCATTGACACGCTGCACTTTAAGTCCCCCGCTTTCGTCAACGACACGGTGGTGCTGCTGGCAAAAGTGACTTATGTCGGCCGCACGTCGATGGAAGTGCGCGTGGATACCTTCGTCGAAGCACTCAGCGGCGAGCGCCGCGTCATCAACACGGCTTATCTTGTACTGGTCGCACTGGATGAGGACGGCAAGCCCACGCCCGTGCCGCCGCTGATCTGCCAAACCGACGAGGATCGCATGGAATATGAAGCCGCAAAGCGCCGCAGCGCCCTGCGCAAGGAGCGCCGCAAAGAAGAATATTAAGCCCTTCCGCGGCGTGGGAAGCGCGCTCACCGGGCGACTGCAAACCGCACTGCTTCGGAGCGCACCGCCCAGCCTCGCGCCTCACCGCTATGTGCCGGTGGCCGCCGCCCCCGGCACCCCTGCCGCGCGCAGGCGTTTTCCGCTCCATGGGAATCCATACATCCCGCACGGACAGACGCACTCCACCCTATCTGCTCTTCAAACAGAAAGAAATCAAGGAGGTATCTTTATGCGCCGAAACGACCGGCTGATTGACGATTCTGCGGTTCTGCGCGCTTTTCTTGCGCAAGAAAACGTGCTGCATCTGGGACTGACCGATGGGCAGGCGCCCTATGTCGTGCCGATGAGCTACGGCTTTGACTGGCCGGAGGACGGAAAGCCTACGTTCTACCTCCACTGTGCAGGCGAAGGGCTGCGGCTGTCGCTGATCCGGAAAAATCCGCGCGTCTGCGTGGAAATCTCCAAGCAGATCCGCATCGTGCCCGGCCCCGTGCCCTGCTCCTGGACCTCCAAATACAAAAGCGTCATCGCTTTCGGCACAGCACACATCCTGACCGATCTCTCTGATAAGGCAGCGGCGCTGCGCGCGGTGCTGCGCCAGAGCGGATATAAGGACACGGCAAAATTCACTTCTGAAATGCTGACGCGCGTGACAGCGCTGCGCATCGATGTGGAATCGATGACCGGCAAGAGCAATCTGCGCCCCGACGAGGAGGATATATGAATCTGCTCATCAGCGCCTGCCTGCTGGGTATTTCCTGTAGGTATGACGGGCGTTCCAAATCCCTGCCACAGCTGGACCGACTGCTGCAATCAGACTGCCATCTCGTGCCGATCTGCCCGGAAATTCTCGGCGGATTGCCTACGCCGCGCGCACCCTCCGAAAGACGCGGCAACCGCGTGGTCACCTGTGACGGTCAGGACGTGACGGAAAACTACCGCCGCGGCGCGGCGGAAGCGCTGCGCCTGGCGCACCTGACCCGCTGCACCTGCGCATTGCTCAAAGACCGCAGCCCGTCCTGCGGCTGCGGCCGCATCTACGACGGCATGTTCACCGGCACACTGACCGATGGAAACGGCGTTGCGGCAGAGTTGCTGCTGCAAAACGGCATCCGTGTATTCGGCGAAAGCCAACTGGACGAACTGCTGGATTTCATCCGCTCTTCCGTAAAATAAAACACAGCCCGCACTTCCCGATAGAATTCGGAAAATACGGGCTGTATTTTTCTTTTTACAGCTTCCAGCTCTCGGTTTCCTGTCGGCCGCCGATGAAATCGGCGCACATACCGGGCTGACCGATGCTGAAGCCGTCACAGCCCGCGGCATGCGCGGCGACCTCGGCCTGCACATGGTAGCATCAAAGAGATCATTATTATCCTGCAAGACGAAAGCCGCCTGATCGTAGAGCTGCTCCGGCGGGATCTCTTTCAGATCGTGCCCGTCCGCGCTTAGGAACACCGCCGGGCCGCAGCCGAGCGATTCCCCCAAACAGCAGATCCAGCCTGCCGCCGGGCACTTCCATATTGTGCCTTTCCTATGCCGTCGAACCCGTCAAAGCTCACAGCATAGACGCCTGATTCCTCTTCCAGCAGCGGAATCAAGTCCACGAACTGCCGCCGGCACATGAGGTTGCCGTGCAGCAGCACGGTTTTTCCGTCCGGGTTTCCAAACCTCCTGATCGTCTCCCCGTCGGTTAGTGTTTTCTAACCTGTTGATGAACTCAAAAAGCGTCCCCGCGGGCTTGCTTCCTCCCGCAGAAACGCTCTTTCTTTATTATTTATATTTATGTATCCTTGCGTGCGCCGCGCGCACCGTCGTCTGGTTCGCATTCGGCTGGCCGTGCTTGAGCTTGACGCTCCAAATGCACACCAGCGTCAAAAACGCTGCCGAGCAAACGCCCAGCACCCAATAGGCGACCACGCGCTCCGTGCCGAAGATCGTCTGGCGAAGGGGAATCTCCTCTGCCGCCAACACTGTGTTCGGCAGCAGCGCCATCAGCACAGCCAGACAGGCCGAAACTCTCTTTTTCATCCGCCCTCGCTCCTTTCTTTTACGGTGAAAAAATTGTAACATACTCGACGCTGTATTTCAATGTTTGTTTTGTCAGATTTGCGTCTGTTTTGCGGGAACATTTTCCATATTTGGCTCCCTGATACAGAAAAAAGAGGTTTCCGCGCGCATCCGCTTGACAGTCCGCGGCGGATTTGTATAATAGTAGGAAACCACCTTAACAAAAAGATAAAACTCCTTTTTTACTGGAGGTTCGACCATGACCAACAGAAACAGAAACGCGCTGACCGCCATCGGGCAGAAAGCCCGCTCCGTCTTTCTGGACGGTTGGTATTTCGGGGATGAAGAGAGCAAAAACCGCGTTCTGCATCTCCAGTTCAACTACACCAACAACATCATGGCCAACCTGGTGGGCGGCAATTTCTACACAGGACTGATGCTTCTGCTGGGCGCGGACGACAGCTTCATCGGGCTGATGTCGATGTTCGTCTTTTCCGCCAACCTGATGCAGATTTTCTCTCCGCTGGTGCTGGAGCACTTCCCGCAGCGCAAAAAGCTGCTGATTCTCATGCGCCTGATCATCCAGACCATGAACATCGTGCTGATCGGCTGCATCCCGTTCTGTCCTTTCGAGCGGCAGGCCAAGCTGGTGATCTTCGGCGCGCTGGTGCTGACCCTCAACGTCATGAACGCGCTGATCGCGCCCGGCTTTTCGGTCTGGCACATTCAGCTCATTCCGCAGCGCGTCCGCGTGCGGTATTTCTCCTTTCTCTCCATGACCAACGGCATATTGGTTGCGCTGTTCAACCTGCTGGGCGGCGTGGTGGTGGACTGCTTCAAGGACGCCGGGCTGGAAGTCTGGGGCTTTGCAACGCTGCGCATTTTCGCCTATGCGATGCTGATGTATGACTTATCGCTGCTGGCGCGGATGCGGGAAGATCCTTATGAGCAGAGCGGGCAGAAGCTCAATCTGTTCAATCTGCTGATCCGTCCCTTCAAAGAAAGGAAATACCTGCGCACCGTGGGCATCGCCTTCCTCTGGTCCATGATGGCCAATATCCCCGGTTCGTATTATTCGGTCTATCTGCTGCGCAACGTGGAGGCGAGCTATTCCTTCATCAACATTGTCAGCATGCTCAACGTGCCGGTGCTGGTGCTTCTCACGCCGGTCTGGTCGCAGTTCCTGCGCCGCTTCTCGTGGCTGAAAACCTGCAATATGTCCATCGCGCTGTATGCGCTAAACTACCTGCTGCTGGGGCTGGTCAACAAGGGAAATTATCTCTGGCTCTACCCCACGGCGCAGATCTATGCCTTCGTACTGGCCACGGGCATCAACCTCTCCTTCACCAACATCCCCTATATCAACATTCCCCGCCAGAACCAGACCATCTACATCGGGTTCTACTCCACGATGTGCAATCTGGGCGCGCTGCTGGGCGTCACGCTCGGCCGCCAGTTCGTCACCATGACCGAAAACCTGGTGCTGTTGGGCGCGGGCAACAAGCAGCTGCTGATGTACGCCACCTTCCTGCTGATGGCGGCGGCAGCCGTTGGCATTTTCTTCCTCCGCCGCGGCGTTCAGGAGGATCAATAGGGAAAGTTCAGTAAAAAAGCTTGAGAGGAGGCGCCTCCTCTCAAGCTTTTTGTTTCCGTTCAACGCTCCGGGGAACGCGGTTCAGGCGAAGCCGCGCGTTTTGAGCGTTTCTTTTTTCCAACGGTTGACAGCGCCCTGAATCCGTGGTATGCTTTAACTGTACTATTTGAGTTAGTACAGTTAGGAGATGAAAAATATGGCTGCGTCGATCTGGACTGTCGCAGGGCTTTCCATGCCGCTTTCCGCACTGCTGACCCACCTGACGCATCGACGGTACGCCTGCCGGGGTGCAGCCCGCGGCGCGCTGTTTGCGCTGGGCATTTACCTGGCTCTGTCCATGGCGCTGGCGGGTATCCTGCCCACGCCGCCGTTTGCAGGTTGGGCGCAACTGCGTCTTGGCCCCGCGGGACCCATGCGCTATGCGCCTGCGCTGCTTCGCGTCGGCGCAAAGTTACTGCTGTTGATCCCGTTTTCCCTGCTGACGAGTCTGTTGTTTCCGGAGCACCGCTCCCTTGCGCGCCAGCTGCTGATGGGATTGGGGCTGGCCGTGCTGATTCTGGCGCTGCGATCGGTGCAGGAGGGGCGCATTGCTCCCACGGATCTGCTGCTCTATCCGGCAGGGAGCGCGCTGGGCAGCGGACTTTACCGTCTGCTGCGCCGATTTGCGCCGGATTTTTGCGCGCAAACGGAGATCCGCGGCACGCAGTGCGTGCTGTTTTCCTGCCTGCTGAGCGCATCGTTTCTGCTGCTGGCAGTGGGAACGATCCGTTTACTCGTCGCCAAAGGAGGAATCCTATGAACCCAACTGAACCGCACGCCGAACCCCTGTTGACGGTGGACAAATACTCCCGCATCCCCATCTACGAGCAAATCGTGGAGCAGGTGGAAATGCATGTCGCGCTGGGCGACCTCGCGCCGGAGGATCAGCTGCCCTCGGTGCGCGCGCTCTCGGTCGAACTTTCGGTCAACCCCAACACGCTGCAAAAGGCCTATACCGAGCTGGAGCGCCGGGGACTCTGCTATACCGTGCCCGGCAGCGGGCGCTTCATCGCACCGAACGCTGCCAGCAAGCTGCGCTCCCGCCGCCAAACGCTGCTGATGAACATCGCCGAGGAGACGATTCAGCTGGCGCAGGCGGGCATTCCGCTGGACGACATCCTCACTACGGTCAAAAGCGCCTACAACAAGGCGGCCCAAGGAGGTTCCCTATGATACAGGTCAATGGACTCACCAAAAAATTCGGTGATTTTACCGCGCTCAGTGCGCTGGACTGCACCATTCCCGCCGGCTGCATCTACGGCCTGGTCGGCTCCAACGGCGCAGGCAAATCGACGCTGCTGCGCCTGATCTGCGGCATTTACCGCCCGGACAAGGGCAATGTGACGCTGGACGGACGCAATATCTATGAAAATCCGGAGCTGAAGGAAAAGCTTGTTTTCGTGCCGGACGAATTATACTTTCTGCCGCAGGCAAATATGCTGCGCATGGCGCAGACCTACGCTTCGTTCTATCCCCGCTTCGACCGCTCGCGCTTTGGCGAGCTGACCGACGCCTTCAAGCTCAACCCCAAGGCAAACCTTGGCACCTTCTCCAAGGGCATGCGCCGCCAGGCCGCGACGGTGCTGGCGCTGGCCTGCAAGACCGACTTCCTCTTTCTGGATGAAACCTTTGACGGGCTGGACCCCATCATGCGCAATCTGGTCAAAAAAGTTCTCTATGCGGACGTTGCGGAGCGCGGCGCCACGGCGGTCATCACCTCGCACAGCCTGCGTGAGCTGGAAGACACCTGTGACCAGCTGGCGCTGCTGCACAAGGGCGGTATCGTGTTCGAAAGCGACGTGCAAAACCTCAAAACAACGCTCTTCAAGGTGCAGATCGCCTTTGACCACGACTATGACCACACGCTCTTTTCCGGCTTCGACGTGCTCAATTTCACCAAGCACGGTTCAGTCAGCAACCTGATCGTGCGCGGCGACCGGGACAAGGTGGTGCAGGACCTGCGCACCAAGAGCCCGATTCTAATGGAAGTGCTGCCTCTTTCGCTCGAGGAGGTCTTCCTCTATGAAATGGAGTCGCTGGGATATTCCTTCGGCGACGAGCTCAAATAAGGAGGAGCATCATGAACAAACGCAATTCGCTCTTCAGCCCCAGCGCCTATCTTGAAAGCCTTCGGCAGACGCGCCTGACCGGGTTGATCTATCTGGTATGCTGCCTGCTGTTTTCCTTTTTGCCGGCGCTGATTTCTTCGGTGTCCGGGTCGAGCTTTGCGCCGAACCTGGTCGATTATGCCGGCGTCCTGTTCGCCTATATGTACCTCGCGCCGCTGACGCTGGTGCTTTCCTCCTTTGGATTTCTGACCCGGCGCAGCGCATCGGATTTTTATCACTCACTGCCCATACGCCGGAGCACGCTGTATGTCAGCCGCGTGTTGGCAATTCTGACCTGGCTTGCAGGCACGGTCGTGCTGTCGCTTCTGTCCTCCTATCTCACCTACGGCTTGTTCGGCCGAGTGCTCAACTGGGCGCAGCTGCCTTATCTGATCGGCTATTTTTTCAGCTGCTGCCTGTTGGTGACCGCCTGCGCCCTGATCGGCATCTGCTCCACCGGCACCTATTTTTCCGCGTTCATCGTGGCGGGGCTGGTGATGTTCTTACCGCGCTTTATCAGCTTTCTCATCGCGGAGATGGTGGAAAGCTCTGCGCCCATCGTTTCGGTCGCGGAGCTGGGCTTCCTGTTCAACTATAATCTCAACCTCCCCGTCGCGCTGATTGCGGAGCTTTTCTCCTTCGGTTTCTACGGTGCCATCGATCTGGACGTGATGATGGTGACCGGGAAATATATCGGTTACACGGCGCTGCTGGGGCTGATCTATCTGGCGGCTGCGGGTGTGATCTTCTGCCGCCGCGCGTCGGAAACCGCCTCCAAGAGCGCTCCCAGCCGCGTGATGCAGCACCTATTCCGCTGCGCGATCTCGCTGCCGCTGTTTCTGGTTTCCGGCATGATGCTGGTGTTCTCACTGCGCGGTGAGTGGCACTCGTCGGGGCTGTTGGTGCTTCTGATCTGCGCGGCAGTGCTGGTGTATTTCATCTACGAGCTGGTCACCACGCGCAGGGTGCGCAATCTGCTCTCGGCGCTGTATGTGCTGCCCATCGTGCTGGCCGTGAGCATCGGGGTGCCGTTCCTGGGCGAGGCACTGGGTCGGCAGGCCCTGCACACCATCCCCGCTCCTTCCGAGATCGAGTCCCTTCGCTTTGACGAGAGGGACGGCTCTTCCGCCTACAACAGTCTGCTGCTTTCACGCATCGACTATCGCGACGAAGAGATCAGCTCGCTGGTGGTCGAAAATCTTTCCAGCACCGCCTCCGCTATCGAAAAAAACAGTCATCTCAATCCCTTTTCCGAAACGGTTGTTTTCAACCTCAAGTCCGGCCGCACCATCACACGGCGCATCCATTTCTCGCCTGCGGATGCAGAACGCCTTCAGGAGCTGAAATCGTCCTTCAACTTCTATCAGACCGCCTTGACCCGCCTGCCGGACGAGCAGGAGATTCACTCCATCTTCTCAAACTATGGGCTGACGGATAAGGACTGCCGCGAAATCTGGAACAGCTTCCGCAGCGAATACGAGGCGCTCGCGCCTGAAAAGCAGCGTCTGCTGCAAAACGGAACGCCCGCAGTCTCCAACGTACCACTCCTCGCAGCGGAAAGCGCCCCTTCCCAAACAACCATGGAGCGGAGCACCGTCTCGCTCTACGACGGTTTCCTGAACGTCCAGGGGGTCTCCGGCATAGACACCTTCGCCTCCTCCTATAATTTGACGACGCTTACTCCCAAAACCATGCTGCTCTTCCTGCAAAAGATCAACCGGGACGACCAAAATACCGCCGAAGCGCTGCTGGAAGCCGCCAATATGCTGAAGAAAGCGAACGGAAGCGAGGTTTGGATCGGCGGCGGCCTTGCGCTCTGCGAAGGCTCGCAGATCCGCGAGTGCGACCTCGGTTACAATCTCTTGCCCGATATGTCCAACGCATCCTACTATGAATCGCTGCAACTCAGCGCGGAGTTATTGGAACTCCTGGCCTCCGCAGACACCTCGATTGACAATCTGAACGAACCCTTTGTGCTGATGCGATACCTCAACATAGAGGTCATTGGTTCAGATGGAGCGAGCTGGAATTTCAGTTGCCGTGCTTATCGGCTGACCCCCGCGCAGGAAGCGGCCTACCGCTCGCTGACGCATCGGCTCGAAGCCCTTTCTGACTCGGAAGGCTGAGCGCCGCTGAACAAAAGCGCCGCCCGTTTTCTCTCTTTCGGAGAAACGGGCGGCGCTTTTGCCGTCTTTTACGCACGGAGGTATTCTTCGACCAGCTGCACGGACCGCGCCGCGGCGAGCTTGACGAACTGCGGGTAATCCATGCCCGCCTCCTCGTTTCCGCCGTCGGAAATGGCGCGGATCACGGCGAAGGGCACCTTGTTGACCGAGCAGACCTGGCCGATGGACGCCCCCTCCATCTCGGCCGCCAGCGCATCGAAGTGCGCCTTGATGCCGTCGATCTTCTCCTTGGACGCGATGAACTGATCGCCCGATACGACCAGCCCGCGCTTGGGCTCGACCCCGATGCGCTCCGCCGCCGCAATCACGTCGCGGCAGACAGTCTCGTCGCAGGGCATTTCTACAACGTTCAAGCCGGGGATCAGCCCCATCGGGTCACCGAAGGCCGTGGTGTCCAGATCGTGCTGCGCCACCGCCGTGGCCACCACCACATCCATCACGCGCAGCCCCTTGCCGATGCCGCCCGCCACACCGGTATTGAGGATCACATTCGGTGCATAGGTTAAGATCATCGTCTGAGTGCACATCGCGGCGTTGACCTTGCCGATGCCGGCCACTGCCAGCACCACGTCCCTGCCGCAGAGCTTGCCCTCGTCAAACCGCATCCCGGAAATGACGCGGGTCGTCTTCTCCGTCATATCCGCGCGCAGCGCTTCGATTTCTTTTTCCATCGCTCCGATAATGCCGATTTTCATCTCTGTTTTCCTCCTCTATTCGTCCCTTCGTCAGATAAAAGGCCGCCGGTCGAGCACAAGCCGCAGCGGCACGGTGCTGTTCATTTCACCGGGAAGCGCCTGCTGCAGCTCCGCCAGCGCGCACGCCGCCCCAAAGAGCGTGTGCAAATCGTCCAAACTCTCGTCCGTTTCCTCGTCCGCCCGCAAAAGGTATGCCGTAAATCCCTTTGCAAAGTCCTGCAGCGCCGCCTTTCCCTCGTCAAAACGGTGCGGGCACTGCCGCAGGGCGCGATTCAGGCTGAACACCCAGTCCACCTCGCGGAAGCTGCACCTCTCTCCAAACCCCTTCCCCATCTGCTCCCTGTGGTTTTCGTATAAGTCCAGACTGCTGTCGATGAGCTTTTCCGGATAGGGAAAGGGACGGTGCGCATCCGCATGGCAGAAGAGATAGTGAAACCAGCCGTAAAGATGGCGCGGCAGTTCCACGCAATCCGCTTCCCGCTTACGGCCAATGCCCGTCCGCGCATCGCAATTTTCCCGCAACCAGGCAAAATAGGCGTCCTGCCACGCCGCATCGACGCGGCCGGTCAGCCGCAGCGCTGCATAAAGCCCCGCGCCGCGATGCGACTGTCCCCACGGCTCGCCCTCCCAATCCAAACTCTCCAGAAAGGCGCGTATCTTTTCTATCTCTCGATACTCCTCCAGCGCATAGACGGGGTACAGCGGCTCTGCGTCATAGAGCTCCAACGCCGCCAAAACGTGCGCGGTGGTATGGATGGGGTGATGCGTGCTCTCGTGAAAGAGCCCGGTTTCGTGGTCCTGCATCTTCTGCATCGCGGCGATGCTTTCCGCGCGCCGCTGAGGATCACGCTCAAAATCGCCGATGGTGTAGAGCAGATTGGCCGCGTCCGCACAGCCGTAAGGATTGATCGCCAACGTTTGCCCTTTCCCCTCGTTCGGGCGAGTGTAGCGGGCATATGCGCCCGTGCCCAGCTCGTGTTTCCGGACGCACCGGCGGATTTTCGTCACGATCGGGTCGATGTTCATCGGTTTCGTCTCCCCCCTCTTCTTGGGCATCAAACTCATTTCACGAATGCTCTTTCCAGAAGATCATAACAAATCCGACCTGGCCTGTCAAAAAGATTCGCATTTTCACTTTGTGAAACTTGCAAAAAAACTCTTGCAAAGCCCCGCGTTTCTGCTATAATTAGTCCTGTTATTATTCCTAGGTATTTTGT
Source organism: uncultured Christensenella sp. (assembly GCA_905193155.1). Lineage (GTDB taxonomy): Bacteria > Bacillota > Clostridia > Christensenellales > UBA1750 > Spyradocola. The sequence goes on from CAJJNQ010000001.1 coordinate 105,527, forward strand.
CGGATATGACTTCAGGGTTTCCGCTCAAAGCTCAGGAATCAACGCAGAATTTTAACTTGAATTCTCAGCCGATTGCTTCATACTGAAGCTGAAAAAAAGACGCAGGGGGTGTATTTCTGCCAATGTCTCAGCCCATATTGACCCTCCAAAATATTCACAAATCCTTCGACGGCACATCTGTGCTGAACGATATTTCTCTGCAAGTGATGCCGGGGCAGTTTATCACGCTGCTCGGCCCTTCGGGCTGCGGCAAAACCACAACGCTGCGCATCATTGCCGGTCTTGAACAGCCGGACAGCGGCAAGGTCGTCTTAAACGGAGAGGACGTAACCGCCTTCCCGCCGGAAAAGCGCGCCGTGAACACGGTGTTCCAGAATTATGCGCTCTTCCCGCACATGAATGTGCAGCGCAACATCGCCTACAGCCTGAACCTTCGCAAGGTTAAAAAGGACGAAATGGCGCGGCGCGTAGACGAGCTGCTCTCCATCGTGCAGCTGGAAGGCTACGGCAAGCGCATGCCGGCGCAGCTTTCGGGCGGTCAGCGCCAGCGCGTGGCGATTGCGCGCGCCTTGGCCTGCGATCCTCAGCTGCTGCTGCTCGACGAACCGCTGGGCGCGCTGGATCTTCAGCTCCGCCGTCAGATGCAGGTCGAGCTCAAGGCGCTGCAAAAAAAGCTGGGCATCACCTTTATCTATATCACGCACGATCAGGAAGAAGCGCTGAATATGTCCGACCTGATCGCCGTGATGAACGGCGGACGCTTTGAGCAGATCGGCGCTCCGGAGGAAATCTATGAGCACCCGGCAACACGCTTTGCGGCGCAGTTCATCGGTCAGAGCAACATCATCGAGGGCACGGTGCTCTCCAGCCGGAATGGCCAAACGACGCTGGAGCTCTGTCCCGGCAGCACCGTCACGGTGCAGGGCGAATATGAGCCGGGCGAGCACCTCGCGCTGTCGGTTCGCGCCGAGCGCATCGACTATGCGGACAAGGCGCAGTACGGCTTCTGTCTTTCGGGCGTGATTAAGCTCCACAGCTATATCGGCGGCGTGCTGCGCACCACCATCACGCTCCCCACGGGTCAGGAGCTGCTCATCACGGGCGCAAACCCGGTTTCCCAATACCCCGCCGGATGCGCGGTGCAGGTTTTCTGGGATCCGGATGTGGCCGCGGTTGTGGAAAGGGGGAAGCCCGTTGAAAAAGGCTGAACCCGCGAAGAAAAAATATGATCGGCACATCTCGCCCACCGTTTGGATTCTCTACATTTGGACGGTGCTGTTTGTGGCGCTGCCGCTGGTTTACGTCGTGGTGATCACGTTCCTTAAAAAGGGCGACGTTTGGGGCATTACGGATCAGTTCACGCTGGAAAACTATCAAAAACTCTTCAGCCCCGTCTATGCCAAAGTCTTCCTGGATTCGTTTCTCGTAGCCGTTTCCACCACGGCGCTGACGCTGCTGATCGGCTATCCCTTCGCCTACTTCACGGCAAAATTTTCGCCCCGTTTGCGTTCATTTATCATCCTGCTGCTGATGGCGCCGTTCTGGATCAATTCCCTGCTGCGGCTGAACGGCTGGATTATACTGCTCAAGGCCAACGGCGCGGTCAACACGCTGCTGCAAAGCCTGGGGATCATCGACGAACCGCTCAAGATTCTCTACAACAACGGCGCGATGATGCTGGGCATGGTCTACGCACTGCTGCCGTTTATGATTACCTCGATCTATAACTCCGTCGAAAAGCTCGACTGGTCGCTGATCGAGGCTTCGCGCGACCTGGGTGCGTCGCCGTTTAAGGCGTTTGTCACGGTCACGGTGCCGCTGACGGTGCCGGGCATTGTGGCGGGCTGCGTGCTGGTGTTCGTGCCGTCGATGGGGCTGTTCTTTATCTCCGATCTGCTGGGCGGCGCAAAAACGCTGCTGCTGGGCAACCTGATCAAGAACGAGCTGATGCAGGCGCGCAACTGGCCCATGGGCGCAGCGCTTTCCATTGCGATGCTGCTGTTCACCTTCGCCTTTATTCTGATCTACAAAAAGGTTACAGGGGCTAAAAACCTGGGTGGCATAAGATGAAGAAGAACAACTGGCTTTCCAAACTTTTTGTCATCCTTGTGCTGCTGTTTAACTATCTGCCCATCATTGTGGTGGTGGTCTATTCCTTCAACGCTTCCAAGTACAGCAACTGGGCCGGCTTCTCGCTGCAATGGTATGAAAAGCTCTTCCGCAATTCGCAGATCCTGCGCTCTCTCAACAACTCGCTGATTCTGGCATTCTCCTCCTGCGGGCTGTCGATCCTGATCGGCACGGCAGGCGCGGTAGGCATGGCGCGGTCGCGCTTCCGCACGCAGGGGCTGCTGGAAAACGTCTCCATGATCCCGATGATGATGCCCGAAATCATACTGGGCATGGCGTATCTGGCGTTTTTCTCGATCATCCGCATCCCCTTCGGCATGCTGACGCTCATCATCGCACACACGACCTTCTGTATTCCCTATATCTTCATCAATGTTCAGAGCCGCCTGGTTGGGCTGGACCCCGCCTATGTCGAGGCAGCGCGTGACCTGGGCGCAAGCCCGACCCGTGCCTTTTACGACGTGACGCTCCCGCTGATCACCCCGGCGATCCTTTCCGGCGCGCTGCTGTCGTTCGCCATGAGCATGGACGACGTGGTCATCTCCTTCTTCGTCACCGGCACAACCTCCAACACCCTGCCTTTGCAGGTGTATTCCATGCTGAAGATGGGCGTAACGCCGGAGGTCAACGCGCTTTGTACGCTGATGCTGCTGGTGGTATTCGGCGGCATTGGGCTTTACTACCTGCTGACCACACTCCTGAAAAAGGAGAAAAAGCAATAATACCGCACCGCATAGCGGGCGTATTATAAAAAATCATCCATTGGAGAGAGGAAGAAACAAAGAACATGAAAAAGACCATCCTTCGCGTGCTGGGCTTTGCACTGGTGCTTGCGTTGACGCTGACCTGCTTCGGCTGCTCTTCCGGCAGCGCCGGTGACAAGGAGCTGGTCATCTTCTCCTGGGAAGGCTACATCGACCCGGAGCTGCTGACCGAGTTCACCGAACAGACCGGCATCAAGATCAACTACAACTACTTCAACTCCGAGGAAGAGATGCTCGCCAAGCTCGAAGCCGTCAAGGGCGGAGATTACGACATCATCATCGCCTCCGACTACATCATCAACATCGCCCGCAGCGAGGGCCTGCTCAAGGAAATCGACAAGGAAAAGGTTCCCAACTATAAGAACCTGAACCCCAAATATCTCAATCAGTACTACGATCCGGACGGACTGTACACCATCCCGTATGTGGCGGGCACCCCGCTGATCGTCTATGACCCCGCCAAGGTCACCTGCGAAATCACCGGCTACAACAGCCTGTGGGATGAAAGCCTGAAGGATCAGCTGGTCGTGATGGATCACATGCGCAACATCATCGGCATGACGATGAAGTCCATGGGCTACTCGCTCAACACGGAAGACCCCGACGTCATCGCAGCGGCCGGTGAAAAACTGATGAAGCTCAAGCCCAACATCCGTGCGCTGGACGGCGATACGCCCCATGAAAAGCTGATCTCCGGTGAGTGCACCATCGGCTATGTCTTCACCTCTCAGGTTTCCGCCGTGCTCTCCGAGCGTCCGGATTTCGCCGTGTGCTACCCGGAAGAGGGAATGGGCTTCGGCATTGACTCGCTGTTCATGCCGTCCAATCCCCCGCATGAGGACGCCGCGCTGCAGTTCATGAACTACATGTGCGATCCTGAGATCAGCGCCCGCGCGTCGGTCTTCACGCAGTACATCAACTGCAACTCCGCCGCTACGCAGTACCTGCCGGAGGAATTCCTGAACAACAAGGCCGTCAACATCCCGGACGACATCCTGGGCAATATCGAGTTCATGGAGGATATCTCCCCCGAAGCCACCGAGCAGATGAACGAGATCTGGAACGCCTTCAAGCAGTCCTGATTTCCGTAAAAAGCGCCCCCGCAGAAAGCGCCTTTCCGGTTTTCTGCGGGGGCAACGCATGTCTTAAAAAAGGAGCTTTTCCCCCATGTATACGCTTTGTATCAACAACGGGCTGGTGATCGACCCGGAAACCGAAACCGCCCGCATCGCTTCGGTGGGCGTAGAGAACGGCCGCATCGCGGCGCTTTCCGACACTCCGCTCGAGGCGGAAATGCAGCTGAACGCAGCGGGGCATGTGGTTTGCCCCGGCTTTATCGATGTCCACGGCCATGTGGACAACGTGACCGCCTATCCCGACCACGAGGCCTGTGCGCGGCTTTCGCTGCTTCAGGGTGTGACGACCATGGTCAGCGGCAACTGCGGTCTTTCCGTGCCCGACGTGGCGGAATTCTTCCGCAAGATGGATCAGGGCTATCCCTTCCATCACGCGGAGTTGATCGGCGGCTCGACGCTGCGCCGCATGGCGGGCGCAACGGACATCTACACCCCCGCCACCGACGAGCAGATTGCGCGCACCTGCGAGCTGGCGCGTCAGGCGCTGGAACAGGGCGCGGCAGGCATTTCCTTCGGGCTGGGCTACACGCCCGGCACGGCGCTCAAGGAAGTCTACGCCCTGGCACGCGTGGCGAAGGAGTTCGGCCGTCTCATCACGGTGGACACCCGCATGAGGGATGATTACGACCTCAGCTCTCTGGCGGACGTGATTCAGGTCGCCCGCGATACCGGCGTGCGCGTGCTGGTGAGCCATCTGGTCTATCAATACGGCGAATGCGTGATGGAAGAATCGCTGCAAATGCTGGACAGAGCCCGCGCCGAGGGCTTGGACATCTGGGCGGACAGCGGCATGTATGTGGACTGGGCAACCACCATCGGTTCAGAATGCTTCCGCGAAAGCTATGTCTTTGCGCACAAAGACCTGCTGCCCGACCTGCTGGTGGCAACAGGCAAATACGCCGGACAGCGCCTGAATGATCGGCTTTACCACGAGATGCGCGCTCACCTTCCCAAGGAAACCGTCATCCGCATCACCGGCGCGGATGCGTCCATCCCGATTGCCTTCACGCGGCGCTACACCATGCCCTCCTCCGACACCGCGCCCTACAACCCCGGCGAGGGGCATCCGCAGATCGCAGGCACGTTCCCTGCGTTCTTCCGCATGGTTCGCACGCAGGCCAACCTGAACCTCTGCGACGCGGTGCGGCGCTGCACACTGCTGCCCGCACAGGTGATGGGCTTTGACCGCAAAGGCCGCATGGCAGTCGGCGCAGATGCAGACTTCGTGGTGTTTGATCCCAAGGCAATCCGCGACAACGCCATGCATGTCGATCGCGGTGCACCGGATGTTCCGCCGTACGGCGTGGACTTTGTGGTGCTGGACGGCAAGCTGGCTGTACGCGGCAAAACCGTCGAAAACGCGCGGGCCGGACGCGCTCTGCGCAAATAACTACGTTTTCCCCCCATACAAAAAAGAGCGGCTGTTCCGATTTTCCCCGGAACAGCCGCTCTTTTGCACTATACTGAACGAGATTTTCAGGCGGATTCATTGCCCCACTGCACGCTGATGAGACGCTCGATATTGAGCAGCCGCACCCCATTGACGCGGATGCTGCGCACCTCGCCTTCTCTTTCCAAACGAACATTGACGCTCCTGGTGTCCGGATCTGCATCCGGCGCAGCGCAAATCCGCAGGCGGCTGCCGTTGCCGAAATCCAGCTCAATCACGGGCTCTTCCATCGCGTCCTCTTTGTACCCAGCAAACTCGCCCTCGGCGATCTCCCGCCAAATGTAATCGGAGTTGCGGCTCGTCAGGCGCGTGGAAACGCCGTTTTCCGTGGCCGTCAAGCAGTCGTTGGCCTGCGCGTAGGCAAAATCCCGCGCCAAATCGTCCTTAAACTCCTTGTAGCGATAAGAATACCCGTAAGCCCAGATTGCCACCGCAACGAAAGCGACAAAGGGCACAGCAGCCAGCGCTATGACCCAGCCAATGGTTTCTCGTTTGGATTTCCGCTTCATGTCCGTCCTCCCCTTTTTGCTCTCAGTCTATCAGCATCCTGCTGCGCGCACAAGGTCATATGGTTCAAAAAGAGCCGTTTTTCTGCCCAAATGTCAGAAAAACGGCTTAAATCTTATCAAGAATCTCAGAGTGCGTACTTGATGCGCAGGGCGGACACGGCTTTGTGCATCTCGTCCGCAGCGACAATCAGGCCGATCTTGGTTTCGGACGTAGAGATCAGGCGCGGATAGACGCCTGCTTCGGCCAGCGTGCCGAACACGCCGGAGGCGATGCCGGTCTGGCGCTCCATGCCGCTGCCCTCGATGACGACCTTGGCGATGCCGCTGTCGATTTCGGGAGCAATGCCCAGCGCCGCAAATACCTGCTCCGCCTTTTCAACCGCTTCGTCGGAAACCGTGATGGACAGGTCGATCTTCCCCGCAACAGGCGGCGTCTGGGAGATCATATCGACGTTGACGTCAGCCTGCGCCAGCGCGCCGAATACCTTGCCCGGCTGATCCAGCGCAATACCGCGCAGGGTGAACAGGTTTTGCTTTTCATCCGCCATCAGGTTCGTCACGCCGGACTGCGCTAGCAGCACGTCCTGCATATCATAGAGGCCGGGCTTGCGGCCGACGAGGTATTCTGCGGCCTTGAGCGCGCCCAGCGCGAAGATCTTGCGGGACGCGGCGGAATGGGTGATGGTGACGACCTCGTCGTCACCGAAGAAATCCACTTCATGCTCGCCCGTGACGGTTCCGCCGCGCACGGCGTGGATGCCGATCTCCTCACGGCGGCGGCGCTGGGTCTTGGTGTGGCGGCCGAATACATATTCCTTGTCCGTCAGGCAGACCTCCTTCATCGCGTCTGCAATCAGCAGCGCGGTGCCGGAGGGCGCGTCCACCTTGGCGTTGTGGTGCTTTTCGATGATCTCGATATCGAACTCCGGCAGAGCGACGGCGGCCTTGCGCACGAGGTCGAGCATCACGTTGACGCCGAGCGACATATTGGCGGTTTTGAAGATCGGGATCTTCTTCGCGGCCTCGCGGATGGCGGCAAGATCTGCCTCCTCATAGCCGGTCGTGGCCAGCACAAGGCCCATCTTGTGCTTCAGGCAGAATTCCAGCAGTCCATCCAGCGCGTCCGGACGGGAAAAATCCACCATCACGTCTGCGGTTTGAGTGCAGTCCTCCAGCTTTTCATATAGAGGATAATACGCCTTAGCGCCCGCCGCATAGCGGTCGATACCCGCCGCGACCGACACACCGTGCTGCGCAGCGGTTTCGGTGAGCATGCGGCCCATCTTGCCGCACGCGCCGTTGATCAGGATCGAAACCATATTCTGTTCCTCCTTCTCGTCTCTTTAGAAAAGCGCTTCTTACAGAAGGCCCATTTTCTTCATTTCCTCGCGCAGGCGGGCGTGATTGTTCTCCTGCATCTCGATCAGGGGCAGGCGCAGCCCGCCGCAGTCAAAGCCCATATCGTTGAGCGCGGTCTTGACCGGGATGGGGTTGACCTCGCAGAACAGCGCCTTGATGAGCGGATAGAGCTCGAACTGGAGCGCGCGGCTGGCGGCCTGATCGCCCTCCATCCACAGACGGACCATGTCGTGCACCTTGCGGGGCATCAGGTTGGACGCCACGGAAATGACGCCGCGCCCGCCCAGCGCCAGCATCGGGATCACCTGATCGTCATTGCCGGAATAGAGCGCAAGCTCCGGGCAGGTATAGGCGACCTCCGTGATCTGCTCCAGATTGCCGGAGGCCTCCTTAACGCCGACGATATTTTCGTGCTTGGACAGCTCCCGCAGCGTCGAGGGCTGCATATTCAGACCCGTTCTGCCGGGGATGTTGTACAGAATGATGGGCAGATCGGTCGCATCCGCAATGGCGGTAAAGTGACGGATCAGGCCCTGCTGGGAGGTCTTGTTGTAATAAGGCGTCACCAGAAGAAGCGCGTCCGCGCCGAGGTTCTTGGCCTGCTTGGCCGAACGGATGGCAAAGGCCGTATCGTTGCTGCCCGCGCCCGCGATGATGGGAATACGCCCCGCCACGCGCTCCACCGTGCGGCTGATGACCACCGCCTCTTCCGAAATATCCATGGTCGAAGGCTCGCCGGTCGTGCCGCACACCACCAGCGCGTCCGTGCCGCCCGCCAGCTGATAGTCCACCAGGCGATCCAGCGCCTTGAGGTTCAGCCCTCCGTCCGTAAACGGCGTGACCATTGCGGTCGCGCTGCCGGTAAAAATCACTCTCTTTTCTGCCATAATCCGCTATTTCTCCCTTCCCGGTTCCGCACAACAACATGGGAACCGCTCGCTTAGTTTTTCATGCCCTGCCGTCTATGATTCGCCGCGCAAAAACGCCGCAAAAAAGCGCCCGTTTCAAACACGAGCGCCTCTGATGCAAGAAAACCCTCCCGAGAAAGAACTCCCTTCTGCGGGAAACATGGCTTCGTTCCTGCCCTCGAACAGCGCCCCACCGGATGAAACCACCCCGGTGACAGTTGCGCGGACGTACTCCGCGCCCCCAAGCAATCAGCCGCGCAGGCCGCCCGCTTTCGGCGATGCTCTCCTTCCCGCTGCCGCTTTCTATGGATGCTGCGCCATCCGCTGCGGCAGGGTACGCGGAACACCGCAACCTCTGCAAGGTACAGTTTCATTATGAAGGAGATGCATGGGCTTGTCAAGTAAAAACTCCGCCCAAATCCGCGCTTTGTTTGACTTGAAAGCCGCTTTACTATATAATAATGCATGAAAAGGAAAGCGCTGCACACCATACCTTTGTATTGCGTGCGCCGTGCGGACGGCACGTGTTTTTCCGTGCGCCCGCGGGGCGTTTTTTCCTTTATCTTTTTTCCGAAAGGAAGTGAATCTATGGCCAAGACCGGACTGTTCGGGTTCGGTTACATCAACGAAAGCATCTTTTACAGCAAGCTTTCGGATCTTCTCGGGCGCGATGTAACCGCCCAGGACAAGCAGCTCATCCACAACACGGTTCAGCGTCAGTTGGAGGACGGATGCCTGGAATACTACGCCTGCGACGGGCAGGGCACGGTTTCCGTCTCCTCTTCCGCTCCCCGCTCTGCCAAGGCGATTCTCGCCAAGTCGGTCTTTACCGGCCTGTACGACCGGCAGAATCAGCAGATTCTCGCCTACGTCTGCCAGCAGGCCGGCGGCAAATGGTCCAGCGTCTATGTCGGCGCGCGGCCTGCCGTTTTCGGCATCGTTTCCTCTTATCACATCGGGTATCTGAATTTCAGGAACTTTGCGCAAGCCAATGATTTCATCTGTGCGCTGCACGAGGTTCTGCTCCCCGGCGAGCAGTGGAGCTTTCCCCGCAGCGAGGAAAACCCCGCGCTGCTGCGCCGCTCCACCAAGTATCAGATTCTGGAATCCTATCTTCGCCATACCTTTGCCAAGCTCATGCTGGAATACAAAACCCCGGGCTCCGACAACTACGGCAAGATCGTCTTTTCGCAGGACAAGCGGTATTGTTATTTCAACACCGGCCTGCTGACGCGCTATGCGCAGGATCTCTATCTGACGGGCGAGGTTTCCGGCCTGCGTGAGGACGGCATTTTCACCTGCAACAATCCCAAATTTGTGGACAGCAAGATCACGCTGGTCAAGACCTACGGCTTTGCGCAGCGCGACATCGATCCCGGCCCCGGCACCGCGTCCTTCTACCGCAAGGTGAGCGACATTGTGTACGACCCGACGTTGACCATCGACTTTACGCAGTCCAAGCTGGAGCACATCATCGACGACGGCATCCGCCGCGGACGCATTCCGCGCAAATACACCGTCACGCAGTCCGGCCAGCCGGTTCCGTCCTGGTCGCTGGCGCAGATGCTCCACAACAGCATCAAGACCGCCTGCATGCTCGCCCAGCGCGACTACAAATACGTCGTGCCGCAGTATCGCCCCGCCGGAGTGGAATATGTCGGCGGCAAGCGCATCTGCTACGAAGGGCAGATTCAGTTTCTGATGCCCATCTATCTTTCCGCGGACTACATCTCCCCTCCGGATTTTGCGCTGGTGCTCTCCCGCCGCGACGGCTTTTACGTCCCGGAGACCATCCTGCTGCTGCCCTGGGCGTACACCAACGCGCGCATCCTCTGCAAGCCGGACAACAGCTGGCTCAACCCCAACGCCATCAGCGCCGAGGATCTGCTCACCGCCGAGGACGACGAGGAAGACTCCTTCGATGCGCAGCCTGCCGAGATTCCGGCAGAGAGCGCTGCGCTTCCTGCGGAGCTCGCGCCTGTCGAGCCTGCGAAGACTCCGGTTCAAAAAGAGCAGGAACCCGCGCCGAAGGAAGCAGCGCAGCCCGTCGAACCCAAGCCTGCTGAAAAAGCCCCCGCGGCGGAGCTTCAGGCAGGCGCGCTCTGCACCTTCCTGCCCACGGAGCGCACCGCCAGCCGCGGCGTGCGCGGCCGCATTGACGGCACGGACGCGGTCGGCACGGTTTCCCGCGCCAAGCTGGGCGGGCGCACGCCCAAGGATCTGCTGGGGCAGGTGGTGCTCGTCCGCGTGGACGGAAAGAGCCGCACCGGCGAAGGCTATCAGCTCTCGCTCGTAGAGGCGCCTGACGCCCCCACCGAGGCTCCCGCCGCAGCGCCTGAGCATCAGGCCGTCTCCGCTGAAAACGTCCCTGAGACGCCTTGCAGCGCCCCTGAGGAAACCCCTGCCGTCGAAACGATTCCCGCTGTGGAGGAATCCGCGCCCGAAGCCGATTCCCCGCTGGGTAAAGTGATCGCGATGCGTTTCACCGGCACCACCGCTGCCAAGGCGGTCAAGTGCGAAGGCGAAAACGGCCTGCTCGGCACGGTTTCCGCCAAGCGCCTGAGCGGCCACAAGGCTTTGGAGTTCCATGGTCTCACCGCGCAGGTGCGCATTCTTTCGCAGAACACCTGCGGCGATTCCTACCAGTGCGAGCTGGCCGAGCCGGTGGACGACATTTTAGCCCGCCGCGCCGCCGCTCCCACGGAAAAAAAGCCGGTTTCTCCGGCAAAAAAACCAGCCGCCCCCGCCAAGAGCGGCTGGGCGTGGGCCGATCCCACCAACCTGTTCTCCCAGCGCCCGATGGTCGTAGAAAACTTCCGCGATCTGGCGGTCGGTCAGCGCTACAACGCCACGGTTCGCGACCTCATGCCCTACGGTGTGTTTGTGGACATCGGCTATGCGGGCGGCAACGTGCTGCTGCATAAGTCGCAGTTCGCCGAGGGCGCGAAGCTTTCCGTCGGCGACGTCATCACGGTTTGGATTCACGCGCTGGACGCCAAAAACGAAAAAGTTCAGGTCACGATGATCCGCCCCGATTGATCGTTTACACCGAACCCCCGCCTTTTCCGCTGTTTCAGCGCAAAGACGGGGGTCATTTTTGTCTGAAATCTTTCATGCTGCCTGATCGCGCGTATCATACTCACAGTAGAGTTTTTCATGTATATCCACACTGAAAGTAGAATGATCTGAACCTCTCCGTTTTCTCTTCTTTTTTTGCGATGCACGGCTTTCACCGCTATGCTACTTTCAGTATTGTTTTAATTCTGTCAGTATACTACATTGCCCCCAATATGCACTGCAAGTAGTATTTTGATACTGTCAGTGCATAATACTGCTCTGAGAATTCCGCAGCTTCTTGAACCTTTTGCTTGCTGCGCTGCTTTCAGTATATTTTCCGGCCGAATATCGTACTTTCAGTAGCATTTTAAACCTTTCAGCAGCATGTCACTCTCCTTGTCAGCAATACCCACAGTAGTATATGATTCTTTCAGTACATCTTTTGCTCGTTTTTTCTTTGAGTCTACACTACAAGTATTATGATGCTACTGTGAGTTGTTGCTATAATTCTTTCAGTATATATTTCTCTGCAAATCTATACTTTCAGTGCATGATTGCTGCTTTGAGTGTCTTTTCAAAACAAAAAGAAAGACCCCCCGCATTTCTGCGGGAGGCCTCCTTATTCACAGCTTGGTTCCAGCGCTTGCACCAATTACTTCGCGATGTACTTGGCGGAAACGTAGGTGCCGTTGGCGAGCTTGGCCCAGTTCTTGGAGATGGACACAACCTCAACCTTGTCGCCGCGGTGCAGCATGCCAGCCTTCGCATAGGAAGTGCCGGCGCCCTTGCGGACGTTCAGGTTACGGCAGGTGACGTAGTAGGTGGTGGTGCCGGCGGGAGCAACCTCACCCTCGGTCACGATGATCTTCATGGAAGAAGAGGTGTAGGGCTTATTCTGACCAACAGCCTGATAGGTAGCGGTGATGTACGCAACGCCTTCCTTGGTGCCGATGACCTTCTTGTCATCAATGTCGATGACCTGGAGATCAGTCTTGGTGCCGGGCAGGATGTCCGCATTGACCTTCTTGCCGGTCGCAACGCCCATCACGACGGGAGCATAGGACTCGCCGACCTTGATGGTCTTGGTGGACTCAGCAAAGTAGATGCCCTTGGGGTCAGCCTCGACAACACCGGTACGAACCACAACAGTGTACTCCTTGGTCTCGTAGATCGCATCAGCGGTCTCGAGCTTGAAGGACAACTTGGTCTTCTTGTCCATGTTCTCGGGAGCAGCGTAGTAGGTAGCGGTGGACTTGTCAAGCTTAACTTCCTTGTCCAGCTTCAGAATCTTCGCAGGATTGGAAGCCCAGGTCACCTTGGTGAAGTTAGCGCCGTTCTCATCGCCGAAGGTGATGTCAACGGTCTTGCCATACAGACCAGTAGCCTCATCCTTCTCAGCCAGATCCAGGTAGATCTTGGAGCCAACGATGTAGGCATCCATGTCCTTCTGGTTGCTGGAGATGGACTTGATGACAGCGGTCTTGGCGTTCTTGTATTCGGCACTGTTCTTCAGGGTCACGGAAACCTTAGCGGTCTCAGTGGTCTCCACAGCGCCAATCTTACCCTTGACGGTGATGAGGTAAGAATCGGTATAGCCGGCCTTGGTCAGCTCAACAGGGAAGGTGACCGTGTTGCCATTGAAGCCAACCTGGCTGTAGTAAGCAGCGAGCTCGTTGACCTTCAGATCCTTACCATCAACGGTAACAGAAGTGATATCGCTGAAAGATTCAAAGCCATTAACTTTAACAAGAGCCATCTTCTTGTCCTCAGTGAACTTACCGGTGACAACAGTCTTGATGGCTTCATAGTCGTACTTAGCGGTAACAGAATTCGCGTTGCTAGCCTCGCCCAGCTTCGTATTGGATTCCGCATCAACAACCGTAATGTTGTAGTTCTTATCCGTGATCACCTGGGTGGTCGCAGCAAAGGCCGCGGGGATCATGCAAAGCACCATAGCCAGTGCAAGCACAATCGCAAGAGTCTTTTTCATTGTGGTTTTCCCCTTTCGAAATTTTTTGGAACCAAGCCTTGTGAATCCTGCACTATCATAGCACAGATGCACAAAATTGTAAAGCATTTGTCTCAGCATCTGTTACAATTCTGAAACAATCCTCCCCGTCAAGCTGTGAACAACCGAGGCTGCTTTCGCCTTCGCGCCCGATCCGGTTCCCCCGGCTCGGCTGCGCCACGTCCGTCAAGAACTCACAGGCTTGTATCGGTTCTTGACCTCGACTATATTGTAACACTTCCGTCACATCTCTGTCAAGTGTTTTCCGCAAAATTTATTACAGAATTATGACAGCGCTCTCTTTCCTTCTTTTTTCCTGTTTTCAGGCATTTTTCGCCGCTCCCGCCCGTCCCATTCCCCTTTCCCGCCCGCCATTTGTTACAAATCTTCTCCGCCAACCTGTTTCCGACTTGTTTCAATTTTATGCCGCATTCCCGCTTCCGTCCCGCCTTATTTCATTTTCTGTCACATTCTCACTTCTGTCCCGTCTTATTTCATTTTCTGTCACATTCCCACTTCCGTACTGCCTTATTCCATTTTTTGCCGCATTCTCGCTTCCGTCCCGCCTTATTCTCGACTTCTTCTTGCTACTTTCAGTGCATCTATAATACTTTCAGTGTATATTTTCCTGCGCGATCATTCTGTCCGTATCTCTTACATACATCAAAAGTATTTATTTCATCATCAAATGCTTCTTTGAGTGTAGATTCGGACAGGCAAAAGGCACTGGCTCTCCGCTGACGGAGAACCAATGCCCTGCTTTATTTCATTTAGCCGTTGGCGAGCCAGCGATCGACCACCTGTTCTTCCAGAAGTACATCATCCAGGGCATCGCCTCTGCCGGCGTGAAGGGATAAGCAGTATAAACAGCAAAAGCCGTGTCTTTCACTGGACACGGCTTTTTTCTGCGCTTTGTTTGCAGTTTATCGGGACCATATGGTATCCTAAGACAGTTTTTTTCTGAAGATTGCGTGAGATTGGCCTTCAAAAATTGTGTATAGAGTTGAAAGGACAAACAGGAAAGTGAGGTGAAAGCAAATGGAGGATGCCGAGATCGTTCAACTGTATTGGGATAGAAACGAGCAAGCAATCCCTGCTACCGCCGACAAATACGGTCGTTACTGCACTACTATTGCCAAAAACATACTGGGCAGCCGTGAGGACGCAAAAGAGTGCGTCAACGATACTTATTGGAGCGCATGGAACGCTATGCCGCCGCATAGACCCGACATTTTGTCCGCGTTTCTCGGAAAAATCGTTCGAAATCTGTCCTTTAACCGATACAAACGGAATACTGCCGATAAGCGAGGCGGCGGAAAGCTGCCCGCGGTTCTGGACGAGCTTTCCGATCTGGTATCGGGCACGATCGATGTGGAGCAGGAAATAGACCATCGCGAGTTGATAAATGCGATCAATGCGTTTCTGGGTACACTTTCTCCGAAAAAGCGCAGCATATTTATCTGCCGCTATTGGAATACCGACAGCATTTCTGTAATTGCCAAAAGGTACGGAATGCGTGTTGGCGCTGTTTCCATGGCGCTCAACCGTATTCGCCATCAATTACTCCATTACCTTGCCGAAAGGGGCTTCGAACCATGACAAGCGAGCAATTCTTTGAAATTCTTGGCCACATCGACGAACAGTACCTCGAAGAGGCACGTCAGCCCTCCAAATGCAGGAAAACTGCCTGGCTCAAATGGACGGCAGCAGCGGCTTGCCTGTGTCTGCTGACTCTTCTCTTCTATACGTTTTTTCCTATTCATAAGCAAGAAAACCACGGCACAACGGATGCGGTTCCTGCACCCATGATTACCATCCTGGGTAAGAATTACATTGCACCCGATATGCCGGTTGGCAAACTGCCGTCAGAATATCGGTATCTCCGAAATCTGACAGCGAAAGAAGCCAACAGCACCGATCTTGCGGGCTGCGCCATTTACGTCGATCCCCAGGACACCGACATGAGCACTCTTTATCTCTATCAGGAATGTGGAACCCCTATTGATGAACGCACCGTAGACAACGCCCAGCGTCAATGGGCTTATGTAAAGTGGATCGCCTATGAGTCCGAATAAACCACTCTTTACCCCATCAATACACGGTACTCCGGGCAACGCTCGGCTCCCCTGTGTAAGGGGAGCTGGCCGCCGCAGCGGACTGAGGGGTTACCT
>CAJJNQ010000002.1 GCA_905193155.1 uncultured Christensenella sp.
TAGCTTTAAGCTTTCCTGAACCCCCGCTCTAAGCGGGGGTTTTCTTTGCAGACAAGAAAGAAAAGGGCACGGCGCTTGCCGTGTCCTTTTGGTATGCAAAGGGGAAGATTTACACCTTGCGGATGTGCTTGGCGAAAACATAGGCTTCGCTGCCGTCTGCACGAACGATTTTCGCCCAGCCGTTTTCAATGGACAGTACCTGCACCGCTGTGCCGCGGGGGAGCACGTCCACGCGGGCATTGCGGGTGGAAGCGTCGGGACGGACGTTGAGGCGGCGGCAGATCACGACGTAGGATTCTTCTGCGTCATAGTCGGGATAGTAGTTCGGTTCGAGGTACGCATTCGGCGTGGAGGCTTCTTCGATGAATTGATCCTTGCAGTATTCGCACTCCGCACATTTGCAGCTATAGGCACGGCAGCCGCAATAATAATCGATTCCGCCGTCAGGGAGCAGCGTGCTTTGGATATAGCGGCATTCGGTTCTGTCACAGGCGTAGACGCTGATGACGGAGAGCAGGAGCGCAAGCAGGATAGCGAGAGAGATGACCTTTTTCATGGAGACAACCGCCTTTCTGATTCTGTTTTGAATGAACAAAGGGCGCTGCACAATAGTTTTGGATCAACATTATTATGGCATGAAAATCAGAATTTGGCAAGAAAAAAGTGGATCAAACGGTTTTCTTGATTCGTCTGTAAAATGTGGTATACTAAGATTGAGAAAATGTCGATGGAGATGAGGAAATGAGTGCCTATAAAATATTGATTGTGGAAGACGATGCGCCCATTGCGGAGCTGCTTGCTTACCGGCTGCGCAAGGAGGGATATGATACCGGCATCGCGGGCACGGGCGCCAAGGCACTTCAATTGGCCGCGGGCGTGCATCCGGATTTGATTCTGCTGGATTGGCAGCTGCCGGATATTTCGGGGCTGGAGGTCTGCCGACGCGTCAATGAGGAACTGCACATCCCGGTCATCATGGTCACGGCGCGCAACATGGTCGAGGACAAGGTGCTCGGCCTCGAAGCAGGGGCAGACGACTATATCACCAAGCCCTTTGACGTGCGCGAGGTGGTCGCGCGCATCAAGGCGACCTTCCGCCGCCTGGAAAAGACCGGGGAAACGCCGCCGGTGCGCAGCGAATTGCAGCTGCACTTTGCGGGCCTTACCGTAACGCCCGCCACCATGACGGTGGAGCGCAGAGGAAAGCCGGTGGATTTGACGCCGCTGGAATACCAGCTGCTGATGTATTTTTACGAAAACCGCAACGTCGCCCTGTCGCGCGAGAAAATACTGGAAGCGGTCTGGGGCTACGACTACTTCGGCAACACGCGCACGGTGGACATCCATGTGCTGCGCCTGCGCAAAAAGCTGGGGTTGGACACGGAGATCCGCACGATCTTCAAGATCGGCTACATCTTCGACATCAAGGAGTAAATGAGCAAGAGCACAAAACCCGCGGCGAAGCCCGCCGCGAAAAAGAGCGTCAAAAAAGCGGGAACGTCCCTGCGGGAGCGCCTGGGCGCCTTGCTGACCAGCGCGCCGGAGGTTCGCCTGTCCATCCGCGTGAAGATGGTGATTTACATGAGCATCATCTTCCTGACGATGCTGGTGATTTTGAACATCTTTGTTGCGCGCAACGTCACTGCCGGCAATGAAAAATATATCAACGACGATCTGGTCACGCAGAAGAACAACGGCCTGATTTACGTCAAGCAGATGCTGGTGCTGAACGGGCGGGACAATGACGAAGAGGGTTTTGCCGCCATCGCGCCCGCGCTGGTGGAGGAGATATCCGGAGCGACGGGCAGCCCGACGGCGGCCTTTGACACCGCGGGCGAGATGTTGGCCGCGACGAACAGCCAGGTGTTTATCGAGAACAGCTTCGGCGACGTAGGGCTGGCACGAGGCGGCCTTTCCGCTTTTACGCTCAATACCGAAGGATCGCAGACGCGCGCCTATTTTTCCTATCCCGTGGTGATCGAGGGCAAGACCATCGGGTTGATCCGCACCGTCAACGATTATTCCATCCTCTATAAGCAGGGGAACAACACCGTGCGCTCGGTCACGATCATCACCATCATCGTCTTTGCGGTGTCGCTGCTGGCGACGCTGGTGTTTGCGCACTCCATCGCCACGCCCATTATGAAGCTGGCGGGGATTTCCGAAGCGCTGCAAAAGGACGTCGAGCAGAACAAGATCGACGTGGGCAAGGTGGTGCGGCTCTCCCGTTCGCGCAGAAGGGACGAAATCGGCATCCTCTCGCGCAACTTTGCCGAGATGATCTACCGTATCGACCAGCAGATGAAAACCATCGATTCCGACCGCTATGAGCTCAAGCGCCTGTCGGAATACCGCAAAGTGTTCTATGACAACGTGACCCACGAGCTCAAAACCCCGCTGACCTCGATCAAGGGCTATGCGGAGGTGCTGGAGGAAAACGGCTTTACCGACAAGGAGTTCTTTGATAAAGGTATTTCGCACATCATGAGCGAGAGCGACCGGATGTACAACATGGTCGTCACCCTTCTGGAGCTTTCCCGTATGTCCGACGCGGTGAATGTGCCCAAGGAGCGCGTCAATCTGAACGATTTGATGCAGCAGGTCTGCGAAGGGATGCAGTTCAAGGCGGAAAAGTTCGGCGACGCGATTGAATTGACCGTCCGCCAGCGCGCCGTGGTGATGGGCAGTGATACGCAGCTGAAGGAAATATTCATCAACATCATTGACAACGCCATCAAATACGGCTACCCCAATTCCACCATCCAGGTGTTGGTCAATTCCAACCGGGAAAACGTCACCGTGCAGGTGGTCAATTCCGGCGAGGGCATTGACGAGAAGGAAATTCCGAAGCTGTTCATTCCCTTCTACCGCAGAAAGGACAAGACCGGTCCGCGCGAGGAAGGTTCCTCCGGGTTGGGTCTGGGCATTGTCAAGCAGCTGGTGGAGCAGCACGGCGGGCGCATCGACATCACCTCCCGGCCCAAGGGGCTGACGGTAGTGACGGTGATTCTGCCCACGGCCAGAGCAAGGGAGGGACAGCTGTGAACAAGAAAATCATCGCGCTGACCGCGGCGCTGGCGCTTCTTTTGACGGGCTGTGCAGGCGCGCCGAAGGAAAAAACACTGATCCTGTCCGAGCCGGTGGCGGAGACTGCTGCGCCGGACGCCCCTGCGCAGATGAGCTTCGAGGTGCGCAAGATCAATCGGCTTTCGCTGGAAAAGCTCGACCCTTCCGGCATTCATCCTTCTTTGCAGGAGGCGGTGGCGGGTTGGATCGACAACGACAACCTGATTGCCCTCTCGGTGCAAAAGGCGCAGGTGGGCAGCGCGGACGGCGCGCAGACGGGCGAGGTGGAACAGCCCACCGAGCGGCTGGTGACGCAGTTTGTCCGCATCAATTATCAATATGGGTTTTATGATACGGCGCTGACGCTGACCGACGTAGAGGCTGAATGCTTCGACGTTTCTGCCGACGGACAATACGTTGCACTGGTGGCGGGCAACGCATTGGAAATTTACAGCCTGCACAACGGGTCGCGCGTTCAGCAGAGCGTGCGGGATGTGCTCGCCTCGCGCGTGGAGTTCTCCGAAACCGGCGACGGTCTGTATTTCACCGCCGCAGGGGATCAGAAGCAGCTTGAACGCATCGCAGTGTCCAGTGGAATTGTCGATACGGTGCGGGGCGGCAAGTCCTACCGTGCGCTGGCGGCGGGTGAAAAGGGCGTGCTTTACTACACAATCGACCAGGGCAAGCAGAATTTGGGCTTCACCGATTTTACGCAGAGCGCTGACGATCTGCTCACCGACGGACGGGCAGGGTCGGCGCGGATGCTCTCTTCCGGCGGCGCGCTTGCGGTCTACGGCGGGGATCTCTACCTCATTAGCGCAGACGGCGCGGAGCTGATCAGCCGGGGAATCACGGCCTTCGATCTCGCTTCCGACGGCATGCACATCGCCTTTGCCAAGCTCAACGACGACGGCACTACCGATATCCGCATCGGCTATTGGGGCGGCGCCAGAATCATCAACGACAAATTGACCTACAAGGATTTCGGCGTGGCGGTGGGCCGCATGTTTTTTTCGCCCGATATGCACAAGCTCTACTTGCAGGGCGCGGATGACGGCGGCGTGCTGAGCGCGTTCACTTTTGAATTCAAATAAAGACTACGGTCGGTTCTTTATGCGGCCCCCTCTTCATAAGCTGTAAAAAGCGTGGAGAGGGGGCCTTTTGTTTGATGCTGGAGGGAATTGAGAAGCGGGCGACGGATGAGGCGAGGTATCTGGCGGCGGGCGGCTGCACGGTGCGGCAGACGGCGCAGGCCTTCGGCGTGTCAAAATCGACGGTTTATAAGGATTTGACGGAGCGTTTGCCGCATCTGGACGGGCGGCTTTACCGGCGCATCCGCCATGTGTTGGACTGCAACAAAGCGGAGCGCCACCTGCGCGGCGGGCGGGCGACGCAGGAAAAATTTCGAGGTGAAAAATTGGAGAAAATTACCAGAAAATAATTTGCCGAAGCGTGGGACATGCGGCAGGAAAAACGCCCTTTTCCAGAGAATATATCCCCATGTGCGACGGAAAAATTCGTCGAATTTTACTGCTGCCCAAGCGGCGGCTTGATATAGAGGGGATGCGGCTTCGCATCCTGGAGAGGGAGATTTTCCATGAGCGTTTTTACGCGGGATATCGGCATAGATTTGGGCACGGCTTCCGTGCTGGTGTATATAAAGGGCAAGGGAATTGTGCTGCGGGAGCCGTCGGTTGTGGCGGTGGACGAAACGACCCATACCATCATCGACGTAGGAACCGGCGCGCTCAATATGCTGGGGCGCACGCCGCGCGGCATTTCCGCTATTCGCCCCTTGAAAAACGGCGTCATTTCCGACTATGACCTGACCGAGCGCATGATTCATTACTATCTCAAGCAGGTGCTCGGCCGGTTCAGCTTTGCGCGCCCGCGCGTGGTGGTGTGCGTGCCGTCGGGCGTGACGGAACTGGAGCGCCGCAGCGTGGTGGAGGCCACGATGGACGCGGGCTCGATGGATACGCGCCTGATTGAAGAGCCGGTGGCTGCGGCCATCGGCGCGGGACTCCCCGTGACCAAGGCGGGCGGCTGCATGGTGGTGGATATCGGCGGCGGCACGACCGATATCGCCGTGATTTCGATGAGCAGCGCCGTGGTGAAGGAAAGCGTGGCCATGGCGGGCGATAAGGTGGACGAGGCCATCACCAAGCACATGCGCCGCCGTCACAATCTGCACATCGGCGAGCGCACGGCGGAACGGATCAAGATCCAGCTGGCCGTCGTGTCGCCGGAACCTGCGGTGGGCGCGATGGACATCACCGGTCGCTCGATCATCTCCGGCCTGCCGCGCACGGAGCATATTGAAGCGGCGGAAATATCCGAAGCGGTGGAGGAGGTCGCGGTGGCGATCATCGAGGCGATTCATTCCGTGCTCGAGCGCACGCCGCCGGAGCTTGCCTCCGATATTTATCAAAACGGCATCACCTTGACCGGCGGCGGCGCGCTGCTGGGCGGGTTGAGCCGCCGCATTCAGACCTCCATGCGCATTCCCTGCCAGGTGGCGGATAATCCGGCGGACTGCGTGGTGCGCGGCACGGGCATGGCGCTGGAAAACATGGAGCTTTACGGCGATCTGGTTTACGATTACCGCAAACCTGTTCGCTATGACTTTCAACGCTAGGAGGGACGAATGAAGAGATTTGCGGCGCTGTTGACGGCGCTGTTGCTGCTGTGCCTGCCGATTTCCGGCTGCTCGCGGGAACCTGCGGCCACGCCGGCGGAACCGAGCGCGGAGGCAGATTCGTTTGAGCTGACGGAGGAAACGCTTCGGCGCGACGAGGATGTATTTTCCGTGCTCATCGGCGCGGTGCACTATGACGAGGAGGGCAAGACGCGCTTTTCGTCGCTGACGGTACTCACGCGCAGCAGCGAGGGGAAAATGGCGCTGCTGACCATCCCGAAGGACACGCGCACCTGGGTGGAGCGCTATGACGAAGCGGGCGATTACCGTTTCAGCGGCTACGGCGACATCGGCTCGACCTTTGCGCTGGCGGGAAATGAGAAAATTGCGCTGGAAAAGACCGTTGAGAGCGTACAGCGCCTGTTGGGCGGCGTTCGGGTGGACCGCTATGTGCTGGTCAATTCCGTGCAGATGCAAAAACTGGCGGCGCTTTGCCCGGACGGCGTTTATCTGACCGTGCAGGACGCGATTCGGGATTACGGCATTGAGGCGGGATATCAGAATATCGCGCCGCACATCACGGATTATGCGGAATATTCCTATCTAAAAAATATCGACGGCACGGATTATCCCGGCACCGACCAGTCTAAACTGGAACGGCATCAACTGCTGATTCGCACGTTTTTGCAAATTTTCTCGCAGCAGCTAGGCGCGATGGAGGCAGAGGAGCGCGCGGAGGCAGTGCAGAGGATTCTGTCCTGCCCGATGACCGATTTAACGCCGCAGGAGCTGAGCGATCTGCTGACGAGCGCAGAGCTTTCCTTTGAAGAGGATGAAATTCTGCCCGGCACGCAGATGGAAATCCACGACGACAGCTTCTGGATTGCCGACGGCGCGGAGGTCAAAAAATGGGTGCTTGCGCACTTCTATCCACAAAAGGAAGCGTAAAAAACGGACGCATCGCAGGATGCGTCCGTTTTCGGTTTCGGCGGTTCAGTTTTTGTTCCACAGCCCATATTGCGCTTCGTTTTGCAGGGCGGAGAGCATCATTTCCCGCGCGTTGGGATAGAGCTTGCAAAGACTGTCGAGCAGATACTTCATCTCTTCACGCTCGGTCGCGCCGTTGGCGGGGCAGGGAGAAGGAATGATGGGCAGCTGCATTTCCCGCGCCACGTGAATGATGTGCTTTTCGGGGAGATAGACCATCGGGCGGATAACGGTCAAATCGGCTTTGGAAAGATAGGACTTGGGATGAAAGGTGTGGATGCGCCCCTCGTGCAGCAGACACAGCAGCAGCGTTTCCAGCGCGTCGTCCCGGTGGTGTCCCAGCGCGACTTTGTTGCAGCCGCATTCCTTTGCCAGGTCGTTCAGTGCGCCGCGGCGCATTTTGGCGCAGAGCGAACAAGGATTTTTCTCGTGGCGCTCTTCAAAGATGATGCGGCCGATCTCCGTTGGCCGGACAATATATTCCACGCCGAGCTTTTCGCACAGGGCCGCGACTTTGGAGGTGTCAAACGGCTCCAGGCCCATCGTCAGCGTCAACCCCTTGACTTCAAAGCGCTGCGGCGCAAACTTGCGGTAAAGGCTCAGCGCGTAGAGCAGCAGCAGACTGTCCTTGCCGCCGGAAACCCCTACGGCCACGATGTCGCCGTCTTCAATCAGATGAAAATCCTCGCAGGCGCGGCGGATGCAGCCCAGCACTTTTTTCATGGATTTCGGTTCCTCCTACAAAGTGTTCATGCGGGCTTGCCATTTTGCCCACTAAAGATTATACTTCATTTGGATGTTTTCGCAACTTTATTTTTCGCGTCGTCGTCTTACTCATAGTAAAAAATGGGAGGAAATCCGAGATGCCTTTTCCTGAATGGCTCCGTGCGGCGGGCACAGTGGCAGGAATGTCTGCACTGCCCGTGCTCGAACTCAAGGCTTCGATTCCGGTAGGATTGGCTATGGGGCTGCCGCTGTGGGAGACCTTTTTGATAGCGGTGATCGGTTCTACGATTCCGGTGCCGTTCATTCTTCTTCTGCTGCGCCCATTCTTCCGCTGGTGCAAAGGACGGCCGTTTTTCCACGGCATTGCGGAAAAACTTGAAGGACGTTTTCGCAAAAAGGCGAGCGGTGTGCGGAAGTATTCTTTGTTGGGGCTGTTTCTGTTTGTTGCGGTTCCATTGCCGGGAACGGGCGTTTGGACGGGCAGCGGCATTGCCGCCATGCTCGACATCCGCATTGCGCACGCGCTGCCGGTGATTGTGCTGGGCAACTGCGTGGCAGGATTGCTGATGCTGTTGCTGGGTCAGATTGTGATTCTGTAAAATATGCTTTTAAATAGAAAAATAGACAGGTTCTGAGCGGGGAACCCCGTTGACGAACGGGGGAATGTGTGTTATCTTTATTAAAGTGACAACCGAATAAGAACGCCTTATAAAGAGTGGTAGAGGGACGGGCCCGATGAAACCCGGCAACCGGTCATGCACATTTGACAGTGGTGCCAATTCCCGCAGTGCGAAAGCGCTGAAATATGAGGTGGAAGTGTGCTTTGAAATGAGCCTTCTGCCGTGGCGAGCGCAGAAGACTTTTTTATGTCTAAAAAATCCATGCGGCGTTCTTATCTATCCCGGAAAAGTCAACTGAAAAGCGAGAAAGGATGTAAGAAAAAATGCTGCAGGAAGGAACGAGATTCTTTACTTCTGAATCGGTTACGGAGGGTCATCCCGATAAGGTCTGCGACCAGATTTCCGACGCGATTCTGGACGCGCATCTTGCGCAGGATCCCATGGCGCGCGTGGCGTGCGAAACCATCGCCACCACCGGCATGGTGCTGGTGATGGGCGAAATCACCTCCAAGGCGAAGGTGGATTACAACCAGATTGTCCGCGATACCATCGCGCGCATCGGCTATAAGGACGGCGCGTGCGGTTTTGACGCGCGCACCTGCGCGGTGCAGATCGTGTTGGATCAGCAGTCTGCCGATATCGCCATGGGCGTCAACGACGCGCTGGAAGAGCGCGGCAGCGGTGAGAGCGACAACATCGGCGCGGGCGACCAGGGCATGATGTTCGGCTATGCCTGCAATGAAACCGAGGAACTGATGCCCATGCCCATCGCGCTTTCGCACCGCCTGGCCAAGAAGCTGGCGGAGGTGCGCAAGAGCGGCGAGCTGCCTTATCTGCGTCCCGACGGGAAGAGCCAGGTGACGGTGGAATATGAAAACGGCAAGCCCAAGCGTATTGAGGCGGTCGTGCTCTCCACCCAGCACAGCGCGGACGTCGAGCAGAAGACCATTCGCGAAGATCTCATTAAAAAGGTTGTGGACGAGATCATCCCGCAGGATTTGCTGGATGAGAAGACGAAATACTTTATCAACCCCACCGGCCGATTCGTTATCGGCGGCCCCGAGGGAGATTCCGGACTGACCGGCCGCAAGATTATTGTCGATACCTACGGCGGCTATGCGCCCCACGGCGGCGGAGCCTTCTCCGGCAAGGACCCGACCAAGGTGGACCGCAGCGCGGCCTATATGGCGCGTTATATCGCCAAGAACATTGTTGCCGCCGGCCTTGCCGAGCGCTGCGAGATCGAGCTGGCTTACGCCATCGGCGTGGCGCAGCCCGTTTCCGTGCTGATTGATACCGCCGGCACCGGCAAGCTTCCCGATAGCGAGTTGGAGAAGATCGTCCGCAGTCAGTTCGATCTGCGCCCGGCTGCCATCATCAAGGCGCTGAATCTGCGCCGCCCGATCTACGAACAGACCGCAGCCTATGGTCATTTCGGCCGCACCGACGTGGATCTGCCGTGGGAACGCACGGATCGCGTAGAGGCACTGCGCGCCGCGGCGAACTGCTGATTAGGACGGGGATGCTTCCGGCTTCCCCATGGAGGTACTATGGAGGAACTCGAAGGCATCGTAGAAGAAATTATATTCCGCAACGACGATAACGGCTACGCGGTGGTTTCACTGCGCGCGGGCAAGGAAGAACAGACCGTGGTCGGCACGCTCCCCTTCATCAAACAGGGGGAGCGTGTACGCGTTTTGGGCACTTATATCAATCACCCGACCTTCGGGCGGCAGATGAAGGCATCTAGCTATGAAACCATCATCCCCACCAAGGCAGAGGAGATTGAGCGGTATCTGGCCAGCGGGCTGATCAAGGGCATTGGGGAAATGACGGCCAAGGCCATTGTTGAAACCTTTGGCGACGAGACGTTAGAGGTGTTGGCCAAGGATCCCGGCCGTCTGCGCGAGGTCGATGGCATCGGCCCCAAGCGTGCCGCCGTGATTGCGGAAAATTATGCTTCCCAGCTCGAAACGCGCGAAACCATGCTGTTTTTGCAGCGCTTTCAGGTGCAGCCGGGGCTGGCGATGCGCATCATCAAGGTCTACGGCGGCAATACCATCACGGTGCTGCGCGCCAATCCCTATCAGATGGTGCGGGATATTCCGGGCGTGGGCTTCCGCACGGCGGACCGCATCGCGCAGTCCATGGGCACCGCCGTGACCGACAGCAACCGCCTGCGTGCCGGACTTTCCTATGTGCTGCGGGATGTTGCGGGCGCGTCGGGGCACGTTTTTCTGCCGAGGGATAAGCTGCTCGAGGCGGCGCAGGGGCTGCTTCAGGCGCCGCAGGAGGAGCTGGAAAACGAGCTGGCTGTACTGGTGATCAAGGGCGAGCTGAGGCAGGAAGAGCGAGAGGACTGCACCGCGGTCTACCATCATTCCATGCTGGCGGCGGAAAAAGAGGTCGCCATGCAGCTGGTGCTGCTTCAGCGCGCGCAGCAGAAAAAGACCATCCGCGCCGAGGACGGCGAGTTAGATTCCTTTGAGGACGAGCGCGGCATCCGCTTTGAGGCGGGCCAGCGCCGCGCCATCAAAATGGCGGCGACCTCGCCCGTCGTGGTCATCACCGGCGGGCCGGGAACGGGCAAAACCACCGTGATTAACTGCATCATCCGGCTGCTCAACCGCGCGGGGCTCACCGTCGCGCTGGCCGCGCCCACGGGCAGAGCCGCCAAGCGCATGACCGAGGCTACCGGGCAGGAGGCGCGCACCATTCATCGCTTGCTGGAATATGCCGCAGGGGAGGACGATGGTCTGCCGCTCTTTGGCAAGACCGAGGAGGACCCGCTCAAAGCCGACGCAGTGATCGTGGACGAGATGTCCATGGTCGATTTGCAGCTGATGCGTTCGTTGCTCAAGGCGATTCCGGCGGGCACGCGGCTTATCATGGTGGGCGACGCGGATCAGCTGCCGTCGGTCGGCGCGGGCAACGTGCTGCGCGATATCATCGAAAGCCGCGTCATTCCCGTCGCACGCCTGACCGAGGTGTTCCGCCAGGCAGCGCAGAGCCACATCGTCGTCAATGCCCACCGCATCAACAGCGGCGAAATGCCCATCATTCAGAACCGCGATACCGACTTTTTCTTTGAAAAGCGGGAGAGCCTGCCCGCCATTGCGGACAGCGTCTGCGCGCTGGTGACAACGCGCCTGCCGCGGTTCTATTCCATCGACCCGGTGCGCGATATTCAGGTGCTCGCCCCGATGAAAAAGGGCGAAGCGGGGGTTTGGGCGCTGAACCGGCTGCTGCAGGAGCGGCTGAACCCGCCCTCTAAACATAAAAAGGAAAAGGTGATCGGCGATAACCGCTTCCGCGAGGGCGACAAGGTGATGCAGGTGCGCAACAATTACCAGGCAGAATGGACGCGCGGCGCTTCGTCCAAGGAAGAAGAGGGGCTGGGCGTATTCAACGGCGATATCGGCATTATCGAGAGCATCTCCGACGATGGTGTGACGGTGCTCTTTGACGACGAGCGCTATGTCGTCTATGACGATGTGATGCTGCAAGATCTGGAGCTGGCCTATGCCATGACGATCCACAAGAGCCAGGGCAGTGAGTTTTCGACGGTTGTGCTGGCGCTGCTGCCGGGGCCGCCGCAGATGATGGCGCGCAACCTGCTCTATACCGCTGTGACCCGCGCCAAGGATCGCGTGGTGATGGTGGGCAGCGAAAGCGTGCTGCGGCGCATGGTGGAAAACAACAACACCGCGCACCGCTTTACCGCGCTGTGCGATCGCCTGCGCGCGCTGGACGGATTGGCTGCCGCCACGGAGGAATACCATGGATAAGATGCGTTTGCGCGATGCACTGCTCGATTTTTTCTTTCCGTGCGGCGAGTGTCTGTCCTGCGGCAGCATGGCGAAGGTTCGGAACGGGTTATGTGAAAAATGCAGGGAAAAACTGCGCCCCGCGCCCGCAGGCGGACGGCCGGGTTTTGGCTGGATCGACGATCTGCGCTGTGTCTATGCTTATGACGGTCCGGCGCGGGAGCTGATCCGCAAGATGAAGTTCCGAGGCGAATACGACCTGCCGGTGCGCCTATTCGCAAGGGAGATGGCGCAGCTTTATGCCGAAGCGGGCTGGAAGGCGGAGATCGTCGTCTGTGCGCCGGCGTCGCGCAAAACGCTGCGCAGACGCGGCTACAATCAGGCGGAAAAGCTGGCGCGGCGCACCGCAAAGGAGTTGAAATTGCCCTTTGTCCAAGATGCGCTGAAAAAGAAGCGCGGCGTGCGTTCGCAGGTCGGGCTGAACGCGCAGCAGCGCATCGAGAATATGCAGGGCGCGGTGCTGCCGGGCAAACACGCAGGCGCAGTGGAGGGCAAAAGTGTGCTGTTGATCGACGATGTGCTGACCACCGGTTCGACGGCGGAGGCCTGTGCCAAAGCACTGCGGGAGGCGGGCGCGAAGGAGCTCTATCTGCTCACCGCCGCGCGCCGCGATCCCCACGCACACCTGAGCGCGCCCATCGAGGACTAAAAAAGTACCGGACAACAGAAGTTGAATTTGCTATCCTGAATACAGAAAGAACATTCGAGAGCGGTTCACTTTCGGCACCTGTCGCCGAAGTGGGAGAAACTCCGGATGTTTTTTCTTTGCCCCAAACCTTGTTTTGTATAAGAATATGCGGATCGCAGAGCGAACCTACCCGGCGCCCCTGTGTAAGGGGAGCTGTCCACCACAGCGGACTGAGGGGTTGTCCTCTTGCGCGCAGCATCCCGTTCCTACAAACCAAAAGAGCGCTGTTTTTACAGCGCTCTTTTGGCGTTCTATATCCAGAAACAGTTTACTTTACTTCAAAGCGGGCGGAAAGCGGGCGCACGCCGGTCAGCTCGG
This sequence comes from uncultured Christensenella sp., assembly GCA_905193155.1. GTDB lineage: Bacteria > Bacillota > Clostridia > Christensenellales > UBA1750 > Spyradocola. The sequence continues at coordinate 12,871 of CAJJNQ010000002.1, forward strand.
CAGAACGGTCGTCGGGCGCGGTCAGGCCGGCAAAGAGCGTGAACTCGCCGGGCTCGATGACGCGCTCGCCCTTTTCCGTCACCAGCTCCATGGCGCGCGGCGCGATGCGGACGGAAACCTGGCGGCTCTGGCCGGGCTCCAGCTCGATGCGCTCGAAGGCGCAGAGCGAGAAGTGCGGCACGCGCGTGGACGCTTCCTCATCACGAAGGAAGAACAGCACGGGCGTTGCGGCGAGGATGTCGCTGTCATTGCGGACGGTGACCGTCGCGTCAATGGAGTCGCCGGACGCGATGCTCTCCGCGGAGAGCTGAAGGTTTTCGCAGGTGAACTTCGCATACGACAAACCGTAGCCGAAGGGGTAGAGCGGAATGGCGTGCAGATAGCGGTAGGTGCGGCCTTCCATCGCATAATCGGTGAAGGCGGGCAGGTCGTCCTCGCTCTTGTAGAAGGTTACGGGCAGGCGGCCGCTCGGGCTGTATTGACCGAAGAGCAGCTCGGCCACGGCTCTGCCGCCCAACGCGCCGGGATACCAGCTCTGCACGACGGCATTGCAGTGCTCCTGCGCGAAGTTGACGGCCAGCGCGGAGCCGGAGGCAAGCACGAGAATCGTGGGCTTGCCGACCGCCACGACCTTTTCGAGCAGCTTCTGCTGAAGGCCGGGCAAACGGAGATGATTTTTGTCGCCCGCACCGTATTCGTTCGATGCGTCGCCCTCTTCGCCTTCGATGGACGGATCAAGGCCAAGGCACAGCACGACCACGTCCGCTTGCTTAGCAACGGAAACCGCCTCGGCCAGGCGGTCGCCGGGCAGCGCCAGCCCTTCGCACTTATCGCGCCAGAGCGGGCAGCCCTCGGAGTAATAGACGCGCGCCTTGCCCGCGCAGAGATCCTCGATGCCTTCCAGAATCGTGACATAGCGGGAGGCGGTGCCATTGTAGTTGCCCTGAAGCACGGCGCGGCTGTCGGCGTTGGGGCCGATGACCGCCACGGCGGAGAGCTTGTCCGCGTCCAGCGGCAAGATGCCGTCATTCTTCAGCAGCACTTGCGCGCGGCGGGCAGCTTCCAGCGAAACCTCGCGGTGTTCGGGTGAATCGTTGGCGGAGAAGGGAATATCGTCATAGGGGCAGTGCTCGTCGAACATGCCCAGCTTCATGCGGGTAGCCATCAGGCGCTCCACGCAAGGCGTGACGTCTTCTTCGGTGAGCAGTCCTTCACGGATGGCGGTCAGGATGTGCAGATAGACCGAGCCGCAGTTCAGGTCGCAGCCGTGCTTGACGGCCAGCGCGGCGGATTCCGGCGCGGTATCCGTGACCTTGTGATGCAGATGGAAATCGCTGATTGCGCCGCAGTCGGAGACAAAGTGTCCCTCAAATCCCCAGTCGCCGCGCAGAATCTTGGTCAGCAGATCGTTGGCGCAGGCGGGCTGGCCATAGACGCGGTTGTAAGCGCCCATGACGCTTTCGACCTTCGCTTCCTTGACCAGTGCCTCAAAGGCGGGAAGATAGGTATCGTAGAGATCCTGCTTGGAAACCACCGCGTCAAATTCGTGGCGCAGGGATTCCGGGCCGGAATGCACGGCAAAATGCTTGGCGCAGGCGGACGCCTTGAGATACTTCGGGTCGTCGCCCTGTAAGCCCTTGACAAAGCGCACGCCGAGCGTCGCCGTCAGGAAGGGATCCTCGCCGTAGGTTTCGTGACCGCGGCCCCAGCGCGGATCACGGAAAATGTTGATGTTCGGGGACCAGAAGGTCAGTCCCTTATAGATGTCGCGGTCGTTCTGGCGGGAATATTCGTTGTATTTTGCGCGGCCCTCTTCGGCGATGATGGAGCCGATGTGCTCCACCATATCTGCGTCGAACATGGCGGCCATGGCGATGGCCTGCGGGAACATCGTAGCCGTGCCGGCGCGGGCGACGCCGTGCAGCGCTTCATTCCACCAGTTGTAGGCGGGAATGCCCAGCCGCGGGATGGCGGGGGCGGTGTAGACCATCTGGCTGGCCTTTTCTTCCAGCGTCATGCGGGAGACGAGATCCTTGGCGCGTTCCGCAAAGGACAGGGATTCGTCCAGATATTTCGGACTTTCAGACATGAAAATGCCTCCTAGCGTTTATGATCTGATTCTTATGTTAACGGATTGTTGAGCGCTTGTCAAATAAAAAAGCGGGCCCTCCAAAGGAGAAGCCCGCAGGTGCTTGCCTGTGCGTCAACCCATGCGCACGATGCCGCCCAGCACCGTGCCGTTGTTCTTGCCGTGCAGACGATCCACACGTCCCTTGATGACTGCGCCGGGAGCGATGTCGCCCTTGATCTCGGTGACGTCGCCGTCCACGGTGCCGGTCACATCGCCCATGACTTTGCCGAAAACGCTGCCCCCGACATGGCCGCGCAGATCGCCGCCCAGCATCCGCTTGGTGCGGGTGCGCTCATTGCCGAGGTTGCCGCCGATTTCGCCGCTCATATTGCCGCCGATGGGCGCGAGCACATCTTTGTCCACCGTACCGGTCAGGTTGCCGCCGATGGGACCGCAGATGCGGCCGAGAACGTGCCCGTCCATGTTGCCGCCCACCGGGCCGTCCAGATCACCGCGGATTTCCGCGCCGTTCCCGATGCCGCCACCGATGGGGCCGCTGACTTTGCCCCGAATGATGACCTCGCGGCCGATGGAACCGCCGACCGTGCCGCTGATGTTGCCGTCGATCTGCGCGCCGTCGCCGATGCCGCCGCCCAGCATGCCGTCCACCTTGCCGCCGATATGCACACCGGGGGCGATGCCGCCGCCGATGATGCCGCTGACATTGCCGTCCACATCGAAGGTGATGGTGGAGGAGAAGATGCCGCTGACGCTGCTGCGGCTGGGACGCTGTGCCGCGCTGCCCTGCGCCTTGGCCTGTTCCGCGTGGGGAATCTGTTCGGCGTGCTCAAAGGGAATGCCCTGCGCGTCATTGACAGGCTGCTCGGAGTGCAGCTGTTCGATTTCGGCGTCCGCCTGCTCAGGCGTGAGGCGCCCGGCAGAAACGTCTTCCAGGATTTCCGAGATATTCTTATACATGCTTGCCATGATCTTTTCTCTCCCACTTTATTTTTTGCGGATATCGCCGTAAACCGTGCCGTGGTTGCTGCCGCAGAGCAGACGAACGTCGCCTTTGATGATTGCGCCCGGCAGAATGTCGCCGCGAATCTCACGCACGTCGCCGCCGATTTCGCCGGAAACATTGCCGCAGATCACACCGCAGTCGCCGTGCACATGGCCGGAGAGGTCGCCCGTGACCGTGCCACGGTAATCGCCGCTGACCGAACCGGTCAGATTGCCTGCGATGTCGCCGCTGTAATCACCACCGACCGAGCCGGTGAAGTTACCGGCCACCTTGCCGCGGTAATCGCCGGAAACCTTTCCGGCGAAATTGCCCGCTATGTCGCCCTTGCAGTCGCCGCTGATGGTGCCGGTGAAGGCTCCGCCGATGGTGCCGGAGAAATCCCCGCCCACCTTGCCGGAAAAGTCCTTCCCGATATTGGAGGTGCAGTCGCCGCGCACCTCGCCCGCCAGATTGCCTCCGATATCGCCGGAAAGGTCGCCGCCAATGCGCCCGGATGCAGCCAGATCGCCGCCAATCATGCCCGAAAGGTCGCCGTCGATCAGTCCGGCCATGCAGCCGATCACCGAGCCGGTCACATCGTCGCAGATGTGCGCGCCCTCGGCAACATTGCCCTTGACCGAGCCGTAAAGGCAGCCGCGGATAACTTCGCCACTGCGCACCTCGTCCACGTCGCCGTGAACGTTTCCCGCCGGACCGTCGTAATCATCCGAATTGCTGCCCACGCCGAAGGCGCGATTGACGCTCTGGGTGATGCGGGCAGCAAAGCGGTTGGCGCTCTGCGTGATGGAGCTGGCCCAGTCGTGCGCATCGCCGTTGAAATCGGTGTAGGTCATGCTGCAAACCTTCGGCGGCTTCGGCGGTTTGACATAGTAGCGGTTGGCGTTGCCGCACCCTGTATCGGTGCTGTTGGAAGGTTCGCTGCGGGGCGCATCCGGCTCGGCAGCCTTTTCGGGCTGCGTGCCTGCGTCAGGCGCTTCGATCCATTCGGTTTGCGGTTTGGCTTCAGCCTGCGTTTCGTCCGCCTTAGCGGCCTCCTGCGCGTTGTCCAGCGCTGCCATCTCAAACTCGGCTTCGTCGGGGGATAGGTCGCCGCGCGCCACGGCGGCCAGGATTTCCTGCATATCTTTATACATGATGGGTTCCTCCCGTATGGTCTTTTAGAATAGAGGGATCAGCGGTTGAGCAAAGCGGTCTGCGGAGGTTCCGGCACATGCCCGGCCTGAATCTCATGCGGGCAGCACCTGCATACAGGATGATTTCCCCCCCTGGTAATCTGGAAAGATGCGGGATAAATTATTTCAGCATCTCCATGGCTTGTTCCTGGGTCAGCTCTCCGCGGGAGAGCATTTCCAGCACTTCTTTGCGAGTAGGCTTGTTGTCCGCCGCCTTGGCGGGCTCGATGCCCAGCGCCGCGATGACCTGATCCAACCGCGCGCGCACCGTAGGATAGCTGATGCCCAGCTCTTTTTCCATTTCGCGGATGTTGCCGCGATTGCGCAGGAAGGAATAGACAAAGGAACGCTGCTCCGGCGTCAGGGCCAGCAGACGCTCCGCCTGAAAATCGCCTTCAATCGTCGTACCGCAGGAGGGGCAGTGCAGCCGGGTGACATGCAGTGCCTTGTGGCAGACCGGGCAATCGTGAAGCACATCGTGTGCCATAACGGCTCATCTCCTTTTCCAGGAGGTCCGGGATTGATTTCTTGAATACAGAATATCACAGAATTTAAAATTGTCAATAGAAAAGCTCAAGATCTTTTAGAATAAATCTAGAAGATTTTGAGCATAACTTTTTGAGGTTTCAAGAACGAATTTTAAGAAAGTTCAACCCTGCCTTACAGACGCGGGATGTCGCCCACGCCGGAGAGGACGTATTTCGGGCAATAGGGGAAATCGGCCAGCATCTCGCGCGAGGTCACGCCGGAGAGCACCAGCACGGTATCCAGCTCGGTTTCGATGCCCGCGATCACATCGGTATCCATGCGGTCGCCGATGATGGCGGTGTCGGCACGGTGGGTGCCCAGGTGCTGCAAGGCATGGCGCATCATCAGCGGGTTGGGTTTGCCGATGAAGTAAGCCTGTTTGCCGGTAGCCAGCTCGATGGGCGCGATCAGCGCGCGGGTGGCGGGAACGATGCCGCCCTCGACCGGGCCGGTCAGGTCGGGGTTGGTGCCGATGAGGCGCGCACCGGCGCGAACCAGACGCACGGCATGCTCCAGCTTTTCAAAGTTATAGCTGCGCGTCTCACCCATGACCACGTAGTCGGGGTTGACGTCGTTCATGCTGATCCCCTCGTTATAAAGGGCGTTGATGAGGCCCGGTTCGCCGATGACATAGGCGGAGCAGCCGGGGCGCTGGGAGGACAGAAATTTCGCCGTGGCCAAAGCGGAGGTATAGAAGTTCTCTTCAGGTACGTCCAGCCCAAGGCGGTTGAGCTTCATTTGCAGCTCGCGGGGGGAACGCTCGGAGCTGTTGGTGAGGAAGAGGTACTTTTTGCCGTTGGCACCGAGCCAGTCGATAAATTCCTTCACGCCCGGCAGCAGATAGTTGCCGTGGTAGATCACGCCGTCCATATCGCAGATAAAGGCCTGTTTGTCTCGTAAGCTCTGCATGGTCTTGCATCCTCCGTAAAATAAAGTCCTGTTTTTCCATTAAAAGAGTACAACGCATCCCCATATCTGTCAAGCAAAAGCGCTTCGCTTGCAAAGACGCGCGCTTTGCGCTATCATAGAGGACGAATAATCCTTGGGAGGACGAAACATGGATTGGAAGAAAGTCTCCATCATGACGACGGAAGAGGGGCTGGAGTTCCTCTGCTATAAGCTGGATGAAATCGGTATTACGCAGTTTGAAATGGTTGAGGATGCGGCCAGCACCCAGAAGATACTGGATGAAACGGCACAATATTGGGATTATGTGGACGCGGAGAGCGTGCTGGCGGCGCGCCAGCCCTGCGTGCGCGTCTATCTTTCCGACAACGACGTGGGCGCGGAGCAGATGAAAAAGCTCACCGCCATGGTCGATGAGTTGAGGAGCATCAAGGATGGCCTGGATCTTGGCAGCCTGGAGATCGTCAGTGAAAACGTGCGCGATGAGGACTGGGCCAACAACTGGAAGCAGTTCTATAAGCCCATGGCAGTGGGCAAGCGCCTGATGGTGACGCCTTCCTGGGAGAACCCGCCGGAGGGCACCGGCCGCATTACGCTGAAGATGGATCCCGGCATGGTGTTCGGCACCGGCGCGCACGAGACGACGCAGCTCTGCCTGGCGCAGCTGGACGAATATGTCAAGCCCGGCATGAAGGTGATCGACCTGGGCTGCGGCAGCGGCATTCTGTCGGTGGCGGCGCTGCTGCTCGGCGCGGACAGCGCGGTGGGCGTGGACATCGACCCCAACGCCGTGCCCACGGCCTACCAGAACGCGGAGGACAACGGCATCGACCGCAGCCGATACACGGTGCTGGCGGGCAACGTGCTGGACGATCACGGCTTTGTCGATTCGCTGGGCAAAGATTACGACATCGTGGTGGCCAACATCGTCGCGGGCGTAATCGTGCCCATGACCCCTATCGTGCCGCGGCTCATCAAGAAGGACGGCATGTACATTACCTCCGGCATCATCGCGGAGCGCGCGCAGGAAGTCATGGACGCGATGGAGCAGAACGGCTTCGAGGTCGTCTATACCGAAAACCGCAAGGATTGGATGGTCATCGTCTCCAAATACCGCGGATAAATACAGAAAAAATCCCCCTGTCCGAGGGGGATTTTTTGTATGGGAGAAAACATTAAGACTGCCATTCTTTTTTCAGAATGGCATATTGCAGGGTGGTCTCATAGAGTGGATCGCCCTTTTCGTCATTTACAAAGGTGACGAACTCGCGGAAAACGCCCTCCTTGCGCATGCCGAGCTTTTCGCTCAGGCGCTGGCAGGAGAGATTGTCCTCCTCGGTGTAGAGATAGATGCGTCGCGTTCCTTTCTGCGTAAAAAGGTAGTCGAAATAGGCGCGAGCGGCTTCCAGCATGAAACCGTAACCCTGGGCGTCCGGCGCAAGCATCCAGCAAGGGGAATAGGTGTCAGGAATGGCCTGCTCCGGCCCGATACGCTCCGGTTCGGAAAAGATTTCACCGATGACCCGGCCGTTGTCTTTGCGCGTGATGGCAAAGGTCAGGTCGGGATGCGCGCTGCGTTCCAGCGCAGCGGCACGGGGGCGTCGCTCTCCGTAAAGGGGCGAAGAATCAGGCGTTCGGTTTCGATTGACATGGAAAACACCTTTTGCAAAATCAGGCTTTGCCGGGCTTATTGATGAAGCGGCGCAGCAGGGGATAGCCCGCCGCGGTAACGATGCATATAATACCCACGACGGCAAAGGCAGGGGTCATGGTCAGGCGATCGATCATTGTGCCCATCAGCGAGGGTCCGGCCATGATGCCGATGGAATAGACCGACTGGAAGAAGCCCATGGCCGTGGAGCGCTGCTCGTTTGGCACTTCCGCGATGGCGTCGGACATGATGATGGAGAAGGTGGAGGTTCCACCGCAGCCGCCGACGAATTGCAGGATTGCCATGCCCCAGATGGTGTGTAGGCGCGGCAGCACCAGGCAGTAGATCGCCAGCAGACCAAAGCCCGTCATGCTCAATTTGACCGGCCCCAGCTTCTGCGCGGTCTTCGAGCCGACAAAATAAGAGGAGAGCATGCCGCCCAGCGTGAACAGCGCCGAGCACGCAGAAAGCTCCACGGCAGTCGCGCCAATGTTTTTGATCACCGTGTTGGAGAAGGAGTTGGCCGTGGCGAACACGATGAACTGGAACAGCGTCGAGAGCAGCGAGAACACGATCAGCCGCTTCTGCTTGATGACGCTGAGCAGTTTGCCCACGGGCAGCGCGGGATTGCGCGGCGGCTCATCCTTGATCATCAGCGCCGCAACTGCGCCGAGAATGCCGGAGGCGAGGCTCAGCCAGAACATCATCACCATGCCGTATTTTTCATAGAGCAGCCCGCCCAGGATATATGCGGTCAGGATGCCGGCATTGTTGAAGGCGTTGATCGAGCCGATGGAGCGGGAAAGCTCGTGCGGCTCGTAGTACATCGAGTTGAGAATCGTGAACGAAATCCACGTCGAGGAAGCCATGCCGGAGATGGCGTTGGCCCCCAGCAGCGCCCAGGGATTCTGCGTCAGTACGCGCAGCAGAGAAGCGGCAGCGCAAAGCAAAAGTCCGGAGACGATGAAGAAGCGGTGCTTCTGCGCATGATCGGCCATTACGCCCAGCGGCAGGCGGCAGATCAGCTGCGTGGAGCCGTACATGCCGACGATCACGCCTGCAAAGGAGGCCGTGATGTTCAATCCCAGCAGATAGGGCGTCATGTACGGATTGTAGACATATTGAGCGAACCAGAAAAAGAAAGTGGCAAGGTAGATCAGGAATCTTTTTTTCTTGAGTTCTGTCATGGCCGTTTGTTTGCACCTCTTAAAAATCAAGCCGGCCATATCTCCAGCCGGCTTTTTTGCGCAATTAAAAAAGGGAAGGGGCATATTGCAGTCCCCTCCCCTTTTGTTTTTAGCAATTACAGACGAACGTCGGAAGCATTGGCATCCTTTTCGTACTTCTCGGCCTCGGCAAGCTCCTCGTCCCAGGTGAGGTGACGGTACTCTTCGGCCTTGTCATCGGTATTGAACCAGTTGATGAAATCCTGCCACATATCGTAGGTCCAGCGGGCGTCGACCTGAGCGGTGGTGTACACCTTGTCGTGCAGACGCTGGAAGCCGAAGATATCGCGGACATGGGACTTCTCCGCGCCGATGACAACCTCTTCCGCCAGATGGGAGGGGATGAAGATGACGCCGGAGATGGTGCCCAGAACGACGTCGCCGGGCAGGCAGGTCGCCTTGCCGATGCGGCAGGGAACGTTGAAGCCGGTCATGGTCACGTCGCCGATACCGGTGGGATCGATGCCACGGTAGTAGACATTGATGCCGTCGATCTTAACGATCTGTTCCATGTCACGGATGCCGCCCCAGATGACAGCGCCGCCGCGCTTGGTGCGGGTCTTGATGGCGGTGGACAGGTTGCCGCCGACATAGGTGCCCTGGAAGATCTTATCGAACATATCCACGACAACGACGTCGTCCTCGACCAGAGAGTCGATGACCCACTGGTTGAAGTAACCCTTGCGGCCCTCTTCCTCGTGGCCGTACTTGAGCAGATAGTCGTTCAGGTCGGGACGCATGGGAACGTACACGCCGGTCACAGCGCGGCCAACCAGGGTGGCGCCGGGGTGAGTCGTGCGGAACTCGCCCTCGAACTGATACTTATAACCCTTCTGCCAGAGGGGACCCCAAGCCTCCTCCAGGGTGATCTTGCGCAGACGACGCAGCACGTCGGAGGAAACCTTGGGACGGCCGTCTTCCATACGCTCGCCCTTCCAAAGAGGCGTGATCTGGATGATGTCTTCTTTGCAGTTGAACTTCATTTGAGTGTTCTCCCTTCAGCGCTTTTTCAAAATGCAGGCTGTCTATTTTCCCGCATATGCGTTGCTCTCATCATAACACCTCCATTTGATTTTTACAATTACTTTTGTAAAAATTCAATGGATAAAAGTTCTTTGTATCGTCTTTTGAAAAATTGTCCCGTATTGTGGAAAAGAAGGGGGGCGTGGTTGCAATTCGGAGATGAAAGAGCTATCATAAAAGTAAAAAAGTAATTCAAAGGAGAGCACGATGGAAAAGCTCTACAAAATTGAAACGCATATGCACACTTCACAGGGGAGCGCCTGTGCAGTCTCCACCGGAGAAGAGATGGCGCGTGCCCACAAGGCGGCGGGATACGATGCGATCATCATCACCGATCACTTCTTCGGGGGAAACACCACTGTGCCGCGCGATTTGCCGTGGGAGCGGAGAATCGATCTTTACTGCGCAGGCTATGACGAGGCCCGGCGCGTGGGAGAGGAGATCGGGCTGAAGGTGTTCTTTGGTTTGGAATGGGCTTGGCAGGGCACGGAATACCTGACCTACGGCATTGGCCGGGAGTGGCTCAAGGCGCACCCGGAGATGGAGGAATGGGATATTCCGACGTATTTGACGAACGTGCGGTCGGCGGGCGCTTATGTCAGCCACGCGCATCCGTTCCGTCAGGCGAGCTATCTCCACGGAGAGCCGCGCATTTTCCCGGAATTTGAGGATGCGGTGGAGATTTACAACAGCGGCAACGCCGACAACGCCTGGAACCTTCAGGCACTGGAATATGCGCGGAAATACGGCCTTGCAATGACCTCCGGCTCGGACGATCACGATGCAAAGGCGCTGCGCGGCGGCGGGATGGCGTTCGCCACGCCGTTTGATACCATGGAGGACTTCATCCGCGCGGTGCGCACGCGCCAGCCCTTTGAGGTGCTGACCGGCGAAAAAGAAGCGTTTCCTCATTGATTTTGCGAAGAGAAACTCCTAAAAATCATAAGGAGGATGAAAGATCATGAACGAAAAACTCCAGAAGCTCTATGACCTGGCGGTTGACGAGTTGACCAACAACATCCTGCCCTGGTGGATCGAGCACGATGTGGACGAGGAACACGGCGGATTCTACGGCGCAGTGACCAACGACAACGCGCCCGTGCCGCACGCGACCCGCTTCATCACCCTCAACGCGCGTCTGGTCTGGACCTTCTCGGCGGCTTATCGCGTGATGGGCAATCCCGAATACAAGAAGATGGCGGATCGCGCCTACAACTACTTCATCAAGTATTTCTGGGATGACGAATACAACGCCGCCAACAACCGTGTGGACGAGTTCGGCGACCCGGTGAGCAAGCAGCGCTATATCTACGGCGAAGCGTTTGCCATCTACGGCCTGTCTGAATATGCTCGGGCCATGGGCTGCAACGAAGCGCTGGAATATGCCCGGAAGCTCGTCGCGTCCCTCGAAAAGCACGTCTACGACCCGGTTTACAAGGGATATTTCGAGTCCTGCAAGCCGGACTGGACGCACGATCCCTGGACGCGCGGCGTCAACCGCCTGCCCACGGACGAAAAGACCATGAACAACCATCTGCATCTGATCGAAGCGTACACCTGCCTGCTGCGTACCGATAAGAGCGATTTCATGCAGAACAAGGTCCGCGAGCATCTTTATGTGATGCTCAACAAGATCGTCGATCATGACATTCATCACTACTTTTACTTCCAGGCCCGCGACTGGAAGCCCACTACGCAGGAAATCTCCTTCGGCCACGATATTGAGGGCACCTGGCTGATGATGGAGACCGCCGAGGTGCTGGGCGAGCCCGAAGCGATGCGCTATACGAAGGACACCTGCATGAACATGGCGCGCGCTTGCTATGAGCAGGGATTCCGCAAGGAGGATGGCGCGATGCTCTCTGAGTACGATCCGGTTACCGGTCATTCGTCTCCCTTCCTTTCCTGGTGGGAGCAGAACGAAGCCGTCGTCGGTTTCCTCAATGCATGGGAAGTTACCGGCGAGGAGAAGTATCTCGACGCGTCGCTCAAGTGCTTTGAGTTTGCTCGCGAGCACTTTGTCGATCATGAAAACGGCGGATGGTTCGCACGTTTGTCGCTGGATGGCAAGACGGTGCTTTCTACCGATAAGGTCAACGACTACACCTGCCCTTACCACAACAGCCGCATGTGCATGGAGATCATCGAGCGCTACCGCAAGCTGAGCAAAGCATAAGGGATCGGAGGAAAAGACTCCCATTCAACTTTGTGTTTTAGAGAGTGATTGCCGTATAAACAAAAAACCTTGTTTATACGGCAATTTTGTATATTCGTCGAGCTGGCACTTCAGCAGAGAAAAGGAGAAAGATAGAGCATGGGTCTCGAAAGTGATTCATTCTTTTGCAGGAGCAGGTTGCCGAAGCGTTTAGCGCGTTCGGGCAAGCAAGAACAGGGGGGATCAGGTGCTTTCCATCGCTTGGAAAATTTCCGCACCAACCATCTAAAAAAATACACAAAGGGTTTTTCCGAAAAAAAGTGAAATATGCGGGGTCTTTCGACAGAGGTGAATCGATTCCCTGCCAGCTTACGATCAAAACAGTCTGTGCGGAGCCGCTTTTTGCCGGCGGCATCCTCGAGGAATCCTGCAAGCGTCCCTGCGAACATCCATTTGAAGACGAAGAAATTCATTCCTGCTCACAAGAAGAGCGCTGCCTGCCCATTGAAAGGGGTGTTGAATATATGGTATAGTGAATATGGAAAGAATACAGATCTGACAAGCTATGGAGGGGAGGTAACGCCATGTATTGCTCCTATGGCGACCTGTTTGGTTTCGCGTGTCGGCGGAAATGGTGCGGTTCCCCATTGTGGAAAGGTTGTATTAAAATCATTTCTGCTGGCGCATGAGCCGGATGGATATCAGTCGGCTTGTGCGCTTTTTAGTAAACTTCTCGGAGGTGTACGCTATGTCATTTGCAAAAAGAATGCGCGGTATCGCTATCCTGTTTGCCTTGGCTGGCTTTATCTGTGCTTTTTCCGCCTGTTCCGGCAATACGACGCCGCAGAAGCTGTCGGAGTTGGATGAAACCGCACTTCTTCAGCGTCTTACAGACTATGAAGTCGTGATTCCTGCGAATCTTGAAATATCGGCAATTCGTGACGCAATTGCCGACCTCGAGGCCGATCCGGACAGACCCGCACCCGTTGTTGGCTGGATAGAGGCCGCAGATTTTTACGAAGAGCTAAGAAGCATCGTAAAAGAACAGATGAGATGACGCTCGTGGGGAAAACGAAAAATAAAAACGGCTGTATCCCTCTGGGATTGCAGCCGTTTTTGCCTATAAAAATTACTTCTTGAACATTCCGCGGTCGTCCTTCCACTTGGCAAAGTGGACGATGTTTCCATCGGGATCGAGGAAGAAATAGGTGCAGTAGCCGTCATCGCGGTAGTTCGGGCCGGAAATGACCTTCACGCCCAGCGCGGCGGTTTCCTTGACGGCTTCGTCAAAGTCCTCGGGCACCAGCGCGATGTGCTTCCAGCCGATAGCAGGCTCTTTCGCGTCAATATCATGATCCTTCATCGGGACCATGATCTCCAGCAGGATCTTGTCGGGCGATTCCACGAAGTAATTGCCCGCGTTGCCCACGGAGTGAAGGGTGAAGCCGAAGTTGTTGATGTACCAGTCCGCCAGGACTTTAGGATCTCTGGCGCAGATGCCGATGTGGTCGATGCCGAGCATTTTCATTTGCGTTTACCCCCTGAAAAATGTTTTTCCTCAGTATACCCCGCGGGGCGGTCCTCGTCAACTGCGAAATCAACGCGGCGCGTGGAAACGTCGGCTGAAGTCACGACGATTTTGATCGGGTCGCCCAGGCGGTATTGCTTGTGGGTGCGCTCACCCAGCAGCAGATAGCTGTTTTCAACAAAGGTATAGTGATCGTCGTCCATGGTAGAGACGTGGATCAGACCTTCGACCGTGTTGGGCAGTTCGACGAACAGGCCGAAGCCTGTCACCGAGGAAATTACGCCCGCGCTCTTTTCACCGATGTGTCCCTGCATGAACTGCGCCTTCTTCAGGTCGTCCACGTCGCGCTCGGCCTCCATCGCCTGACGCTCCTTTTCGGAGCAGTGCACGGCACATTCCTGTGTGCGGGAAGCCAGCCTTGCCAGATCGCCGCCTTCAAAGAAGGTGTGCAGCGCGCGATGCACCGTAAGGTCGGGATAGCGGCGGATGGGGGAGGTGAAGTGGCAGTAGTCCGGCGCGGCCAGGCCGAAGTGCCCCAGCGGCTGGGGAGCATAGCGCGCCTTTTGCAGCGAACGCAGCATCAGGCGGGAGATGATGTCCTGCTCCGGCGTGCCGCGGGAAGCATCCAGCACCGCCTGCAAGGCCTTGGGGGAGACTTTATCACCCTTGAGTCCCTTGATGGGGTAGCCGAGGTTCGTCAAGAACGTTGCAAACGTGTGCAGCTTTTCGGGATCGGGATCCTCGTGCACGCGGTAGAGAATGGGCAGCTTTTTCTCTTTGGCAAAGCGCGCCACGCACTCATTGGCTTTGAGCATGAATTCCTCGATCAGTTCGTTGGCGGGGCCGTGTTCTTCGCGCTCGATGGAGGTCGGTATGCCGCGCTCGTCCAGCGTGATGACCGCCTCGTCAATATCCAGATCCAGCGCGCCGCGCTCAAAACGCGCCGCACGCATCTTCTTCGCCACATCGTTCATGCTGCGCAGCGTCTGCGCCAGTTCCGGCGTAAAGCCGGCTTCGTCACCCTCGGTCAGCAGGCGCGATACATCATCGTAGACCAGCCGCGCGTGGGAATGAATCACCGACGGGAACACCTTGTAGGACAGCACCTGTACATCGTCGTTCAGCTCCATCATGCAGCTCATCGTCAGACGATCCACGTCCGGGTTCAGCGAACAGAGCCCGTTGGACAGCGCTTCGGGCAGCATCGGCAGCACACGGTCGAGCAGATAGACCGATGTGCCGCGCTTATAGGCCTCGCGGTCCAGCGCGGAGCCGGGCGTGACATAATGGCTCACATCTGCGATGTGAACGCCGAGCGTCCAGCCGGACTCGGTCTTTTCCAGCGAAACCGCATCGTCGAAGTCCTTGGCGGTTGCACCATCGATGGTGAAGGTGAGGGTTCCGCGCAGATCGACGCGGCCGGGAATATCCTTGGGATCGACTTCCTGCGGCAGCGCGGCGGCTGCGGCCAGCACGTTCTGCGGGAATTCCTCGTCCAGCTTGTGCTGACGGATCAGGGACTTGACGTCGGTGCCGATGTCGTCCTTGTTGCCCAGCACTTCGATCACGCGGCCGCGCGGGCCTCTGCCTCCCTTACCCCACTGCGTCACGCGCACGACGACCTTATCGTCGTTCTTCGCGCCGCTGCGGTCGTCACGGGAAACATAAACGTCGGAGGCGATGCGGCGCTCGTCCGGCACCACATAGGCCGCCGGACCGTCGGTTTCAAACGTGCCCACGATCACATCATTGGCGTGGGTCAGCACGCGGACGACTTCGCCCTCACGGCGTTCGGCATTGACGATGCGCACAAAAAGCGTATCGCCGTGCAGCGCGCCGTTCATCGCGTCCGCGGGAATGAATACATCCTGTACATCCTCTTTTTCGGGAATCAAAAAGCCAAAGCCGCGCGCATTTCCCTGAAGCCGTCCGCGCAGCAGTCCCAGCGTTTCGGGCAGAGCGTAGCGCTCCTTGCGGGTCTTAAACAGGCGGCCTTCTTCCGCCATGGCTTCCAGCAGCTGATAGGCCTCGGCCGGGCGGACATGGGTCAGTTCCGCCATTTGCTCCGAAGTGCGCGGGCCGCGTTCGGCCAGCAGCGCTTCCGCCTGATCCTTCCATTCCATAATTTTCTGTGCATCCATCTTTTCTGTCTACTCTCCCGTTTATTCTGCCCTAAGTATAGCACAGCTGCGGGCGGAAAAACCATTTTTCCAAAAAGAAAACAGAGCGGAGGAGAAAATCCACCGCTCTGTAATGCGTCTTGGTCGTTTTTAGCCGGCAAAGCGCTGCAGGATGAGCAGCACCAGGCACAGCACCATGAACACCGCACCGGTAATTTTGGTCAGCAGTTCCAGCTTGCCTTCGTAGCTGGCGGCCTTCTTCTTGCCGAAGAAGGTTTCCGCACCGCCGGCGATGGAACCGGAAAGACCGGTCGCCTTGCTCTGCTGCATGAGCACCAGCACAATCAGACCCAGGCAATCAATAGCCAGGATGACGCTGAGAATGATGCGAATCACATTCATCTTGAAATAACCTCCCAAACGCTTCATGCAACGGAACCGGGTTTCGTCACAGCACTAGAAATATATCACATTTCGGCGCGCTTTGCAAGCCCTTTTCACGCAAAAAGCCTGTTTCACGCGGGAAAGTGAACCGGCGGCGGGGAAGGTGCATAGGGTTTACCTTATGCCCACCACATGGCGCCCTTGTCCTCGAACATCATGACGTCCTTCAGGAACGCGATGGCCTTCTGCAGACCCTCGTTGGGGGTCATCAGGCTGTCCTCATGCTCGATGGAGATCGCATCGTCGTAGCCGACCATGCGCAGCGCACTCATCATGTCCTTCCAGACCTGGTAATCGTGGCCGTAGCCGACGGAGCGGAAGATCCAGGAGCGATGGATTTCATCACCATAGTGCTTGGTGTCGAGCACGCCGTGGGTCTTGGTGTTGATCTCGTCGATCTTGGTATCCTTGGCATGGAAGAAGTAAATCGCCTTGCCCAGGTAGCGGATGGCATAGACGGGATCAATGCCCTGCCAGAACAGGTGAGAGGGATCGAAGTTTGCACCGATCAGATCGGAGCCGACCTGGTTGCGCAGCTTCATCAGCGTTTCGGGATTATAGACGCAGAAGCCGGGGTGCATTTCATAGGCGATCTTCTGGATGCCGTGCTCGGCGGACCAGGCGGTCATCTTCTTCCAGTAGGGCACGAGTACTTCGTTCCACTGGTACTCCACAATGTTGGAAAAATCGTCCGGCCAGGGGCAGGTAACCCAGTTGGGGGTCTTGTCCTCCGGGCAGCCGCCGGGGCAGCCGGAGAAAGTGATCACGCGGGTTACGCCCAGCTTTTCCGCCAGCAGAACGGTGTTGACATAGTCGTCATGGAAAACCTTCGCCACGGCGGGATCGGGGTGCACCGCGTTGCCGTGGGTGGAAAGAGCGGCGATTTCCAGACCATGCTTTTCGATGGTGTTGCGGAATTCTTCGATCTTCTTGTCATCCTTGAGCAGCTCGGCAGGGTTGCAGTGCGCCTTGCCGGGGAAGCCGCCCGCACCGATTTCAATGGCCTGAACGCCGGAATCCTTCAGATATTTGCAGGCGTCGTCCAGGCTTCTGTCCGCAAGCAGAACCGCAAAAACAGAAAGCTTCATTTGGGTCATTCCTCCGTTTCACAGCATGGTATGCCATGCTCTTTTTCATATTATACAATCCTTTGTGAAAAAATTCAATCTGTGATATACTGAGGAAAATCTCGGATCAGAAGGAGGTTTCCGGATGGATATTGCGGCATTTTTGCAGGAAATCTGCGCGATGCCCGGTCACTCGGGCATGGAGAGCGCGGTTGCCTGCCGCGTCGCGGAGGAGTTTTCTAAATATTCCGGCGACGTTTGCATCGATAAATTGGGAAATGTGCGCGCTGTGATGGGCGACCACGGCCCGACGGTGCTGGTCTGCGCCCACATGGACGAGGTGGGCATGATCGTCACCGGCATTGAAGACAACGGCTTTCTGCGCATCTGGCAGATGGGCGGCATCGACCCGCGCATTTTGCCGGGGAGCGAGGTGACGGTGTTCGGGCGGGAAAAGCTCTACGGCGTGATCGGCGCAAAGCCCCCGCATTTGAACAACGGCCCGCTCAAGGCAGCGGGGCTTTCCGATTTGGCGGTGGACGTGGGGCTGCCGAAGGAAAAGGTGGAGCAGCTCGTGCGCGTGGGCGACCCCATTGCCTTTCGCGTGCCAATGACGCAGCTGATGAACAACCGCGCGGCCTACAAGACCTTTGACGACCGCGCCTGTGTGACATCGATGCTCGTGGCGATGGAGGCACTCTCCCGCGTGAAGCTCAACTGCCGCGTGGTGTTCTGCGCAACCACGCAGGAAGAGGTCGGATCTCGCGGGGCGAAGATCGCTGCCTGGGACGTCGATCCCGATCTGGCCGTGGCCTTTGACGTTTGCCATGCCGATCAGCCCGGCGCGGACCCGTGGGACACCATGCCCATCGACAAGGTCGGCCTGGGACTCGGCCCCACCATTCACCCCGCGATGTTCCGGCGGATGCGTGATACGGCAGACGCGCTGCATGTCGATATTCAGCTCGACCCCTCTGCGGGGACGACCTATACCGATGCGGACAACGTGTTTGAAACCCGCATGGGCGTGCCCACGGCGCTGCTGTCGCTGCCACTGACCTATATGCACACGATGGTCGAGACCATCAGCCTGACCGCCTGCGAAGAGGCCGGCCGGCTGCTGACCGGCTTCCTGACGCGCATCGATGAAAAATGGGAGGAATGGCTATGCTTCTGAAAGAGCTGACCGCGCTGCGCGGCGTTTCCGGCGACGAAGGGGAAGTGCGCAGTTTTATCGTCGATCAGGCCGCGCCCTGGTGCGACGAGATCAAGGTGGACAACATGGGCAGCGTCATTGCGTGGAAGCACAGCAAAACCGAAGGCGCACCCATCGTAATGATCGATGCACACATGGACGAAGTAGGCTTCCTCGTGCAGTATATCCGCGATGACGGCATGATCCGCTATCTGCCGGTGGGCGGCGTGGACGCGGCGGTTTGCGTCTCCAAGCGCGTGCGTATCGGCAAAAACGCTGTGCCGGGCGTGATCGGCTACAAGGCGGTGCATCTGCAGGAGGCGGGCGAGCGCAGCCAGGCCTTGAAGCACAGCCAGCTGTTGATCGACATCGGCGCAAAGGACAAAAAAGACGCTCTGACCAAGGTCAAGGTGGGCGACTACATCACGTTTGATTCTGATTTTGTAGAGTTTGGCGAAGGGCTGGTCAAGAGCCGCGCGCTGGACGATCGCGTCGGCTGTGCGGTGATGCTGGAGCTGATGAAGCACGAATATCCCTGCAACGTGGCGTTCTGCTTTACCGTTCAGGAGGAAATCGGTCTGCGCGGCGCAAAGGCGGCGGCCTTCCGCGTGCAGCCGGACTGCGCGCTGGCGCTGGAGGGCACTACCGCCAACGATACCACCGGCGCAAGGGCGCACGAGGAGATCTGCTCGCTGCACAAGGGGCCGTCCATCAGCTTTATGGATAAATCCCAGATCGTCAACCCTGCGCTGTTTGACAGGATGCGCGCGCTGGCGAAGGAGAAGAACATCCCCTGGCAGCTCAAGCGCGGCGTGGCGGGCGGCAACGATGCGGGCAGCATCCAGCGCGCCGCCTGCGGGTGCGCGACGGTGACGCTGTCGGTGCCCTGCCGTTATATTCACAGCCCGTCCTCAGTCTGCGCGACGGAGGATGTGGAAAATCTTTACCGCCTGGTCAAGGCTTTTCTGGATGAAGGAGGAAAATTCGGATGCTGAAGGATACGTTGCTTACGCTGCTGAGCATTCCCGGCCCCTCGGGCAGCGAGGGCGCCTGCGCGGACTATATCGAAGAAACCGTTCGTCCCTATGTCGATCAGATCGATCGCGACGTGATGGGCAACCTGATCTGCATCAAGCACGCCGCCGAGGGCGCGCGCCGCGTGATGCTCACGGCGCACATGGATGAAATCGGCTTTATCGTCACCGCCATTGAGGAGCGCGGCTTTTTGCGCGTGACCAATATCGGCGGTGTAAATCCCAAAGTGACCACTGCCAGCCATGTGGTGATGAAGTCCGGCGCGCAGGGCGTGCTCTTTACCGAGGCGGGCAGCTCGAACGACGCACTGTTTATCGATATCGGCGCATCCTCCAAGGAAGAGGCGGAAAAGAAGGCGCAGGTGGGCGATTGGGCGGTCGTGCGCGGCGCGGTGTCCGACATGGGCGATAAGATTGCCGCGCCCTATCTGGACGACCGCTCCGGCTGCGCGGTGCTGATTGAAACCCTGAAACGCCTGAAGAACAGCAAGGACGAGATCATCGCCGTGTTCACCACGCAGGAGGAAGTCGGCCTGCGCGGCGCACTGGTGGCGGGCTACGCCGTTGCGCCCGATATGGCGATTGCGCTCGACGTGACGATTGCGGGCGATTATCCGCGCAGCAATGAGAGCAACTGCTATGTTGTGTCGCATCTGGGCAAGGGACCGGCGGTCAAGATCATGGACCGCGGTGTTATTGCGCATCCTGCCGTGGTACAGGAGATGGAAGAGGCCGCAGTCAAGGCAGGTGTGCAGGTGCAGCGCGAAGTGCTCACCGGCGGCGCGACCGACGTCGGCGCGATTCACACCACCCGCGCGGGCGTGCCCTCCGGCACGCTGTCCATTCCCTGCCGTTATGTTCATGCGCCCTGCGAGACGGTGGACTTAAACGACATGGAGGGCGCGGTGCGTCTGCTGGAGGAGATGCTCCGTGGCTAACCGCAGAGGGAAACAGAACAACTGGGTGTCTGTGGCGCTGACCATCATCGCGGTGGTGATTGTATTTTTCCGCATCCTGAACGGCGATGCGGAAGAGCCTGCGGCAACCGGGGCGCAGACGCCCACGCCTTCCCCTACCGTCGTCGCCGTGCAGCCCACGGATCCTGATGAGCAGGGCATGACGCTCAGCGTGCTGGAGGTCGGCAAAGCGGATTGCCTCGTGCTGCAATGCGACGGTGAGAGCATGATCATCGACGGCGGCAATGAGGGCGACGAGGAATATATCCTGGCGCAGCTCAAAAACATGGGCATTTCGTGGTTCAAATACCTTGTGGCGACCCATCCGCACGAGGATCACATCGGGTCGCTGGACGCGGTGATTTACAACTATCCCGTCGGCACGGCGATTCTCTCCCCGCGCGAGCACACGACCAGGAGCTATGAGAACCTGCTGACCGCGCTTTCCGAGCGCGAGGTTGAAACCGTGGACGCCAAGCGCGGCGATACCTATGCGCTGGGCGGCGCGACGATCACGATTCTTTCGCCCGATGAGAGCGACGATTGGGAGAACATCAACGATTGGTCCGTGGTGATGATGGTGCAGTATGGTCGGGTGAAATACCTGCTGACGGGCGATGCGGAAACGCCGGTGGAATCCTATCTGCTGGAAAACAACGCCGATCTTTCCGCCGACGTGCTCAAGATGGGGCATCACGGCAGCAACACCTCGTCCAAGAAAACCTTCCTCAATGCGGTGCATCCGACGTTGGCGCTGATCACCTGCGATAAGACCGAAAAGGCGGGCGAGCCCAATGCCAAGGTCGTCGCTCGTTTGGAGGAATTGGGCATTCCCTATCTGCGTACGGATCTTTGCGGCGTGATTTCCGTCTATACCGACGGAGAGGATATCGCCGTGACGACCGAGCGTGAGGACGCGGCCTGAGCGTGTGCACAATAAAAAGAATAGGTTAAGCGGTGCGGAACGAAGGAACGCCTTGTTCCGCACCGCTTTTTAGCTATTGATTTGAGAAATAGGGATACATAGGTAAAATCAATGAAACGAAAATAAAAAGAAGTTGGAAAATTTTTTTGAAGAAAATGTTAATTATGGGTTGAAAAATTCCGCAGAATGGAATACAATGAATTTCATAAAGATATGGATGTAGGAACAAGGGCTGTTACCGAGGATCAGAAGCAGGACGACCGGGCACGAAACGGGGGAAACAAATCGCTCCCCGCGCCTAGAATACGCAAGGGGGACTGACCATGCCGCGTAAAAAGTCTGTCAACAAAGATACGGTCGAAACCGTGGCCAACACGACCTTTGAGGTGCTGCCGTTGCTGCGGAAAAAACTGCTGCGCATGGATGTTGTGCAGGCAGAGCACAACATGCCCATGTCTCAGGTTCAGATGCTCGCCATGCTGGGGGAGAACGGAGCGCTCTCCGTTTCCGAAATCAGCAAACGGCTGGGCATCGCCAAGCCCAACATCACGCCTTTGATCGACCGGCTGATTGACGAAGGCTTTGTCGAGCGCCGCCGCGACGAAAACGACCGCCGCGTCGTCAACGTGGTGCTGCTGCCCGCGGGGGAGGAAAAGCTCACCTCCATTCGCGAAACCATCGTCCGCCAGGTGATGCGCTGGACGGGAACCATCCCTGAGAAGGAGTTCTTCGAGCTGGAGCACGCTTTGCAGACCATCTCCACCGTGCTGGAATCCGCACAAATTTGATTTCTATTGAAATCATCGAAAAGACGCCTGATTTCGGGCGTCTTTTTTGTGTGCGGCGGGCGTAGGTTTGGGGAGAGGGAGGGCTGCGCATGAAGGAATTATTTATCGCGGCGACGCTGTTCTGCGGCGTGCTGGCGCTGCTGACGGGGCGCGCGGAGGCGCTCGGAGCAGAGATGATGGCGGCGGGCGACGCGGCGGTGGAGCTGGGGCTGACGCTTTGCGGGGCCTATATGATCTGGTGCGGCCTGCTGCGCGTGATTGAGGAGGCAGGACTGGCAGAAAAGCTGGCGCACCGGCTATCCGGCGCGATGCGGCTGCTGATCGGGAGGGAAGCGGAGGACGAACTCGTGTGTCAGTCGGCGGGACTGAACTTGACGGCCAATCTGCTGGGGCTGGGCAACGCTGCTACGCCTGCGGGACTTGCTGCCGTGCGGCGCATGGCAGAGCTTGCGCCGGGAAAAAATGCTTCGCCGGGGCTGTGCCGGTTTATGCTGCTCAACGCTTCGTCCTTGCAGCTGGTGCCGACCACGGTGTTGTCGCTCAGAGCCGCTGCGGGCGCGGTGCGGCCGGACGATATTCTGTTGCCGGCGCTGGCGGGATCGGCAGCGTCGTTTCTGTGCGCGGTGCTGTTGGGGAAAACGTTCTGCCGGGAGGAAAGGCAATGATTGCGGTGGGTGCGGCGTTGCTGATCGTGCTGGCGGGTGTGCTGTGCCGGACGGATGTCTACGGCGCGTTTCTGCGCGGAGCGCAGCAAGGAATGGAAACGGCGAAAAGCATACTGCCCGCGCTTTGCGCCGCGCTGTGGATGACCGCGTGCCTGCGCGGCAGCGGCGCGCTGGAGGAACTGGCGAGGGCGGCGGGGCCGCTGCTGTCTGCGCTGGGGATTCCGACGGAGCTGCTGCCCTTTTTGGCTGTGCGGCCGGTGTCAGGTGCGGCGGCGCTGGCAGAACTTTCCCAGCTGATGGCGCGAACCGGCGCGGACAGCCGCGCCTCCCGCATGGCTGCCGCAATGATGAGCTCGTCGGAAACCGTTTTGTATGTGCTGGCGCTCTATCTGGGAGCGGCAAAACGGCGCGCACCACGTTGGCTGTTGCCCTGCGCACTGGTTTCCATGGCGGTAGGAATGATCGTATCGGCGCTGTGCATCCGCTGAAGAAAAAGAGGCGCTGTGCGGCGGTGTCCCTAAAAACAGAGGGTTTGGAAGCTTTTTTGAAGAGAAAAAGGGCACGAAACCTGCAAAATTTGCCGATTCTCTTGCCAGATGCGGTTTTTGTGGTATAATCTGGGTAGACCAGAAAGGGGATTGGACATGGCGATTGAACTCTATGCAACGGCAGGATCGGTGGAGAAGGACCTGAGAAACTGTGTGGTGATCGTGGTGGACGTGCTGCGTGCAACCAGCGTGATGACCACGGCGGTGCAGAACGGCGTGCGCTCCATCATACCCGTTTCCGAAGTGGAGGAGGCGGTCGATATGGCGCGCCAGCTCGGCAACCAGCGCGTGCTGCTCTGCGGCGAGCGCGAGGCCAAGCCCATTCCGGAATTCCATCTGTCCAATTCACCGCTGGAATACACGGCGGATATGGTTTCGGGCCGCGTGATGGTGATGACCACGACCAACGGCACCCGTGCGATCCTGCGGGCGCGGGATGCAAAGCAGCTGCTGATCGGTTCGCTTCTCAACGCTTCGGCAGTAGCGCAGGCCGCGCGTTCCTGCGGGGAGAATATCGCCATCATCTGTGCCGGCACTTACGGCAAGTTTTCGCTGGACGATATCCTGTGCGCTGGAGCGATCATCTCGCGCATTCTCGAAATCGACGGCAAGCAGTATCTGGACGATCTGGCCAGAACCGCGCTGACGCTTTACGACTCTTATAAGGACGATCTCCGCGCGCCGCTGGCGGGCTGTGCGCACGTCCAGCGTCTAAAAGCGCTGGGGATGGAGAAGGATATAGATTTTTGCCTTCAGGAGGACATCATGGACGTCGTTCCTTGCTACCTGGATGGCGTAATCCGCAACGCCTACGCTTGACAAGGGCTTTTTCGGGCATTATAATGAGCATGATAAGGCAGAGAAGAGCAGAGTAACGCGCTGCGGACGCCGAAAAGAGAGCCGGGAAAGGTGAAAGCCGGCGGCGGGCGGGTGCGCGAAGATGGGCTCGGAGCTGCGCAGGCGAGGCGGATGCTGCCCAGTCTGCGACGGTTGGACGTTCCGTTATCCGTCCGGCCTGTGTTGGCAGGCCGCAAAGGCTTCGCGCGTGAGCGCGGGGCGCAACAGGGTGGTACCGCGAAAGTTCTTCGTCCCTGCACCAAGGGGAGGAAGGGCTTATTTTTTTGCCGGAGAGCCGGCGGGGCAGCCGGCGCAACCGTTTAAGGAGGAAAATCAATCATGTGTGAAAACTGTGCGGGCAAGCGCGGCAAGTTCTATGTCACCACGCCCATCTACTATCCCAGCGACAATCTGCACATCGGCCATGCTTACTGCACGACAGCGACCGATACGCTGGCGCGCTTCAAGCGCCTGCAGGGATATGACACCTGGTTCCTGACCGGCCTGGATGAGCACGGCCAGAAGATCGAGCGCAAGGCCGAGGCCAAGGGCGTTTCTCCGCAGGAATACGTCGATAAGATCTGCGAGGACACCAAGGAACTGTGGAGAATCATGGATATTTCCTACGATGATTTCATCCGCACGACCGAGCCGCGCCACACGAAGATTGTGCAGAAAATCTTTGAAAAGCTCTATCAGCAAGGCGATATCTACAAGGGTGAATACGAAGGCTGGTACTGCACCCCCTGTGAGAGCTTCTGGACGGAGCATCAGCTGGTGGACGGCAAGTGCCCCGACTGCGGCCGCGCGGTGGAAAAGGCTCATGAGGAAAGCTATTTCCTGCGCCTTTCCAAGTATGCGCCCCGCCTGATCGAATACATCAAGACGCACCCCGAGTTCATTCAGCCCGAGAGCCGTGCCAACGAGATGATCAACAACTTCCTGCTGCCCGGCCTGGAGGATCTCTGCGTGTCCAGAACCTCCTTCAAGTGGGGCATCCCGGTTACGTTTGATCCCAAGCACGTCATTTACGTCTGGGTGGACGCGCTTTCCAACTACATCACCGCTCTGGGCTATCTTTCCGAGGACGACAGCAAGTTCAGAAAGTATTGGCCGGCGGACGTCCACATCGTGGGCAAGGAGATCGTCCGCTTTCACACCATCATCTGGCCCATCATCCTGATGGCGCTGGATCTGCCGCTGCCCAAGCAGGTCTTCGGCCATGGCTGGCTCGTCATGGACGGGCAAAAGATGTCCAAGTCCATCGGCAACGTGGTGGACCCTGTTGTGCTGTGCGACCGCTACGGATCCGACGCGATCCGTTATTTCCTGCTGCGCGAGATGCCCTTCGGCGCGGACGGCAACTTCACCAATGAAGCGCTGCTCAACCGCATCAATTCCGACCTGGCCAACGACCTTGGCAATCTGTTGTCCAGAACGGTTGCGATGATCGAAAAGTATTACGGCGGCGCAGTGCCCGCCATGGGGCAGACCGAAGAGGTGGATAACAACCTCATTGCCCTGGCCGAAGCCCTTCCTGCAAAGGTGGACGACCTCATCACCCGCATGCAGTTCTCCACCGCGCTGACCGAGATCTGGAAGCTGGTGGGCGAGTGCAACCGCTACATCGACCTGACGCAGCCTTGGGTGCTCGGCCGCAGCGAAGAGGGCAAGGAGCGCCTGAACACCGTGCTGTATGTGCTGGCGGAGTGCTGCCGCGAGGTGGCGGTGCTCATCACGCCGTTCATGCCGCGCACGCCTGCCCGCATCTTTGAGCAGCTGGGCGTGACCGATCCCGCGCAGACCGGTTGGGATTCCGTGGCGAAGTTCGGCGGCCTGACCGCAGGCACGGTCGTGCACAAGGGGGCGGCGCTCTTCCCGCGCATTGACATCCCCAAGGAGATGGAGGCGCTGGCCGCGCTGAACCCTAAGAAGGACGAAGCTTCCGCCGCTCAGCCGGAGCAGAAGGCAGAAAAGAAGCCCGAAGCACCCAAGGCAGAGGAGAAGGCGGACGAAGAACTGATCGACATCGATACCTTCGCCAAGGTCAAGCTCAAGGTGGCCAAGGTGGTCGCGGCCGAGGCGGTCAAGAAATCCAATAAGCTGCTCAAGCTCACCGTCAAGTGCGGCGACGAGACCCGCACCGTGGTCAGCGGCATTTCCACGCACTATTCGCCGGAGGACATGATCGGCAAGACCGTGGTGCTCGTGGCGAACCTGAAACCCGCCAAGCTCAAGGGTATCGTGTCGGAAGGCATGCTGCTGGCGGCTGCGGACGATGAAAAGGGCACGCTCCGCCTGCTGACCGTCGATGGCGACATCGCGGACGGCACCGAGATCGGCTAAATTGAAAAACGGCAAAAAGGCGTGTGCGAAGAGCGCACGCCTTTTTTAAGAGAAGGGGCAAAGCAATGTTTTTTGATACGCACGCGCATCTGGACGATGCGCGGTACGACGAGGATCGGGAAGCGGTCATCGCGAGCATGAAGGAGGAGGGCATCTCTCCCTGCATGACCGTCGGGGCCAATATGCGCATGAATCGCATGGCGGTGCAACTGGCGCAGGCCCATCCCGGCTATCTTTACGCGGCGGTGGGCATCCATCCGAGCGATTCGGAAGAGTGCACCGACGAGGCGATGGAGGAGATGAAGCGCCTGGCTGCGCTGCCCTGCGTCAAGGCATGGGGGGAAATCGGGCTGGATTACCATTGGGACGATGTGCCGCGGGATATTCAGAAGGAGGTTTTTCTGCGGCAGCTCGAAACGGCAAGGGAGCTGGATCTGCCTGTGATCCTGCACATCCGAGAGGCGCACGGCGACGCGCTGGAGTTGCTGCGCGCCCGCAAGGGGCGGCTGCCGCGCGGCGTGGTGCACTGCTATTCCGGCAGCTGGGAGAGCGCGCAGGAATACATGGCGTTGGGCTTCCACATTTCGTTTACGGGATCGGTGACGTTCAAGAATGCGGTGAAGCTGGCGGAGGTCTCCGACAAAATCCCGCTGGATCGGCTGATGATCGAGACGGACAGTCCCTATATGACGCCGACTCCGCTACGCGGTCAGCGCAACGATCCGTGCAAGGTGAAATTGGTGGCGCAGTTTTTGGCTGACCGTCGGGGAATGCCTGTGGAGGAGCTGGCTCGCATCACCAGGGAAAACGGAATGCGGTTCTTCCGCATTGAAGAATAAAAGGACTCGCCGCGTATCGGCAGAGCGGGCCCTGAACACCGTTCAGCCTCCGTATGCTATCGTCATACGGAGGCTGATTTCACTCTATATCGGTTTAATTGTGTGTTGAGGTGGTTTGCCGAGCACAGGATAATGCGTATACGCAGGTTTGGATGGAGAGCAGACGTTTGCCGGACACACGTTCATCTTTTTGCAGGAGACGAACGCTCTGCCTACATCGTTAGAAGGGTGACCAAAGATGACGATGCGCTGATGCCCCATCTTATGAGCCTTTTCAAACGTCGTCTCGATTAAAGCACGACCGATTCTGCGACGCTGAAAATCGGGATGCACGGCGATAGGGCTGAAGGACAGACAGTCGCACTCAGAACCATCTTCCGCAATCGGTTTGACTTTTGTGTAGAGGATGCTTCCTATGATCTTCCGGCCAATTTCAGCGATGCAGTCAGGCTCCGGAACAAAATCCGGGAGGCTGCGCATTCGGTATGCCGGAAGGTACTCCGTCACACCTGGAACATACAGGTTCCGAAAGGCGTCGCGGATCATTGCATCTGTGGCGGGAATATCTTCGGGACGTTCTCTTCGGAGCAGGATCGGAATCTCTTCTGTTTGCGGGAAAAGAGGACCGGGTTTACAGCAGCAGCGTCGCGTCGCCGAAGGAGAAGAAGCGGTATTTCTCCTGCACGGCGATGTTGTACATCCGCAGCGCTTCCTCCCGGCCGATGAAGGCGGAAACGAGCATCAGGAGCGTAGATTCGGGCAGATGGAAGTTGGTGATGAGCGCATCGACCGCCTTATAGGTGTAGCCGGGCATGATGAAGATCTGCGTCCAGCCGCTGCCGGGATGCACCATGCCGTCCGGCGTGGAGACGGTTTCCAGCGTGCGCACCGAGGTCGTGCCTACGCAGACAATGCGCCCGCCGTTTTGGCGCGCCTTGTTGATGCGTGCGGCGGCCTCTTCCGTCACCATGTAGTATTCGCTGTGCATATGGTGCTCTTCAACGTTTTCTTCCTTTACGGGGCGGAAGGTGCCCAAACCGACGTGCAGCAGCACCGGCACGATGTCCACACCCTTTTGCCGGATGCGGTCCATCAGTTCCGGCGTGAAGTGCAGACCGGCTGTCGGCGCGGCGGCGGAACCCTCTTCCTTAGCATAGACCGTCTGATAGCGGTTTTTGTCTTCCAGCCGTTCGGTGATGTAGGGCGGCAGGGGCATCTGACCCAATTCATCCAGCAGCTCTTCAAACACGCCGTCGTAGAGAAAGCGCACGATGCGCCCGCCGTCCTCGCAGTTGCCCTCGACCACGGCGCGCAGCTGTCCGTCGCCAAAGGAAAAGGTCACGCCGGTCTTGGCGCGCTTGCCGGGCTTGACCAGCGTTTCCCAGCGGTCTTTATCCAGCCGTTTGAGCAGCAGAAACTCCATTGCGCCGCCGGTATCCTCGCGCTGGCCGATCAGCCGCGCAGGCAGCACGCGGGTTTCGTTGACCACAAGCACGTCGTTGGGATTCAGATAGTCGATGACGTCGCGGAACACCTTGTGCTCGATCGCGCCGTCGTCCCGGTGATAAACCAGCAGGCGGGAAAGGTCGCGAACCGGCGCGGGGGTCTGCGCGATCAGTTCTTTGGGCAGGTCATAGTAAAAATCGCTCTTATTCAATGATGGTCATCCTCTTCTTCTTCGGTTTCAAAGCGCAGCTGCTGCGCAAGCGCCGACGCGGCGGGCATCGGGCAGCCCATGTGCTCATAGGCCAGTGGTGTCAGCACGCGCCCGCGGGGGGTGCGCATCAAAAAGCCTAGCTGCAAAAGATAGGGCTCGTAAACATCTTCAATGGTGCCGGAATCCTCGCCCGTGGAAGCGGCCAATGTATCCAGCCCCACCGGACCGCCGCTGAATTTGCCGATCATGGCGTTCAGGATCATGCGGTCGATGTGGTCAAGACCCAGGTTGTCCACATGGAGCATATCCAACCCTTCACGCGCGGCATCCAGCGTGATGCGGCCCTCCGCACGGACAACGGCATAGTCGCGCACGCGCTTGAGCAGACGGTTGGCGATGCGCGGCGTGCCTCTGGAACGTCGTGCGATTTCCAATGCGCCCTCCGGGTCGATCTCGATCTTCAGGATGCGCGCCGAGCGCTCCACGATTACGGCAAGCTCTTCCGGCTTGTAAAGCTCCAAGCGGAACGTAATGCCGAAGCGGTCGCGCAGCGGGTTGGTGAGCATGCCTGCGCGGGTGGTCGCACCAATGAGCGTAAAGTGCGGCAGATCCATGCGGATGGAGCGCGCGGAGGGGCCTTTGCCGATCATGATATCCAACGCGTAATCCTCCATCGCCGGGTAGAGCACCTCTTCCACAGCGCGGCTCAGGCGGTGGATTTCATCCACAAACAGGATGTCGCCCGTGTTCAGCCCCGTCAGAATCGATGCAAGGTCGCCCGGCCGCTCGATAGCGGGGCCGGAGGTGACGCGCAGCTGCGCGCCCATTTCCGCCGCGACAATGCCGGCCAGCGTGGTCTTTCCCAAACCGGGCGGGCCGTAGAGCAGCATATGGTCCAGCGGCTCGTGCCGCAGGTTTGCCGCCTGCATATAGATGGACAGCGAGTCCTTGATGGGCTGCTGGCCGAAATATTCCGTCAGCGACCGGGGGCGCAGCGAGGTTTCCATTTCGTCCTCAAAGGGGTTGTACCCCCCGCCGGTCATTCTGTCCTGACTCATAAACTCTGCGCTCCTTTCATTATGCCTGATTCATCGCCCGAAGCGACAGACGGATCAGTTCTTCTGCCGTGTCGGCCTGCCCCTTGACGCGCGCCAAAGCCCCGGCGGCCTCGCCTTGCGAATAGCCCAGCGCTTCCAACGCTTCCAGTGCGTCGCGCTCGGCGTTGCTGGCGGCGGGGAGTACGGGGGCGGCTCCCTTGGCGGGGGCTTCATAACCGCCGCCGATCAGTTCGTCCGTACTGATTTTATCCTTGAGCTCCAGTATCAAACGCTGTGCGGTCTTGGGGCCGATGCCGGGGGCGGACTTGATCGCCTTGACATCGCCCGTGACGACGGCCAGCGCCAGCTGCCGCACCGGCAGCGCGCCCAGCACGCCCAGCGCCGTCTTGGGGCCGACGCCCGAAACCGCCGTTAAGCGGTCGAACATCTCCCGCTCTTCCTTGGCCAGGAAGCCGAAGATGTCCATCCCGTTTTCCTTGAAAACCACGCGGGTGTAGATGCGGCAACGGTCGCTGTCCGCCTGCGAGATGGTCTGGGGAGATGCGTAAACCAGAAAGCCCACGCCGCCGACGTCCACTGTCATGCAGTCCAGATCACGTTCCGTGACGCGCCCTTCCAAATATGAAAACATAAGCTTTTCCTCCGTCAGATTCGGTAGTTCTGCCGCATCCTGAGGGAATGGGCGTGGGTGATGGCGGCGGCAAGGCCGTCCGCCGCGTCGTCCGGGCGGGGAATTTCATCGAGGCCGAGCAGCATCTTGACCATCTGCTGCACCTGCTTTTTGTCCGCTTTGCCGTAGCCCGTGACGGCCAGCTTGATCTGCATGGGTGTATATTCGTAGAGATTATTCGTATATTTACGCATGGCCACCATGGCGGCTCCGCGCGCCTGACCGACCGCGATGGCGGTGGTGACGTTCTTGCAGAAGAACAACTCTTCCATTGCAATGTCATCCGGCGAAAAGCGCTCGCAAAGTTCGGAAACCCCGTCAAACAGGCTTACAAGCCGCAGCGGCAGCGCCATATCCGGCGGGGTGATGAGTGCGCCGTAGTCCAATATGCGCGGCTTTACGCCGTCAAAACTGATCGCACCCCAGCCCATTGTGGCAAGGCCAGGGTCGATACCGAGAATCGTCATGATGGATTTCCTTTCCTATAACCTGGTTTTAACACAGAAAACACTTGCATTTTTATGCACAAAAATGTATACTCAATGCACATCAAGCAAGAGACGCCGACGGGGCGCTCTCCTGAATAAGGAAGGTCGTGTGCATTATGTCTGAAAAGAAAAAAGTCATCCTCGCCTACTCCGGCGGACTGGATACCTCCATCATCATCCCGTGGCTGAAGGAAAACTATGATTTCGAAGTCATCGCCGTCGCGGCGGACGTCGGCCAGGGCGAGGAGCTGGAACCCCTCAAGGAGAAGGCCATCAAGACCGGCGCATCCAAGATCTATATTGAAGACCTGCGCGAGGAATTTGTCAAGGACTTCGTCTTCCCCACTATTAAAGCACAAGCGGTTTACGAAGGCAAGTATTTGCTGGGCACTTCCTTTGCGCGCCCCGTCATTGCCAAGCGACTGGTTGAAATCGCCCGCAAGGAGGGCGCGACGGCGATCTGCCACGGCTGCACCGGCAAGGGCAACGACCAGGTTCGCTTCGAACTGACCATCAAGGCGCTGGCGCCCGACCTGGAAATCATCGCCCCCTGGCGCATCTGGGGCATCAAGAGCCGCGATGAAGAGATTGACTACGCCAATGCCCGCGGCATCGATGTGCCCGTCACCAAGAAGCGCCCGTATTCCATGGACCGCAACCTCTGGCACCTCTCTCACGAGGGCCACGATCTGGAAGATCCGTGGAACGCGCCGCAGGATGATCTCTACCTGATCTGCAACACGCCCGAACAGGCTCCCAATGAGGCAGAATACGTCGACATCGAATGGGAAAAGGGCGAACCCGTAGCCGTCAACGGCGAAAAGCTCGGCCCGGTGGAGCTGATTGAAAAGCTCAACGCGCTGGGCGCCAAGCATGGCGTGGGCATCGCGGACATGGTGGAGAACCGTCTGGTCGGCATGAAGAGCCGCGGCGTTTACGAAACCCCCGCCGGCACCATTCTCTATGCCGCGCACATGAACCTCGAAGAGCTGTGCCTTGACCGCGATACCCGTCACTTCAAGGACGCTGCTGCCATCCGCTTTGCGGAGCTGGTCTACTTCGGCCAGTGGTATACGCCCCTGCGCAAGGCGCTTTCCGCCTTTGTCGATTCCACGCAGGAGACCATGACCGGCACCACCCGCGTCAAGCTCTACAAGGGCAGCTGCACGCCCGCAGGCACCAAGTCTCCCTATTCCCTGTATTCGATGGACTTCGCCACCTTCGATGCGGACGACGTCTACAACCAGAAGGATGCGGGCGGCTTCATCAACTGCTTCGGCCTGCCGATGAAGATCCGCGCCATGCTGCTCAAGGACGGCGAAAAGTTCGAATAAACCTTTTTATCCAGACAAAATGTGCAGGAGCGGGCGGAACACCAATCGCTCCTGTTTTTTCATCTCAATCTTGACAGTGTGATTTTGCGGAGGAACGATCATGAAGCTTTGGGGCGGACGCTTTGAAAAGTCTACCAATGAAGTGGTGGACGATTTCCACTCGTCGATCACCTTTGACCAGCGGCTCTACCGGCAGGATATCGAAGGATCGATCGCCCATGCCACGATGCTGGGCGAGCAGGGCATCATTCAGAAGGAGGATGCCGACGCTATCGTACAGGGCCTGAAGGATATCTTGGCCGACATTGAGGCGGGCAAGGTGGAATTTGCGTTGGACGCGGAGGACATCCACATGAACGTGGAAACCCTGCTCATCGAGCGCATCGGTCAGGCGGGCAAGCGCCTGCACACCGGCAGAAGCCGCAACGATCAGGTGGCGCTCGACTGCCGGATGTATGTCAAGGATGCGGCGAAGGAAGCGATTGAGAAGCTGAAAAGCCTGATGAGCGCGTTGCTTGACACCGCGCAGCAGCACACCTTGACCATCATGCCCGGATACACGCATATGCAGAAGGCGCAGCCCATCACGCTGGCGCATCACCTCTGCGCCTATGCAGAGATGTTCCGGCGCGATATTCTGCGCTTTGAGGCGGCCTATGACGCGGCAGACGTGATGCCGCTGGGCTCCGGTGCGCTGGCGGGCACAACCTATCCGCTCAACCGCGCGCGTGTGGCCGAGCTGCTCGGCTTTTCGGAAATCACCCGCAACTCGCTGGACGGCGTATCCGACCGCGACTTTGTGCTGGACTACCTCTACGCATGCAGCGTGATGATGATGCACCTGTCGCGCTTCTGCGAGGAAATCATCCTCTGGAATACCAATGAATTCCGCTTTGTCGAGATCGACGACGGCTATGCCACCGGTTCGTCCATCATGCCGCAGAAGAAAAATCCCGACATGGCGGAGCTGACCCGCGGCAAGACCGGCAGAGTCTACGGCGATTTGGTGACGCTGCTGACCGTGATGAAGGGCCTGCCGTTGGCCTATAATAAGGATATGCAGGAGGACAAGGAGGCGTTGTTTGACGCGCAGGATACGCTGGTCAAGTGCCTGGATGTGTTTACCGGCATGTTCAAAACGCTCAAGTTCCGCAAAGACGTAATGCACGCGGGCGCGGGTGGCGGCTTTGCCAACGCGACCGATGCGGCGGATTATCTCGTCAAAAAGGGTTTGCCCTTCCGCGAGGCGCACGAGGTGCTGGGCAGGCTCGTACTGCACTGTATCAAGGAAAATAAGGCGCTGCTCGATCTGCCGCTTGCGGAACTCAAGGAATTCTCGCCCCTGTTTGAGCAGGATGTTTACGACGCGATTTCGCTGGAAACCTGCGTCCGCCAGCGCAACGTGCCCGGCGGTCCCGCCCCGGCCATGGTCGAAAATACGATCCGGGACAACCGCGATTTTCTCGCCGCACACTGAAAAAAAGGCATAGCTAAAAGCCGTTCCCACAGAAAAAACTCTGCGGGAGCGGCTTTCTCCTATGCTTACTGCTTGTAATGATCCACAATCAGGCTCTTGTCGTAGAAAACCTGATCGACGGCGGTGATTCGGGCGTCTCCGTTCTCGGCTTCCACAATGGTGAAAGAGCAGTTGTAAGGCGCGTGGCCGCCCCAAAAGTCCGCCGGGTGATCGGTCAGAAAATGCACCATGGCCCGCATGGCGCAGCCGTGCGTGCTGATCAGATAGGTCTTTCCGTCGTCGCGTGCAATCAGCTCTTTCAGGAAAGCCTGGGTTCTTGCGCAGACATCCTGTATCGTCTCCCCGTTCGGAAAGCCTGCAAAATGGAAGGGGTCCGACAGAAACAAAATGCCCGCTTCACCCATTTCGGAAAGGTTCTTGCCCTCTAAATCACCAAAGTCGATTTCCTGAATGCGGTCGTCCAGCTCCATAGAGGGAGCGTTTCCGCTTTCGCGGAGCACGAGCTCGGCGGTCTCTCTGGCCCGGCGCAGCGGGCTGGAAATGCAGCGGTCAAAATGAATGCCCTTTATGGCCTTGCCGGTCAGGGCGGCCAGTTCGCGTCCGCTTTGGTTCAGCGGCTCATCCAAACGTCCCTGCATGACGCCTTTGGCATTCAGGGCGGTTTCGCCATGGCGAAGAATATAGATTTGCATGCGGTATCCTGCCTTTCGAGGTCCCGAAGAATCGGTTTCCTTTTCTATCCAAACAGGATAGCACAATTTGTGCCTTTCGGCAACGCGGGAAGGGCGCCGTTTTGCTGCGCAAACTTGACAAAAGGCGCGCGGGCGGGTATAGTGAAGAGCGGTATGACCACCGGAATTTTTGCAGAAACAAGAGGAAGATCATGTATAGAGCCAAATTTGAAGTCCACAAGGTCGATCCGCGGACGCGCGCGCGCCGCGGCACGCTGCACCTGCCTCACGGCGATGTGCAGACCCCCATTTTCATGCCCGTCGGCACGCAGGCAACCGTCAAGGCCATGAGCCCGGACGAGATGCACGAGATCGGCACGCAGATTCTGCTGTCGAACACCTATCACCTGTTCCTGCGACCCGGCCATGAAATCATTCGGGAGCTGGGCGGACTGCATCAGTTCATGCACTGGGACAAGCCGATTCTGACCGACAGCGGCGGATTTCAGGTGTTTTCGCTCTCCGAGATGCGCAAGGTCAAGGAGGAGGGCGTGGAGTTCCGTTCGCATCTGGACGGCAGCAAGTGTTTCATCACCCCGGAATACGACATGGAGATTCAACAGGCGCTGGGCGCGGATATCGCCATGGCCTTTGACGAATGCTCGCCCTATCCCTGCGACTACGACCGCGCCAAGGCGGCGATGAACCGCACGCACCGCTGGGCCAAGCGCTGCATCGACGTGCATACGCGCGAGGATCAGGCGCTGTTCGGCATCGTGCAGGGCGCATTCTACAAGGATCTGCGCATCGAGAGCGCCAAGACGCTGGCAGATCTCGATTTCCCGGGATACGGCATCGGCGGTCTTTCGGTGGGCGAGCCCAAACCGATGATGTACGAGCTGCTGGAGGAGATCGAGCCGTACATGCCCGCGAACAAGCCCCGCTATCTGATGGGCGTCGGCTCTCCCGACTGCCTGCTGGAGGGCGTGGAGCGCGGTGTGGACATGTTCGACTGCGTGCTGCCCACGCGCATTGCGCGCAACGGCACGGTGTTCACCAAGCACGGCCGCCTCGTCATCCGTAACCAGATCTATGCGCGCGACCCGCGTCCGCTGGACGAGGACTGCGATTGCTGGGTCTGCCGCAATTTCTCCCGCGCGTATATCCGTCATCTCATCAAGGCGGGGGAGATTCTCGGCGCGCGCCTGACCAGCTACCACAATCTCTATTTCCTGCTGCGCATGATGGATCAGATTCGAGAGGCCATCGAGCAGGATCGCTTCACCGAGTACAAAAAAGAATTTTTTGAAAACTACAACGAAAACCCGTAACGTCTGCTTGTGAAGGCGGCAGTGGTTTGGTATAATAATACGAAATAACAACGGAGGTGTCCTCATCATGCCCGAAAACGTAGCAGCGATTCTCGTGCAGATCGTACCGCTTGTCCTGATCTTCGTCATTTTCTACTTTGTCCTGATCCGCCCGCAGCGCAAGAAGGACAAGGAAGTTAAGAACATGCTCGCCAACCTCAAGGTCGGCGACCGCATCACCACCATCGGCGGCTTCTATGCCACCATCGCGGCCATCAAGGACGACGTCATCACCATCTCCTTCGGCCCCGACAGCACCAAGGCCATGATCGCCCGCTGGGCGGTTCGCTCTCTGGAAAACACTCCGGAGGATGCACAGAACGACCTGATCTAAGACAATATGCAAAAACCGCTCGGAAGTACGACCTCCGGGCGGCTTTTTTGCGTCTTGAACGGGACATGATGCGCGGCCCTTCCGCATACAGGTGAAGCGAGGAAAGGAAGGGAGCGGTGGAGATGGGCGCAAAGACGAATGCGGGCGGGAGAAGATCGGCAGGGGTCAGCGTGATTCGGGGAATCCTGATTGCAGCGGCGACATCGGTTGTATTGGTGCTGCTGTTTGCCTGCGCGGTGCTGTTGTTTGATTTGGGAGCGGAGGTGATCACGCCGGTCAATCAGGTGCTGAAGGTGGCGTCGGTGCTGGCGGGAACGCTGGCCGCAGCGCAGGGGGAGATTCGCCTCTGGTGCGCAGGACTGATCGTCGGCGGCGGATACATGGCGCTGGGGATCGCACTCTATTGTGCCTTTGAAGGAACACTGCTGCCGATTTCCGTGATCGCGGGAGATCTTGCGCTGGGATTGATTTCCGGTTTTCTGTCCGGACTGCTCGCCTCGACGATGAAAAGCGTCCGCACATCGTAAATAATTCGGCAAAACCCGGCTCTTCGGCTTGCAAAGGGCACGTCCATCATGTATAATAATTAAGATTTATCAGGTAAAGGAGGGTGTTTACGCGATGAAGCACATCAAGACCGTTGCGGGTTCCTGCATCAACAAGAGCACGGGCGCGGGCTGCGGTGAGTGCCAGGCTTCCTGCCAGAGCGCTTGCAAGACGTCCTGCACTGTTGCCAACCAGTCTTGCCAGAACAAGGGCGAGAAGGTCTATAACCCCGCGCGCAAGAACGCGTAAAGCATTTTTCGCCAAGGGAAAAAACGGGAGCCTCAGTTGTGCGACTGGGGCTTCTTATCTGTTCGTAAGGAAGATGCGCCCGCGCTGCGCCTTACGGAGACTGAAGGAGAATAGGATTTAATTATGGTACATACTTTTTGCGTGGACGGGCGATATCTGGCGCTGGACGTGGATTCCGGCACGGTGCATCTGCTGGACGAGATGAGCTATGAGGTAATCTCACGCTGGGAAAAGGAAACTCCCGAGCAAATCATCGGCGAGCTTTCCGGCCGATTTGACGAAGAAGAGCTAAAGGAAGTGATCGAGGAGGTCAAAGTCCTCATCGCCGGCGGTACGCTCTTTTCCTATGATGCGTCGCTGCACACGGTTCCTTCCGAAGAGGAGATGAAGCCCGGCGTCATCAAGGCGATGTGCCTGCTGGTGGCGCACGACTGCAACCTGCGCTGCCGCTACTGTTTCGCCTCCACCGGCACCTTCCATGGCCAGCGCCTGCTGATGCCGCTGGATATCGGTAAGCGCGCGCTGGAATTCCTGATCGAGCGCTCCGGCAGCCGCAAGTTCCTCGAGGTCGATTTCTTCGGCGGGGAACCGATGCTCAACTTCGGCGTGGTCAAGCAGCTGGTGGCCTACGGCCGTGAGCTGGAGAAAAAGACGGGCAAGACCTTCCGCTTCACCATCACCACCAACGCCTATGATCTCAAGGACGAGGATATCGAGTTTTTCAACCGCGAGATGAGCAACGTGGTGCTGTCGGTGGACGGCCGCAAGGAAGTACATGATTTCATGCGCCCGACGGCTCAGGGAGGCGGCTCCTGGGATCAGGCGATGGCCAATGCCAAGAAGGTCGCCGCTGCGCGCAACCAGCAGAACTACTATGTCCGCGGTACGTTCACCAACCGCAGCCTGGATTTTTCCAAGGATGTGCTGGCACTGGCGGATCAGGGCTTTGAGCAGATCAGCGTCGAGCCCGTGGTGCTCGCCCCCTCCTCGCCTTATGCGCTCCTTCAGGAGCAGCTGCCGGGCATCCTGGAGCAGTACGACATCCTTTATAAGGAATACGTCAAGCGCCGTGCGGACGGCCGCTGGTTCTCCTTCTTCCATTTCTGCGTGGATCTGGCGGGCGGCCCCTGCATCAAAAAGCGCCTGAAGGGCTGCGGCGCGGGCGTGGAATACGTCGCGGTCACGGCCGACGGCGAAATCTTCCCCTGCCATCAGTTCGTGGGCCGTAAGGGATACTGCATGGGCAGCGTGCTGGACGGCACGCTGGATGAATCCATCCGTGAGAAATTCGCCCACGCACATGTCCTGAACAAGGAAAAATGCGCCAACTGCTGGGCGCGCCTGTACTGCACCGGCGGCTGCGCGGCCAACGCCGACGCTTTCCACGACGGCGACCTGACCAAGCCCTACGACATGGAGTGCGAGATGGAGAAAAAGCGTCTCGAATGCGCCATTGCCGTGACGGCGGGCGAGATGGAAGCGCGCGGTGAGGCGGAGTAGATCTGCGCAAAACGCCTGAAAACGGACGGATGAAAGCGAAGTCTTGACGTTACGGAAACTTAACGGTATAATATTTTCTTAGCGAATCATGCGGCGCGCACTGGACGCGCACGCCGTAAAATCAGAGGAGGTCCAAGCCAAATGAAGAAGAGAAGTGCCATCAATCTGGCCGTCGTGATCATTCTGACCGCGGCCTTTGGCGCACTGGCCATCTTCGGGCTGAACATCGGCGCGTTGGAAATCAAGCCCCTTGTGTCTGGTATTTCGCAGGGACTGGATCTGCGCGGCGGCGTTTCGGCCGTTTACCTTGCAGTGGATGAGGGTCAGGAAGATTACGCAAGCCTGCTGTCGGGCACCATGGCGGTGCTCCGCAGCCGTTTGACCGGCCAGGGCTTTACGGAAGCTACGGTCACGCAGCAGGGCACCGACCGCATCCGCGTCGAAATCCCGGATGTGGACGATCCCAACGAGATCCTGAACATCATCGGCCAGCCCGCAAAGCTGGAATTCAAGACCCCCGACGGCGAAGTCATCATGGACGGCTCCGCGGTCAAGAAGGCGGAGATGGGCTATCTGGAAGGCCAGCCCGTTGTGCAGTTTGAGCTCAATGACGAAGGCACGGATGCCTTTGCCAAGGCCACTGCCGCAAACATCGGCAAGGCGATTTCCATCGAGCTGGACGGCAACGTGATTTCCGCGCCCACCGTCAACACCGCCATCACCGGCGGCTCCGGCTACATTGAGGGCAACTTCACTGCGGAGTCTGCGCAGAACCTGGCGATGCTGATTCAGTCCGGCGCACTGCCGCTGAACATCGAACAGCTCGAGGTTCGCACGATTTCCGCGACACTGGGCGAGGATGCGCTGAGCACCTCCATGACCGCTGCCATCATCGGCGTATTGCTGGTCATCCTCTTTATGATCATCATGTACCGCCTGCCCGGCGCGGTGGCGTCTTTGGCGCTGCTGATCTACATCCTGATCGACCTGTTCCTGCTGGCCGTCATTCCCGGCGTGCAGCTGACGCTGCCCGGTATTGCCGGTATTGTGCTGTCCATCGGCATGGCTGTGGACGCCAATGTCATCATCTTTGAACGCGTGAAGGAAGAGCTCAAGGCGGGCAAGACCGTCCGCGCTTCTGTGGAGAGCGGCTTTAAGCGCGCCTTCACGGCCATTCTTGACTCCAACATCACCACCATCATCGCCGGCGTTGTGCTGATGATCTTTGGCGCGGGTTCCATCAAGGGCTTTGCCATTACGCTGACCATCGGCGTTGTCGCCTCGATGTTCACGGCGGTTGTGGTCACCCGCTTCCTGCTCCATCAGATGGTGGGCCTGAACCTGACGAACCACGGCCTCTACGGCGTGAAGGAAGTTAAGGCAAAGGAGGGGAATGCGTAATGAAATTCTCCAAGAATCTCAAGTTTACCATTCTTCTGCCCGCTGCGGTGCTGGTCATCGGTCTGATCGTCGGCATCATTTGCGGCGGCATGAACCTTGGCATTGATTTTACC
The DNA here is from genome assembly GCA_905193155.1 of uncultured Christensenella sp. Taxonomy (GTDB): domain Bacteria; phylum Bacillota; class Clostridia; order Christensenellales; family UBA1750; genus Spyradocola. Next base: position 52,787 of record CAJJNQ010000002.1, read on the forward strand.
GGCGGCACCATGATGACCATCGCGATGCATCAGGACTTTGATTCCTCCGTGGTCACCAAGGCGTTTGTGGATGAGGGCTTCTCCGAGAAGGACATCTCGCTGACCGTCTCCGGTTCCGGCGAAGAAGCCGAAGCGCTGGTGCGTTTCCCCGATACCAACGATGCGGATCGTGAAAATGAGATCCGCGCCGACGTCGAAAAGACCATCCAGGCGACCTATCCCAACGCGGAGGTCGCATCCACCGATCGCGTCGGCGCCGTTGCGGGCCGCGACCTGGTCATGAACGCGATCTCCTCCGTGCTGATCGCCTGCGCGCTGATGCTGGTCTACATTTGGTTCCGCTTTGAGCTGCACTTCGGCGTGACCGCCGTTGTGGCGCTGCTGCTGGACGTGGGCGTGATGATTTCGATGGTCACCATCCTGCGCTTGCAGGTCAACTCCTCGTTCATTGCGGCGGTGCTGACCATCGTCGGCTACGCGATCAACGATACCATCGTCATTTTCGACCGCATCCGCGAGAATATGCGTCTCCACTCCCGCAAGGAAATGACCCGTGCGGAACTGGCGGATCTGTCCGTCAAGGAGACCCTGCCCCGCACGGTCAACACGAGCATCACGACCCTGCTGACCATCGTCATGCTCTACATCATGGGTGTGACCTCGATCCGCGAGTTTGCGTTGCCCATCATCATCGGCTTGCTGGCCGGTATCTACACCTCGGTGTTCATCGCGCCGTCGCTGTGGGGCATCTGGCAGGACAAGACCGACCTGAAGAAGGCTGCCGCTGCGCAGACCAAGGGCAAGGCAAAGGCCAAGAAGGCCTGAGACACGGCGTCCGAAGGGTCGGAATAAAAACCGAGTTATTGAGCCGCAATTGGGCCGCCGAGGATTTTCCCCGGCGGCCTATGCTTTTTTGAAAAAATACCCGGAGGAGAGAAGGACATGCTGGAATTCCGCAGACGCGCCGAACTGGATGAAGAGGCGGTGCAGCGCCTGTGCGCCATGGGGCTGCCGCTGCGCGTGGCGCAGCTGATGGTGCTGCGCGGTGTCACAACCTGTGAAGCGGCGAAAAAATATCTGCATCCCAGTTTGAACGAGCTGTACGATCCGTTCCTGCTCAGCGGTATGCAGCAGGCGGTGGATCGCATCCGTGAGGCGGTAGCGAAAAAGCAGCGTGTTTGCATCTACGGCGACTATGACGCGGACGGTGTGACTGCAACGTCGCTGCTGGTGCTCTACTTCCGGACGCTGGGATTGAACCCCGGTTATTACATTCCCGACCGGCATGAGGAAGGATACGGCCTTAACGAGCACGCGGTGCGAGAGCTGGCTGCAAAATACGATCTGATGGTGACGGTGGACTGCGGCGTGACAGCGGTCAAAGAGGTGGAGCTTTGCCGACAGCTGGGGCTGGACGTGCTCGTGACCGACCATCACCATGCAGATACCGTGCTGCCGGATTGCGTGATCGTCAATCCGCGGCTGGGCGGATATCCCTTCCCGTATCTGGCGGGCGTGGGCGTGGCGGCAAAGCTGGTGCAGGCGCTGGGCGGCATGGACGCGCTCAAGCCCTATCTTGACATCGTGGCGATCGGCACCGTGGCGGACATTGTGTCGCTGACGGACGAAAACCGCGCGCTGGTCAAGGCAGGGCTGGAAGCCATTGCGCAGAAAACGCGCCCCGGCGTGCAGGCGCTGACCGAATCCGCCGGGCAGAACAGCAAAGAGCTGACCTCCGGCGCAATCGGCTTTACGCTGGGGCCGCGCATCAACGCGGGCGGGCGCATCGGGCATTCGTCCCGCTCGGTCGAGATGCTCACCACGCAGGATTTGAACCTTGCCCGGCGCATCGCGTCGGAGCTGGAAAACCATAACCGCATACGCCAAAGCCAGGAGCAGGAGATATTAAAAGGCGCTCTTGCCCAGGTGGAAGAACAGGCGGATTTCCTCAATGAGCGCGCCATTGTCTGCGCGGGAGAGGGCTGGAACGCCGGGGTGATCGGCATTGTGGCTTCCCGGTTGGTGGAGCGCTATCATCGTCCCGCGTTCGTGTTGGCAAAGGAAAAAAATACCTATGTCGGATCGGCACGGTCGGTGCGCGGCGTGAGCCTGTTTGACCAGCTGCAAGGCATTTCCAACGTATTCCTGCGCTACGGCGGACATGACATGGCTGCGGGGCTGACCATCGCGGAAAACCGGCTGGATGAGTTCCGCCGCCGCATCAACGATGAGATGCTGCAAATGGACGACGCTCCCTGGGTGCCCAGTCAGGATTACGATCTGGAGGTGCGCCTGCCGGAGTTGACGCTGGAGTTCCTGGAAAACCTCAAGTGCCTGGAACCGCTGGGGCAGGGCAACACCATGCCGGTGTATCTGCTGCGCGGCGTGACGGTGACGGAGGCCAAGACCATGGGCGCAACCGGCGCGCACTTAAAGATGCACATCACGCAGGACGGCGCATCCGCCGACGCGGCGGCCTTCAAAATGGGCTGGCGCGCAGAGCAGGCCGCGGGGCTGATGGATATGCTCGTCACCATCGACAAAAACACCTGGAACGGCCGCACATCCCTGCGCATTTACGTCAAGGAATTCAAGCCTTCGCAGGAAAACTACTTTACCAATTTGCAACAGTTCGACGGGAAAAGAATGCGTGATTTTTTGCCGTGGGTTATGTATAATGAGAGCAAGCCGGGCTTCCGGCGGACGCTCCCGCTGCCCGCGGATAAGGCGGCGGATCGCGTGGAGCATCTGCTGCGGATCAACCTATCCGGCACACTGCTGCTCTATGCGTCCATCGAGACGGCAAAAAAGTGGGAAAAGATATTGGCAGCGCGCGGGCTTTTACAGCGCGTGGGGCTGGGCGTTGGGCACGAAGCCGACGACCGCTGCGCCTACAACCTGATGACTTGTGTCTCCTGTCTGAGCAAAAAGCAGCTTTCGCTCTACCGCAACATCGTGCTGCTGGACGGCTCCTTTGCGCCGAGCTATGCCGAGCAGTTGCAAGCCGCAGCGCCGGGCAGCGTCATTCATGCCCTGCCGATGCAGCAGGAGGCGCGAGATGCCATGGCGGCAATCTCGCCCACCATCGAGCAGGTGCGCGGCATCTACAAGGCGCTCAAGACCATGCAGGGCCGCCTGCGCAGCGTGGGCAGCCTGAGTGCGATGCAGGCGGCCCTGGGGCCGCTCTGCCCCGGCGGACAGCCGCAGCTCCAGCTGGCGCTGATGGAGATGAAGGACATGGAGCTGATCGAGCTGAGCCTTCAGCCCTTCCGGGTGGCGCTGCGGGAAGTGACGGGCAAACGCGATTTTTATGCAACGGCAACCTATCAGCGGCTCGCGGAATATTCGGGCCCCAAAGCATAGAGAATACAAAAAGACAGTTTCAGGGAGGATTTCGACATGGATCTCAGAGATAAGGTGCGCAGCATCAAGGATTTCCCCAAGGAGGGGATCATTTTCCGCGACGTGACGACGATTTTCAAGGACCCGGAAGCCTTTCATCAGTTGATGGATGAGATGGCGGCGACGCTGGAAGGCCAGAAAATCGACGTGGTCATCGGCCCCGAGGCGCGCGGCTTCACCGTTGCGTCCGTGCTGGCTTACATGCTGCACGCCGGCTTTGTGCCGGTGCGCAAGCCGGGCAAGCTGCCTGCGGAAACCCTTTCTTACAGCTATGATTTGGAATACGGTTCTGATACGATTGAAATCCACAAGGACGCGATTCGGCCCGGCATGAAGGTGGCGGTCGTGGACGACCTGTTGGCCACCGGCGGCACGGCCTATGCGGCTTGCAAGCTGGCAGAGCAGCTGGGCGGCGAGGTGGTCGCGGTGCGCTTTGCCATTGAGCTGGAAGGCATGGGCGGTCGCGAAAAGCTCGGCGATTACGACGTGAAATCCGTGATGATGTTCGCAGGGGACTGACGGACCCCGTCAGTATTTTGAAATGAGAATCGGTTAGGGGAGGCGAGTGGAATGCCGCCGGTTGAATACACAAAGGAATATTTTGACAAGCAGATCGACCTGCTTGTGGACAAAATGCACGCCTATGATCCCAAAGTGGACGGGAGTGTGGTTCACGCGGCGTTCGACTATGCGCTGAGCATGCACGGCGTGCAGACGCGCGAATCCGGCGAGCCGTATGTGGTGCACCCACTGAAGGTGGCCGAGATCCTGGCCGACATGGAGATGGATCAGACCACGATCATGGCGGCGCTGCTGCACGACTGCATTGAGGACACCAAGGCTTCGTTTGAAAACATCGAGCAGCAGTTCGGCGCGGATGTGGCGCGGCTGGTGGACGGCGTGACGAAGCTGGACGGCATTGAGTTCCGCACCAAGGACGAGCAGAAGGCGGAATCGCTGCGCAAGATGTTCTTTGCCATGGCTAAGGACATCCGCGTGGTCATCATCAAGCTTGCCGATCGTCTGCACAATATGCGCACGCTGAAGTTCTGCAAGGAAGAAAAGCGCGTGCGCACGGCGAAGGAGACCATTGAGGTCTACGCGCCGCTGGCCAACCGATTGGGTATCAACTCCATCAAATGGGAGTTGGAGGATCTCTGCCTGCGGTATCTGGATCCGGAGAGTTACTATGATCTGGTGGATCGCGTCAACATGAAGCGCGAAGAGCGCATGGAGGCCATCAGCAAGATCATCGAAAAGCTCCGCGCCGCGCTGGACGAAGCGGGCATCAAGGCCGAAATCACCGGCCGCCCGAAGCACTTCTATTCCATCTACAAAAAGATGAAGAAGAAAGGGCTGAGCTTTGACCAGATCTATGACCTGATCGCGGTGCGCGTGCTGGTGGATACCACGCAGGACTGCTATGCCGCGCTGGGCATTGTTCATACCCTCTGGAAGCCGGTGCAGGGGCGTTTCAAGGACTATATCGCGGTGCCTAAGACCAACGGCTATCAGTCGCTGCACAACACTATGATCGGCGACCACGGGATGCCTTTTGAGGTGCAGATTCGCACCCACGAGATGCACCGCGTCGCGGAATTCGGCGTCGCGGCGCACTATAAGTACAAAAACGACGGCAAGAGCACGCAGTTCGACGAGACGCTGAACTTTGTGCACCAGCTGATGAGCATTGATAACGAGGTGGACGACACCCGCGAGTTCATGGATACGCTCAAAAAAGAGCTGTTCTCGGACGACGAGGTGTTCGTATTCACCCCGCAGGGCGACGCGATCGACCTGCCCAAGGATTCCACGCCGCTGGACTTTGCCTACCGCATCCACAGCGCCGTGGGCAACAAGTGCGTCGGCGCGAAGGTCAATCAGCGCATCGTGACGCTCGATACGAAGCTGCAAACCGGCGATATCGTCGAGATCATTACCTCGGCCTCGTCCAAAGGCCCGTCGATGGACTGGCTCAAGATCGTCAAGACCACGGAGGCCAAGAGCAAGATCCGCGCGTACCTCAAGGCTTCCCTGCGCGATGAGAACATATTGGTGGGCCGCGACATGGTCGAAAAGGAAGCGCGCCGCCAGAATCTCGATCCCGCAAAGCTCCTCAAACCCGAATATCTCGAAAAATTGCAGCGCAAACAGGGCTTCAAAACGGCGGATGACATCTATGCTTCCGTCGGCTTTGGCGGGCTGACGGCAATGCAGGTCGTGATGCGCCTGAATGAGGAGCTCAAGCGGGCGACCCGAGAGGAGGCGCCGCCGCTGCCGGAAATCCGGCCGGAACGCCCCTCCAGCATCAAAAAAAAGAACAAGGAGCAGGCGGTTTTTGTCAAGGGCGAAGAGGGCATGTTGGTGCGATTTGCGCATTGCTGCAACCCTGTGCCGGGCGACGACATTGTGGGATATATCACTCGCGGGCGCGGTGTTTCCGTGCACCGCAGGGACTGCATTAACCTGAAGGATTCCTCGATGGAAGACATGCGCATGATCGAGGTGTCCTGGAACACCGGTGCAAAATCGTCCTTCAATGCCGATGTGCAGCTGATCGCCTATGACCGCAGCGGCATTATTGCCACGCTGACGACCATGATTGCCGGGATGAACATCCCACTGCAGGCGATTTCGGCGCGCTCGACCAAGAACAAGACCACCGTCATCAATTTGACCATCGAGGTCAAGGATAAGGAACAGCTCTCCATGGTGATGAAGCAGTTCCAGAAAAATCCGGACATCATTGAGGCGTATCGCGCTTCGACGTAAAGAAAAAATCGAAAGGGCGCGCGCGGAAGCGTGCGCCCTTTCTGTGCGGCGGAAGGAGCAGAAAAATATGAGAATCGTGGTGCAGCGGGTGACGAGATCGTCCGTGACCATCAAGGGAGAATTGATTTCGGAAATCGGCAAGGGCCTGATGGCGCTCATCGGCGTGCAGGAGGGCGATACCGAAAAGGACGCGCAGCTTGCGGCGGAGAAGATTGCCGGCCTGCGCATCTTTGAAGATGAAGCGGGCAAGATGAATCTTTCGGTGCAGGATATCGGCGGTGAGGTGCTGGCGGTTTCGCAGTTCACGCTGCTGGGGGATGCGCGCAAGGGTAAGCGCCCGTCTTTCATTGAAGCCGCCCGGCCGGAGATTGCCGATCCGCTCTATGAAAAGGTGGTGGAAAACATCCGCGCGGCGGGATTGACCTGCAAAACCGGCGTGTTTCGCGCGGATATGCAGGTAGAGCTCATCAACGACGGCCCTGTGACCATCCTCTATGACACGAGGAGGCTGTTTTGATGGAGATCGTGCAGCTGACGCTGGGGGCGCTGGGCACCAACTGCTATCTGGTCAAGCGGGAAGAGGGCGTGCTGGTCATCGACCCGGCGGCGGAGCCGGAGCGCATTGCGTCAAAACTTGCGTCTTTGGGCTGGAAGCCGGACGCGGTGGTGCTGACGCATGCGCATTTTGACCACATGCTGGCGGCAAACGATCTGCCGGGAGACACAATCGCGCTGGGCGAAGCGGATGTGCCGCTGCTGACCGACCCGATGTGCAATCTTTCCGGGCTTTGGAGCAGCCCGTTTGTCTGCAGAAGAGCGCCGCAACCGCTGCGGGATGGTCAGACCTTTATGGGCTTTGAAGTGCTCGGTACGCCGGGGCATACCAAGGGCGGCATCTGCCTGTACGATTGGCAGGAAAAGACGCTGTTTTCGGGTGATACGCTGTTCTGCGCGGGCTTTGGGCGCACGGATTTCCCCGGCGGCGATGAGGATGAGCTGCTGCAGTCACTGGATCGTCTGTTCGGTCTGCCGGGTGAGAGCCGCGTGCTGCCCGGCCACGGCGGAGAAACGACCATTGAAGCGGAGAGAAACAGGAGGTGGGGACGATGACGATCACGCTGCGCACCGCGCTGCCGGAGCTTTATAACGACCTGTGCGAGGTCATCCGGCTGTTTTACGGCGAATGCGAAATCCACGAGGACGCGGATGGCGAAATCTGCATCGTCCACACCGTTGAGGACGAAAAGCACGTCGTGCGCGTGGAAAACGTCGAAAAAACCGCGCCGCTGACGCCGGTTGGTGAGGATGAGCTGGAAAACAAGCGTCTGTGCAAGCGCGCGGTGAAGAACACCGTTTATGCCGCGCTCAAGGAGCTGACCGGCAAGCGCATTCCCTGGGGGAGCCTGACCGGTATCCGCCCGACGCGGCTGTTCTATGAGCAGCTTGCGGCAGGGCTGGATGAGGAAGCGGCCTGCCGTGCGCTGATGGAGAAATTCGATGTTTCGCGCGAAAAGGCGGAGCTGCTGCGCGACATCGCACGTGTGCAGAGAGGCATGGAGCAGCCCAAGGCAGGGGAAATCGACGTGTACGTCGGCATTCCGTTCTGCCGCACGCGCTGTTCGTATTGTTCCTTTGCGGCGGTGGATCTCAAGCATGGCGGAAAACTTACCGATGGGTATGTCGAAGCGGTGACGCGCGAGATGCAGCTGGTGCGCGGCGATTTGTCGCAATACAAGGTGCGCGGGCTCTACATCGGCGGCGGCACGCCGACAGCGCTGACCTGCTCTCAGCTCGACCGCGTGATCGGCACGGCGCTGGAGTGCTTCCCCGGGGCGCGGGAGTTCACGGTGGAAGCCGGGCGGCCGGATACACTGGACGACGAAAAGCTGCGCATGCTGCGCGCTCACGGCGTAGACCGCGTGTCGCTCAACCCGCAGACCATGAACGACGAAACGCTGCGCCGCGTCGGCCGCGACCATACCGCGGAGGATATCCGAAGGATGTACGATGAGATGCACGGGATGGGCTTTTCGGTCATCAACATGGATTTGATCCTCGGCCTGCCGGGAGAGACGGCGGAGGACGTTGCCCGCACGCTGGACGCGATTGCGGAGCTGACGCCGGAAAACCTGACGGTGCATACGCTTGCCATCAAACGGGCCGCGGCGCTGCGGCAGACCGGCTATCACGCCGACGAGGAAGAAGCCATGCGCATGGTCGAGCTGGCGGCGCACCGCGCGCGGGAGATGGGCTATCTGCCCTATTACCTCTACCGGCAGAAATACATGGCGGGCAATCTCGAAAACGTGGGTTACTGTAAGCCGGGCACGGCTTCGATTTACAACGTGGACATCATGGAGGAGATCATGCCCATCGCTGCCTTTGGAGCGGGCGCGATTTCCAAATGGCTCTATCCAGCGGCGCGGCGCATTGAGCGCGCCCCTAACGTCAAAAACATCGAGCAATATATCGCCCGCGTGGATGAAATGGCGGAGCGCAAGCGCGCGCTTTGGAACGAGGAGGGGAAATAAATGAAGAAAGAAAACAAACAGCGCAAGCTGGAGGAACAGCAGCAGGAGCGCGACCGCCGGTTCAAGCGGCAGGGCAACATCTGCATGGGCGTGATCGTGGGCTGCTTTCTGGTGATGCTGATCGTGGGCAGGCAGTGTGCCGGCGCAAGCTGGCTGGGCGGCTTTTTCCTCGTGATGGGTATCGTGATCGCGGCGGCGTTCCTTTACTCGCTGCGCAATGTGTCCCGCCGCCTGAAAGAGGACGCGCAGCGCGAAAAGAACGGGTGAAGGCATGATTCTCTATTTTTCCGCGACGGGCAACAGCCGCTATGCCGCGCAGCGCCTTGCGGCGGCACTGAACGACCGGGCGGATTCCATAACCGGTTCGGACGGAAAAACAACACTGCGTCGCGGCGAAAGGCTCGGCATCGTCACGCCGACCTATGCCTGGGAACTGCCGGAGCCTGTCCGCAAATTTCTGAAAAACGCACAATTCACCGCAGAGGGCGAGAATTATGTTTTTTCCGTATCGACTTACGGCACCACGCCCGGCGCTTCCGGGGCGGAAATCCGTCACCTGCTCAAGCAGAAGGGCGTGCGGGTTAACGCGCTGTACAGCATCCGCTTTCCCGACACCTGGACGCCGATGTTTGACCTGAGGAATGCGGAAAGAAACGCGCGGATCAATGAGCGGGCGGAAAGCGCCATCGATCGGGTGGCAGCGCAGATTCAAGTGGAAACGCGCGGCAATCATATGCAGTGGCCTGCGCCGTACTTTGTGCGGCTGTTCAGCCATCCTTCGTATGAAGCCATGCGCAGGACGGCACATTTTCATGTGGAGGAAAGCTGCATCGGCTGCGGCCTGTGTGCCAAGAACTGTCCGGAGCAGGCGATCCGGATGCAGGCGGGAAAGCCGGTTTGGGTAAAGAAAAAATGCGCGGCGTGCCTGGGATGTCTGCACCGCTGCCCGAAGTTTGCGATTCAATACAGTGAAAAGACGAAGCACCATGGGCAATATTTACATCCGGCGGTTCATGAAACCATCAAGAAAAAGTAAAAATGAGCGAAATTGCCCGAGTGGGGTTGACAAAAAACGTTTGACGGCATACCATGGGATGGGTGCGAAAAAGCGCACTCATCCCTTTTATTTTATACTGCAATACGGAGGTGACCTGGATGGACGGGAACGATAAATGCGGCGCCGGCGAAAACATACCGCTGCCGCGAAGTCGCAACGGGCGCGTCCGGATAGGCCGCCCCACAAAGCCCCTTTGCCGACGGTAAGACGTCGCTGAGCCTGCTTTTATCCTTCCACGGGCAATCGGATTTTTTCGAGGGCGCGTGTTTTTGTCGTGCAAAAAAACGGTGAAAACAAAAAGCGCGTCCGGACAGCGAAGAAAGGAGCGAATCCCATGGAGCAGTTTGAGCAGCTCGTAACCCTGATGGAAAAGAACCAGATCGCGGCGCTGAAGAAGCGCCTTGGCGGCATGAATGCAACGGACGTTGCCGCCTTCCTCGAAAACCTTGACCCGGAAAAGCGCCTGCTGGTGTTCCGGGTGCTTCCCAAGGATCTGGCGGCGGATGCGTTTACCTATCTGCCCGCCGAGATGCAGCAGACCATTGTCGAAACCATTTCCGACGGCGAAGTTTCGCGCCTGGCCGACGAGCTTTGCCTGGACGATACGGTGGACTTTCTCGAAGAGGTTCCCGCAAACGTTGTCAAAAAAGTGCTGCGCAACGTGGACAAAGAAACCCGTGAGCGCATTACCGAATTTTTGAAATATCCAAAGAATTCTGCCGGAAGCCTGATGACGGTGGAGTTTGTGGAACTGCATGACCGCCTGACGGTGGGGCAGGCGCTCGATACCGTCCGCCGCGAAGGCGATCAGATGGAAACTGTCGATACCCTCTATACCATTGACAACACCCATCACCTGACCGGCACGCTGACGCTGCTCGACCTCGTGCGTGCGGACAGCTCGCAGAAGATCTCCGAGCTCAAGCACGCGCCCGCCGCCGTGGCGCGCACGTTGGAGGATCAGGAAGAGGTCGCCGCGGATTTCAGTAAATACGACCTGTCGCATATGCCGGTTGTAGACGGTGAAGGGCGGCTGGTCGGCCTCATCACCGTGGATGATATCGTGGACGTCATTCAGGATGAGAACACCGAGGATATGGAAAAGATGGCCGCCATGGCGCCGTCCGAAAAGCCGTATCTCAAGACCAGCCCATGGGATCTGGCCAAGCACCGCATCCTTTGGCTGCTGGCGCTGATGCTCTCGGCCACCATCACCGGCCGCATCATTACCGGTTTTGAAGAGCTGCTGGCGCAGGCCGTGGTGCTGACCGCCTTCATCCCCATGCTGATGGATACCGGCGGAAACTGCGGCGCGCAGTCCTCCACGATGGTGATTCGCGGCCTTGCGCTGGGGCAGATTGCCCCGCGCGATATTGGCCGAGTGCTCTGGAAAGAGCTGCGCGTCAGCATCATCTGCGGCGTGATGCTGGGCGTGGTCAACTTTGCGCGCATCCTGTGCTTTGAGCAGGTCGGCGCGGCGGTTGCGCTGGCGGTCAGCCTGTCGCTGGTGGTGACGGTGATCTGCTCCAAGTGCGTCGGCGGCCTGCTGCCCATTCTGGCGAAGATGGTGCACCTCGACCCCGCCGTGATGGCCAGCCCGCTGATCACCACCCTGGTCGATACCGTCAGCCTCCTGGTGTTCTTTAGCTTCTCCAAAATGATTCTCGGAATATAAATAAAATCAGCGTCCTGCTCTTCAAAAAGAAAAGAGCAGGACGTTTTTTGACATAAAATTCAAAAAAGTTAAAAATGCAGAAGGAATTTGAAAGAAGATAGAGAATATAATACATTCTCACATCAAATGAAGGCGGCCGGACTGACCCACCCGGCCGTTTTTGTTGCCCCTCCGCATGGGAGGAGGGTGCGTTGCCAACCGTCGGACGTATTCGAGTCGAAAGGGGTAAAGAATGGAAGAGATCATTTCAGTGGAAAAGCTCTGCGTGCGCTTTGTTGTGCGCAAACGGGGAAAGCATCTGTTTTCACCGCGGGAAAAGTCGAGCGTGGAAGCACTGGGCGGCGTATCCTTCGGCGTGCAGCCGGGGGAATTTGTGGGGTACATCGGGCCGAACGGCGCAGGTAAATCCACCACCATCAAGTGCCTGTCCGGCATTCTGACGCCGACATCGGGACAGGCGCGCTGTCTGGGCCTCGTGCCGTGGAAAGAGAGAATCGCCAACGCGCGGGATATCGGCGTGGTGTTCGGGCAGCGCACGCAGCTCTGGTGGGATTTGCCGGTGCAGGACAGCTTCGATCTGCTGTGCGATCTGTATGACCTGAAAAGGGCGGATTACAAGCAGACCTGCGCAAGGCTCACCGAGGCGATGGACATCGGCGCCCTGCTCCGCACACCGGTGCGGCAGCTCTCGCTGGGGCAGCGGATGCGCTGTGATCTGGCGGCGGCGCTGATTCATCGGCCGAAGCTGCTGTTCCTGGACGAGCCGACCATCGGGCTGGACGCGGTATCCAAGCTCAACATGCGCGCTTTTGTGCGTGAGCTCAACCGGCAGGAGGGAACCACCGTGCTGCTGACCACGCACGACATGGCTGACGTGGAAAGCCTGTGCGGCCGCGTGATGCTGATCGGTCACGGCAGGCTGCTGCTCGACGGCACGGTGGACAGTCTGCGCGCGGCGGCGGAACAGAAGCGTGTAATGCGCGCCCGCATCGGTCAGGGCGCGTGGACGCTGCCGGAGGGTGCGGAACTGCTCGACCGCACGGGGGATGAGATTACGCTGCGCTTTGATCCGGAAAGGGTCCCTGCGGACCGATTGGTGCTGCACCTGGCGGGGAGCTGCGGGCTGATGGATGTGCAGATTTCCCAGCCGCCGCTGGAGGAGACCGTTGCCGCCCTCTACCGAAAGCTGGAGGAGGCGGAAGCATGAACACGAAGGGCAGAGCGTTTTCGGGACTTCTGCGCACGGCGCTGCGGCAGCAGCTGCAATACCGTTCCGCGATGATGGCGGGCGTAGTGACGCAGATCGCCTTCGGGCTGATTTACATCATGGTCTATCAGGCGTTTTTTCGGGAAGGGCAGGGACGGACGGATCTGACGCTGATGCAGACCGTCTCCTATGTCTGGCTTTCACAGGGGACTTACCGCATGATGCCGTGGTCGGGGCTGCGCGACATTGAAGCCATGATGCGCGACGGGCGCATCGCCTTCGAACTGACGCGGCCGCGGGATCTGTTTGGAATGTGGTATGCGCGGGCGATGGCGCTGCGCACCGCGCCGCTGCTGGTCAACCTGCCGCTGGTGCTGGCGGCCGCGCTGCTGATGCCGGGGGAGTTTGTGCTGCGCTTGCCGATAGAATTTCTGCCGCTGGGCGCGTTATCGCTGCTGTTGGCCATGCTGTTGACCTCGGCGGTGACGGTGGCGCTGACGGGCAGCTATTTCTGGACGATCTCTGGGCAGGGGATCAGCCGCATCGTTCCGATGCTCGGCAACCTGCTGGCGGGCAACGTGGTGCCGCTGGGGCTGTTTCCGGCAGGAATCCGTCAGGTGCTGCGTGCACTGCCCTTTGCGTCGATGCTGGACGCTCCGCTTCGCATTCTGGTGGGTGCGGTAAATCTCCAACAGGCGCTGGAACTGGTCGGTTTGCAGATGGCCTGGCTGATCGGGCTGCTGGCGCTGGGGCGCTGCGTCATCCATGCAGGTGTGCGCAAATGCGTCGTGCAAGGAGGTTGAGCTGATGAGAACGATTCAAACGTATTTTAAGCTCGCTTTTGCCGACGTGCGCTCGCAGATGCAGCATCAGGCCTCCTTCTGGATGAACACGGTGGGGAATCTGATCGCTTCCGGAGAGAGTTTTGTGATGATCTGGGCCTTGTTTGCCTCTTTCGGCAAGCTGGGGGAGTGGTCGATGGCGGAGATCGCCGTGCTCTATGGCATCGTCAACAGTGCCTATGCATTGGCGGAGGGCGTCGGGCGCGGATTCGGGCGGTTCAATCAGTTGGTCAAGACAGGGGACTTTGACCGCGTACTGTTGCGGCCGCGCGGCACGTTATTCCAGATCCTTTCTTCTAAAATGGAAGCGGCACGCGCCGGGCGGCTGATTCAGGCTGTCGGCGCGCTGTGGCTCGGCCTTGCGGCCATGCCGCAGGTTGTGGGGCTGGGGCAAATCGCGCTGATCCTGCTGTGCATCGTCGGCGGGATGCTGCTGTTTCTTGGTCTTTTGATGATGCAGGCGGCGGTGTGCTTCTGGACGGTGGAATCCATTGAGGTCTTCAACGTGCTGACCTTCGGCGGCATTTCCGCAGCGGCCTATCCGCTGGACGTGTTCCGGAAATGGCTGCGGGATTTCTTCCTTTATATGATCCCGATCGGGTTCATCAACTACCTGCCCTGCGCCTATCTGTTCGGCAAGGCGCTGCCGTATCCCGCATGGACGGCGTTTCTGGCGCCGGTGGCGGGCGCGCTGTTCCTTGCGCTGGGCGCGGTGCTGTGGCAGGCGGGCGTTCGGCATTATCGCTCCTGCGGCGCTTGACGGCGGCGGGCAAATAGGCTAAACTGAGAAGGTAATTCCCCGGAAGGGAGGGTCTTATCATGCCGGAAGGCGTCAAGCAGTGCGCGCAGAACAAAAAGGCGTGGCACGATTACTTCATAGAGGATAAGCTCGAAGCAGGCGTGGAGTTGTTCGGTACGGAGGTTAAGTCCATACGTGCGGGCAAGTGCAACCTGAAGGACAGCTACGTTGAGATCAGAAACGGCGAAGCCTTCGTGCAGGGAATGCACATCAGCCCTTACGAGCAGGGAAATATCTTCAATAAAGATCCCTTGCGCCCCAAAAAGCTGCTGCTGCACAAGGCGGAAATCCGCAAGTTTCTGGCCAAGGTCATGCAAAAGGGCTATTCCATCGTGCCGCTTCAGGTGTACCTGAAAAACGGTCGGGTCAAAGTGGAGATCGCTTTGGCGCGCGGCAAAAAGCTCTACGATAAGCGCGACGATATGGCCAAGAAGGAAGCGCAGCGCGACATCGAGCGCAGCGTCAAAGATCGCATGAGATAATCAAGAAAGAACCTGTGGGATCGTCCGGCAGACGGAGCTCACGGGTTCTTTTTTGTCGGATTGTTTTTTGGAAAAAATGGGGCAAAAGCGCATTGATTCGATGACGAAAAGTGGAATCAGAAAAGAAAGGTGCTGATGTTTATCAGGTCAACAGCAGGGAATTCTGGTTGGATCTGTTCGATGCGAAGAACGTGTTTGAGACGATTCGTTCCGTATACATATCCGGATCGAAAGATTTGCTCTGCCCGTTGGATTCAGGACAGGGACATCACATAAATCTGGCAGGGATTCCATTCGTCCCAGAGCGTCGGAAAGCACTCAAATTCCTTAAATCCAAGGCTCAGATAGAAACGGTTCGTTTGGTCGTATTCCTCATACTGCCCCATCTGCACGGTCTTGACCTGCATAAAGGAATAGCCCTGCGAAACAGCGATGGCCTTTGCCGCTTCAAAAAGTCCGCGGCCGATGCCGCGGCGGTGCAGCTCCTTGCGCACGCCCATCACGGCCAGTTCAACCGTGTCCCTGCCGGTCTGCTTGAGACAGAGAAACCCGTTTGCGCGGTCGCCGTCCAGGGACGCGACCATCGTCTGCGCCGCGCTTTCCCGGATGTAGGTTTCGGTGGATTCCGGTATGCCGAACCATTCCGGCAGGGCGTAAAGGATGTCCCGCGCAATGTTGTTCTTCTGCCGCGGGTCGTCAATTTGACGGATCATAAAAATGCCTCCTGCATTTTTAGAAATTACGGGAAGTTTATCCTCAGTATAACAGGCTTGCGGCGGGATGTACAGTGTGGTAAAGTAGACTTACCGCATAAACGAAAAAGGGGTGTCCGTTATGTTCAAGTTCGATCGGGAAGAATACAACCGGCGCGTTGCCTGGTTCCGGCAGGATCGTTTCGGCATGTTCATCCATTGGGGGTTGTACGCCATTCCGGCGCGCGGCGAATGGGTGCGCAGCCAGGAGCGTATCTCCGTGGAAGCCTATCAGCCCTATTTCGACGAATTCAATCCCGTGGATTACGACCCGAAAAAGTGGGCGAAGCTCGCCAAAGAGGCCGGCATGAAATACGCCGTGCTCACCGCTAAGCACCACGACGGCTTCTGCCTGTTCGATTCCAAGCTGACCGATTACAAGGCGACCAACACGCCCGCGCATCGCGACCTCGTGCGCGAATACATCGACGCCTTCCGTGCTGAAGGGCTCAAGGTCGGCCTCTATTATTCCATCATCGATTGGCACCATCCCGATTTCCCGCACTACGGCGACCGCCAGCATCCCGAGCGCGACAATGAAGCCTTTAAGGGCGTGCAGCACAATTTCGACAACTATCTGGACTACATGCACGGTCAGGTGCGCGAGCTTTGTGAAAACTACGGAAAGATCGACATCATGTGGTTCGATTTCTCCTACGACGACATGGTGGGGGAGAAGTGGCACGCGACCGATCTCGTCCGCATGATCCGCAAGCTCCAGCCCGGCATCATCATTGACAATCGGCTGGAGGCCAGCGGCTCCGGCTTCGGTTCGCTGCTGACGAAGAATCCCACCGAATATTGCGGCGATTTCGTCAGCCCCGAGCAGATCATCCCGCCGGAAGGCATTTTCGATGAGGAGGGCAACCGCGCGGTGTGGGAAGCCTGCATCACCATGAACAACCATTGGGGCTACCACGCCACCGATAAGTTCTTCAAGCCCGCGTCCCTCGTCATTCACAAGCTGGTCGAGTGCGTCTCCAAGGGCGGCAATATGCTCATCAATGTCGGCCCCGATGCGCGCGGCAACATCCCGCCGGAATCCGTCAGAATTTTGCAGGATCTCGCCGGGTGGATGAGCAAAAACGGCGATTCGATCTACGGTTGCGGCTATGCCGACCTGCCCAAGCCGGAAAACGGCCGCGTCACCCGCAAGGGCAACAAGCTCTATTACCACGTTTACGAAGAGGCCATCGGCGATATTCCGCTCTACGGCGTACATCGTGCGGACGTGGAGAAGGTGCGCCTGCTCGCCACCGGCGCGGAAGTGCCCATCTCCGATAACTGGATGACCGCCAATTATCCGGATACTGTGTTCGTAACGCTGGGCGAGAACCCCGTGCTGCCCGATCCCATCGACACCGTGCTGGAAGTCACGCTCAAGGCGTAACGCATAAAACGTATAAGCAGCTCCCGAAAAGCCTTTCGGGAGCTGCTTTTGCCTGCCGGTCAGTGCGGCAGGTCTATGCGCTTTGTGTCCTTTACAGCAGACGAATGGGGAAGCAGAGCATCTC
The DNA here is from genome assembly GCA_905193155.1 of uncultured Christensenella sp. Classification (GTDB taxonomy): domain Bacteria; phylum Bacillota; class Clostridia; order Christensenellales; family UBA1750; genus Spyradocola. The sequence goes on from CAJJNQ010000002.1 coordinate 69,820, forward strand.
CACGCCGTCAGCCATTTCGGCGCGTTCCTGAATGGCTGCGGCCAGTGTAAGGCCTTCGGTCTTCAGATGCGCCATCATCTGCGTCATGGCGTCCGGATGCTGCGGCGTGCAGAGACATTCCATCGCGGGAAGCTCCCAGCGCGTCCATCCGTCGGGCGCGGCGGAATCCGGAAGCACCTGTGCGCCAGCAAGATACAGCCCGTGCGAGAAAACGTCCGTCCAAGGCGCGAAGGTACGGAAAAAGTCGCTCATCGCGCCGTAAAGCACGAGCGGCTGCACGGTCATGGAACGAATCTCCTCAAAGTGTGCGTTGGCCTCCGTCCATAAGCGCTGAACAAAGCCTTCGCCTTCCTCGGTTGAGCCTTCGCGGCCGATCACCGTACAGGCAGGAAAAGTGCGCCGGGTGATGTCCATCTGGACTCCCTCCTTAAAATGAATGGAGTATAGAAATCAGTTTTTCTTCCAGCGCTTGAGATACGGGAAGAATTGGTTCATCTGCGCGCGGGCGGCCTCCGCCGGAAGCCCCGGCATCTGGCGCGTCAGAACCGGTACGCAGAAGTCGATCATCTGTTCCATCGTGCAGTCGGAGGTAAAGGCGCCGTCCTTGTAGCAGTAGATGCAGTAATCGTGAGCCTTGGCGCCATCCTTTTCCGTGCCCAGCAGGCTTTCGTCGGTCAGCGGCATGCCGCAGCTCTGGCAAAAAGACGTGTTCGGATTGTGCTTTTCCATGGGAATGTCCTCCTGTGTTTGAGATGAATACAGGATAGCATCCAAATCCTGACAACAGTCTGTCAGCTTTTCGTAGAGCGATAAAGTTTTCTTCAGCCGTTCCGCAAGCGCACTGCGCAGAAACGGCGGGCCGAGCACTTCCAGATGCGGCCCGAAGGATTGCAGGTAGCCCAGCAGCCAATCGTCCACGGGAAAGCGAGAATGTACGATCCAGCTGCCGTCTGCGCACTTTTCACGCTGATCGGGATCAAATTCATCCAGCACGCGGTAGGTCATGGCGGAATCGATGCGCAGCGTGAGCAGCGGAAGAACGTGCAGGCTGTTCGTACCGTAGAGAGAATCGGCAGACGAGGGCGGCACTGCAGAGGGAATAAAGCCCTCGTCCGTTACGCGGAGATGATCCATGCGCGTCAGACGGAAGGTGCGCATCTCTTGAGCCGAACGGCAGTAGGCATAAAGATACCAGGCACGGCTGCGGAAGCGCAGCTGAACCGGCTCGGCAGAGCGATGAGTTTTTTCGCCGTAGGAAGAATAATAGTCGAATTCCACAACGCGGCGGTCTAAAATCGACTGGCGAAGCTGCACGAAGATCTCGCGATGAGCATCGCTCCAATCGGAAAAATCCACATCGATCCACGGCACGGACGCAGCGCCGAGTGTTGCGCTGAGTTTGTCCACTGTTCCGGAATCCAGCGCGCCACCTGCAGCATACAGGCTTTGCACGGCGGCAAGCACGTCCTGCCGCTCGCCCCGCGTGAGCAGCGCGCGGTCAAGCACAAAATCTTTGCGGAGCTTGTAGCCGCCGCCACGGCCGTGCTCGGCATAGAGCGGCACGCCCGCAGCGCTCAGTGCGTCGATGTCGCGGTAAACCGTGCGCTCCGAAATTTCAAAGTGCTCGGCAAGTTCCTTTGCCGTCGCGCTGCCGCGCCCGACCAGCCAATAGAGCATTTCAAACAGCCTTTGACGCATGGCGGATCTCCTTTCGGAACGGATTGAGATTTTATGCATCCTGTGGTATGCTGAAGAGCAGAGAAGACGACTCGGCAGGGTCAGATTTAGAGGAGGAACTGTTATGCCGAATATACTGGTGATCGGCTCGATCAATATGGACATGGTGGCGCGCATCGACCACATTCCGCTTCAGGGGGAGAGCGTGCTGGGCGAGGGTTATTCCTTCAATCCCGGCGGCAAGGGTGCAAACTCCGCTGTGGCGGCGGCGCGTCTGGGAGGCAAGGTTTCCTTTGCCGGCTGCGTCGGTAGGGACGATTACGGCAAAGCGCTGCGCAAGGTGCTCCAGGATGAAAACGTGGACGATGCGCTGCTAGCGGAAACTGCGGACGCGCCCACGGGCTACGCGCCGATTCTGGTGCAGAAAAACGGGCAGAACGGCATCATCGTGTTTCCCGGCGCGAACCAGCGCATTGACCCTGCGGATGTGCCTGCGATGTTCGACCGCCCGGTGGACGCGGTGATGATGCAGCTGGAAATTGCGCCCGAAATCGTGTTCCTCGCCTCGCAGGAGGCGGAAAAGCGCGGCATTCCGGTGATTCTGGATGCGGGCCCCGCGCAGGCTTTCCCGGTGGAGAAGGTGAAATCCCTGTTCATCCTCTCGCCCAACGAGACGGAAACCACGGCGCTGACCGGTCTGCCTGTCGAAACCGAGGAGCAGACCCGCGCGGCTGCGCAGGCGCTGCTGAAAAAATCCGCAGCGAAATATGTGGTCATCAAGATGGGAGCGCGCGGTGCGTATGTGCTGGGGCAGGGCGTGGATCAGATGGTGCCGTCGTTTAAGATCCATGCGGTCGACCCCACAGCGGCGGGCGATACCTTTACCGGCGCGATGACGCTGGAATACCTACGCTGCGGCGATATCCTGCGCGCGGTGCGCTACGGCTGCGCGGCGGGCGCGCTGGCGGCGACAAAGCTCGGCGCACAGCCCTCGCTGCCGACGCAGCTGGAGGTGGAGCGGTTTCTTGCGGAAAGAAGCTGATGATCTGATCCTGCGCCCCTTCCGGGCGGAGGACGTGAAAGACGCACTGCGGTATTTGTCAGATCCCGTGACGATGCGCTTTATCGAGCTGCCGTTTGACGAAGAAAAGACGGAAGCCTTCCTCAGGCAGTGCGCGCTGGGGAAAAATCCGCCTGTACTTGCAGTGGAAGAAGCGGGCGAGGTGATCGGCCACGCCATCTTTCATCCGTTTGACGGGGAGAGCTGGGAAATTGGCTGGGTGCTGCGCAGCGACCGCTGCGGATACGGCATCGGTACAGAAATTGGGCAGCGGCTTCTGACGCTTGCCCGCCGGAAGGGCGTTTCCTTCCTGAAGGCGGAAGCCGTGCCGGAAAATGCTGCCAGCCGCGCTCTGCTGGAAAAGCTCGGCTTTTCCATTTGCGGGAAAGCGGATGGCTTGTTGCTGTATCAGAGAAAGGTTTAGACAAAGAGGCCGGAGCATATCCGGCCTCTTTTCATCATGCTTTGGCAGCGTTTTCCGGAAGCGCGCCGTCCAGCAGGAAGCCGAACACGGCTTGCAGATAGGGCCGCAGCTGCGCATTTGGGGAGCGATAGATTTCATGCTTGACGCCGGAGACGCGGCAGAGGTGCGCGCATTCTACGCTGCGGACGAACGCCTCCTGCCCCTCCGGCCGCACGAGCGCATCCCATTCCGCCTGCATCACCAGCGTCGGCGTTTGAATTTTTGCCAGCTCTTCAGGCTTTAGAATGCGCTTTTGCGCGCGCAGGCTTTCCCAGATCCAGCGGTAGCTGGCGGCGTTGGTGCGCAGCGCGGGGTTGTCGCGCCGCAGGGCGGTATACCAGGCAAAGCGCTCCGGGCTGGTGCAGCAGGAGGCTTCAAACTTTTCTTCCGGAGAATAGGGCTTTTGCACCCAGAAGCGGCGCTTACCCTGACCGGTCAGCACAAAGAAGCCGGAGAGCAGCAGGCCGAGAGACGGCGTTGCGGGCGCGGTGTTCATCGAGAGCATGGGCGAGGAGAGCACGCAGCGCGCAAAGAGATTCGGATAAAGTTCCAGCACGCGCGCGGCGATGGCGCCGCCCATCGAATGACCGAGCAGCAGCATTTCGCAGTCGGTGGGCAGCTTATCACGGACGGACAGCGCTGCTGCGCATAAATCCTGCGCGTAATCGTCAAAATGCTGAATGTAGACGATGGTGCCGTCCCTGGCGCCCTCGCGCAGCGAATGGCCGTGGCCGCGATGGTCGGGACAGAGCACGCTGACGCCCTGCGCCAGCAGATACCAGACGATTTCCTGAAACTTCAGCCCGCTTTCGCAGAAGCCGTGGGAAATCACCACGCATTTTCGGGCGCTTTTTGCTTCGTAAAAACGGCAGCGGATCGTGCCGCCGCCCATTACGGGCAGGTCAAATTCCGTGAGGTGCGCTGACAGCGCGGGGATCACGGTTTTATTCATGATTTGGTCGTATTGGGTTTCGTCGAGCAGTTGAATCGGAAGCATGAACGGCTCCTTTCCGCCGAAAGGGCGGCGCATTCTTTTATTCCACTATATCACAAACGGCTGCGAAAATGCGACAGTTTTGTCAACTTTTCCCCGGGAATGAAGCGCAGAGTCTCCGCGCACAATAAGGGCGGTGCAAGGAGGCGGGATGGGGATGAGAAAGGTTTGGACGATTGCGGCGGCTGCGGCGGTCTGCGCGGCGCTCGTACTGACCCGGCAAAAGCCGGTGCAGTATCGCTGCGCGGCGGTGGAGGTGCGCGAAATAGCGGTGTGCGTCGAGGCGGTCGGGACGGTGAACTTCGCGCAGACGCGTGCGCTGAATGTTCCGGCGGCGGGCACGGTGGCCCGCGTTTTTTTGCAGGAGGGCGACGCGGTGCAGGAAGGGCAGGCGGTGGCCGAGCTGACTCCGCTAACCGAAGATTGGGAGAAACTCCGCAACCTGGCAGGGGAAAAGGCGGAAAGCGCCGAATTCAATGAGCAAATGCTGAAGGTCTGTACCCTGCGCGCACCTGCGGATGGCGTTCTTTATTCTCTGCCGATCTACCCCGGCGCGGCGGTCACGCCCGGCATGGCGGCGGGCGCGGTGGTTTCGCAGGAGAAGTGCGTCAAGGCGCTGGTGCCGGAAAGCGCGATGGAGCAGCTCAAAGTCGGGCAAGCCGCTTCGGTGACGCGCGCGGGAAAGGAATATGCCGTGAGCATCTCAAAAATCGCGCCGTCGGATGCGCAGGCCGGGCAGATCGAAATTACGCTGACCGGCGACGCGCTGCGCCGGCTTTCGGCGGGAATGCGCGCTGACGTGCGCATTGTGCTGGAACAGTGCACCGCGCCCTCGGTACCGCTGGAAGCTTTGCGGGCGGACGGAGCGGTGCTGTGTGTGACGGAAAGCGGCGCGGTGGCGGTTCCGGTGGAGACAGGGCTTTGCTCGGAGCGCTACGTGCAGCTGGTGGAAGGGCCGCCGGTGGGCACGCAGGTGGCGCTGGGGGAGGCGTGACGGCATGAATTTTGCGGATACGCTTCGCTCGGCGGCGCAGTCGCTGCGCGCACATCTCACCCGTTCGTCGCTGACGGTGCTGGGGCTGTCCATCGGTGTGGGCGCGAGCATCGCCATCGGTTCGCTGGGCACGGCGGCGGTGCGCGAGGTGCGCGGCGAAATGTCCCGCTTCGGCGTGGATCGGGTCTGGGTGGAAGGCAATGCGGGCAACGCGCGCGGGCTGGAGGAGAGCGACGTGCAGGCGCTGCGGGCGCTCGGCGATGCGGCGGCCCCCGTGAGCCTGGGCGCGGCCAAGGCTCAGGCGGGCTTAAAGAGCGCTTCCTGCGTCCTTGTGGCCACGACGGCGGACTATTATGGCATCGAAAATCTGCATCTCGCTTCCGGAAGGTTCCTGATGGCGCAGGATGAAGAACACCTGCTGCACACTGTTGTATTGGAAGATACGCTGGCGGAGGCGTTGTTCGGGCAGAGCGATCCGTTGGGGTGGAGCGTCACGGCGGGCGGCGTGCGCTGCACGGTCGTGGGCGTGCTGGAAACCTATTCTTCCCCTTATTTTGCCGGAGACGGCAAGCCCAAGGCCTATCTGCCCGCAGGCGTGTGGCGGCAGAGCACGGGGCGAAGCGGCGCGGATGAAATCGTGCTGCGCGCGCCGGGAGCGGATGTTGGCTACACTGCTTCACTGGCCAAGGCGGCGCTTCAGGCTCTTCATCCGGCGGGGGACGGCTTTACCGTGTCCTCCATGGCGGAGCAGATCGAATCGTCCGAAAGGATTCTTTCTATTGTAACGACGGTGCTGGCCGTCGTGGGGGCAATCTGCATGATGACCGGCGGCGTGGGCGTGATGAATGTGATGCTGACCTCGGTGCGTGAGCGGCGGCGGGAGATCGGCATCCGCAAGGCGCTGGGCGCACGCGACCGGGAGATCTTTGCACAATTCTTCTGTGAGGCGGCGCTCTACGGTGCGTTGGGCGCGGCGGCGGGCAGCGCGATGGGCTTTTTGCTCACCTATGCGGGGGAGAGCATTGTGGGCGTGCCCGCACCCATGCAGGGCTGGGCGGTGCTGCTGGCGGTGGGCTTTTCCTGCGGCGTCGGCGCGGTCAGCGGTATACGCCCCGCCATGCGCGCGGCGGCGGTCCCGCCGGTGACGGCAATGCGCCAAATGTAACGTAACTGTAATATAAAAGAAAGAAATGTACCGTATTGCGAAATCGCAAAAAAATCTAGGAAGCAGTGCAAAAAAAACGAGGCACATTTTTGTGCAAAAAAACAGTGGATTAATTTAATCATAACATATATAATGACTGTAGTGAATAAAAAGAGCGTTGCGGCTCTTGAAACAAAGTAGGAGGTAGTTCATATGGCAAGCCTTTCCTTGCAGCACATTTATAAGATCTACGCTGGCGGCGTGACCGCAGTATCTGACTTTACTCTGGAGATCGAAGACAAGGAGTTCATCGTTCTTGTCGGACCTTCCGGTTGCGGTAAGTCCACCACCCTGCGCATGGTCGCCGGCCTGGAAGAGATTTCCGACGGCGAACTATACATCGGCGACAAGCTGGTCAATGATGTGGCCCCCAAGGATCGCGATATCGCGATGGTTTTCCAGAACTACGCTCTGTATCCTCACATGACCATTTACGACAACATGGCGTTCGGCCTGAAGCTGCGTAAGACCCCCAAGGCGGAGATCGATCGCCGCGTTAAAGAAGCCGCCAAGATCCTCGATATCGAGCATCTGCTCACCCGTAAGCCCAAGGCTCTGTCCGGTGGTCAGCGCCAGCGTGTTGCTCTGGGACGTGCTATCGTTCGTGAGCCCAAGGTCTTCCTGATGGACGAACCTCTGTCCAACCTGGATGCTAAGCTCCGCGTTCAGATGCGTACCGAGATCACCAAGCTGCATCATCGTCTGCAGACCACCTTCATCTACGTTACCCACGACCAGACCGAGGCTCTGACCATGGGTACCCGTATCGTTGTCATGAAGGATGGCTTCATCCAGCAGGTCGATACTCCCCAGAACGTGTTCGACTATCCGAGCAACCTGTTTGTTGCGGGCTTCATCGGATCTCCCCAGATGAACTTCTTCGACGTGAAGCTTGAGCGCCGCGGCGAGGACGTTATGGCTGTGTTCGGTGAGAACGTCATCAAGGTTCCCGAAGGCAAGATCAAGAAGCTGGTCGATCCTTCTTACGTCGGCAAGACCGTCAAGATGGGTATCCGTCCCGAGAACCTGCACGACGAAGAGCTCTTCCTGCAGAATTCTCCCGATTCCATCATCGACGCTGATGTTGAAGTTGTCGAGCTGATGGGCTCCGAGACCTACCTCTACCTCAAGACTGTGGACAGCGGCATCAACTTTATCGCTCGTGTCGACGCTCGTTCTACCTCCAGAGCCGGCGACCGCATCAAGATCGCGATCGACGCCAACCGTCTGCACTTCTTCGATGTGGACACCGAGGCCTCTATCCTCAATCGCTAAGTTATAAACCTCAGGTCGCCTTGGCAGCCGCTCTGTCAAGGCGACCTTTTTTCCTAAAAGTGAGGCATTCATGAGAATCGATAAACGCTTTTTTTCGCAGATAGAAACCGCTTTTTCCGCCGTGGGGCTGCCGCTTTCGGTCTACACGGCGACGGGAGAGCAGCTTTACCCGCCGAGCGAACAGGGCGTGCGTGAGGAAGAAATTCCCCATCTCGACTTTGCCGAAGGCATTGCGCGGATGGGATCGATGTGCTATCTGCGGCTGGATAATTTGAAGGGAATGGTGGTGGGCGCGCCCAATTATGTGCCCAACTGTGATCAGATCCTGAATATGGCGGGGATTTTGCTCAGCGCGATGGCGGGAAATCTGGATCACGGCATGGATCGGGACGAGGTACTGCGCCGCGTGCTGCTGGACGGCTTGAATGGCACGGAGCTGGAAACCCTTGCTGCCGAGCATGGCTTGGAAATGGATCGTGCCCGCTGCGCGGTGTTCTTCTATTGCGAGGGCGATGCCCGCGCGGTGGAAGAGACGCTGCACGAAGTGTTCTCCGGTTCCAACAGCGACCTTGTGGTGCGCCTGGACCGCAACAGTGTGGCGCTGCTGCGCGCGATGGATGGTTCCAACCACGACGAGCTGGAAGAACTGGTGCTCGCAGTGCTCGATACCGCGCGTGAGGTGACGGGCGGTCGCATCACGGCAGGCATCGGGGAAACGGAGCTCAGTTTGACGCAGATGGCCAAATCGCTGGGCGAGGCGCGCAGTGCAATGGAAATCGGCCGGGTTTACCGTCCGGGCAAGCGCGTTTATGCTTTCCGCAGCCTGCTGCTGGAACGCTTTATCTGCGAAATACCGCCGCAGATTGCGCAGCGGTATTATGATGCGCTGTTCAGCAAGCGCAACGCCCGCGTGTTCAATGAAGAAATGGTTCAGACCATCGATAAGTTCTTTGAGTGTCATCTGAACGTTTCGGAGGCTGCACGACAGCTTTATATCCACCGCAATACATTGGTTTATCGCTTGGACAAAGTCCAGCGCGCCACGGGGCTGGATCTGCGCGCCTTTGACGACGCGATTACCTTCAAGCTCCTGCGGATGCTCGGGCGTGTCAATGAAAACCCGCGTCCGGCTTAAAGGATGGACAAAATGTGCGATTCGCTGTAAAATACAGGGGAGCGGCTGCACGCCGTTCCCTATTTTATTAAGATGCGGAGGTTGAAATAATGAAAAAAGCGCTGCCCATCATCGTCTATACGCTGGTGCTGGTGCTGGTAACGGGGATGATTGCTTCGGGCGCTACGCTGCTGGCCATTTCGGCGGCGCGGGTGGATCAGGGCGACACGGTCACGATTTCCCGTGACGAATACGCTACGCTGCAGAAATATACAAAAATATCCAATATCATGACGCTGATCGAGGGGCGATACGTCATGGAGGATGTAGATGAGGATACGCTGATCGACAATGCGGCCGCCGGCATGGTGGCGCTGCTGGGCGATCCGTATTCCTTCTATATGTCGCCGGAGGCGATGGAATCCATGAACGAAAGCGATTCCGGCAAATATGTCGGCATCGGCGCAACCTTTACCACCGATCCTACGGAAGGATGGATGGTGCTCACGCGCATCTATCCCAACAGCCCGGCGAGCGAATCCGACTTGCAGGTGGGCGATAAGCTCTACGCCGTCAACGGCACGGAGATTCAGGGCATGGATACCACCAGCGTCACCTCCATGGTGCGCGGCGACGAGGGCACGGACGTGACCCTGACGGTGCTGCGCGGTGAGGAAAAGGTGGAGGTCACCCTGACGCGCCGATCCGTGGATGTCGTGGATGTGGAATACAAGCTCACGGACGACGGCATCTTGAAGATCACGCTGTCGGCATTTAACACCAATGCGGACAAAGCGTTTGAGGAAGCCATCAAGTTCGGCCAGAAAAACGACTGCAAGGGCATTTTGCTCGACCTGCGCGGCAACGGCGGCGGCGGGGACAACATCCTTCAGCCCATTGCGGATTTGCTCCTGCCCGAAGGATTGATCTTCTATACCGAGGATCACGACGGCAACCGTCAGGAGTATCGTTCTAACGCCTATAAAGTCGGCCTGCCCGTGGTGGTGCTCTGCGACGAGAACACCGCTTCCGCTTCCGAGGTGCTCATCGCGGCCTTGCAGGACTATAAGGCGGCCACCATTATGGGCACCACGACCTTCGGCAAGGCGATCGGACAGAGCACCTATACCGTTGCGGAGGATGGTTCCGGCCTGCACCTGACGACGGTGCGCGCTTATTCGCCGCTGGGCCGCAACTGGCACGGCGAAGGCTTGGAGCCGGATATCGTCGTCGAGCAGCCCGAAGAGCTCAAGAGCAACCCGCTGCTGCGCACCGAGGAAAACGACGTGCAGTTCATCGAAGGCATGAAGCAGCTGCGCAGCATGATCGCAGGGGAATAGACCCATGCGCCTGTTTCACGTCAGCGAGGAAGCGGATATTCGGCGCTTTGAGCCGCGCAGGCCGACGCGGGTTGATCTTGATCCCGAAGCCGGTCTGGTGTGGGCGATAGACGAAAAGCATCTGCCCAACTTTCTAGCGCCGCGGGATTGTCCGCGCGTGGCTTATTCCGTCCGCGAAGACACGACAACGGAGGATCGGGAGCGCTTTTTCACCTCGAAAAACGCTACTCACGCGCTGATTCTGGAACACGGCTGGCTGAACGCCTTGCGCAGCACGACGCTCTATCTGTATGAGTTCGATCCGGCGGGCTTCATCCTTCAGGACAGCGCGGCCGGGTACTACATCGCAACGACGACGCAGGTTCCGATCCGCCGCATCGTAGTCGACGACATTCCGGCGGAACTGGCGCGCCGCGAGGTGGAGCTGCGCTTTACGGATTCGCTCTGGGATATCGCGGAGCGCATCCGGTCCTCCACGCTGGATTGGTCGCTGTGCCGCATGAGAAATGCAAGGCCCAAGCAAAAATGAATCAAAAAACCGTCCACGGCAGAAGAAAAGTTCTGCCGTGGACGGTTTTTTTCAGGATTTGGTTCTGGGGGTAAAGAGTACGCTGGCCAGATACCCGAAGGTCACGGCGGCTGCGATGCCGCCCGCTGTTGCGGTTACGCCGCCGGTCAGCGCGCCGAGCAGCCCGTTTTGCTGCACGGCCTTCTGCGTCCCCATCGCCAGTGAGTAACCGAAACCCGTCAGCGGCACTGTTGCGCCCGCTCCTGCCCATTGCACCAGCGGCGCGTAAAGCCCCAATGCGGTCAGCACCACGCCGGCGGTGACGAAGAACACCAGGATGCGTGCCGAGGTCAGGTTGGTAAACAGAAGCAGTAACTGACCGATCATACAGATCAGTCCGCCGATCAGAAAAGCTTTGAGATACATCGTCATGGCATTACCTCCAGACTCACCGCGTGCGCCACGCCCGGTATGCTTTCGCCCTGCTGACTCATCGTGGGCGACATCAGTGCGCCCGTGGCCAGGAACAGCATTTTGCGAATCTCGCCCTTGAGCATCCGCCCGAGCAGCCAGCCGTTCAGGCTCACGGCGGAGCAGCCGCAGCCGCTGCCGCCGGAATGTACGTCCTGCGAAACATCGAAGATTTCGCACCCGCAGTCGATGTAGCGCTGATCCAGCTCGATGCCCTCCTTGCGGCAGAGCAGCTTCATCAGGTCGTAGCCCACGCGCCCCAGATCGCCGGTGACGATCAGGTCGTAGTCCTCCGGGATGCGGTGCAGGTCGTCCAGATGGGATTTGAGCGTCTGCATCGCCGCCGGAGCCATGGCCGCGCCCATGTTGTTCGCGTCGGTCTGCTTTAAATCCCATACGCTGCCGATCGTGACCGATTCGATGCAGAGCGGGAGCGGGCTTTCCCGTCCCAGCAGCGTCGCGCCCGCGCCCGTGACCGTCCATTGCGCCGTGGGCGTGCGCTGATTGCCCAGCTCCAACGGAAAGCGATACTGTCGCTCCGCCGTGGAAAAGTGCGAACAGGTTGCGCAGAGCGCCGTATCCGCAAAGCCGCCGTCGATGAGCATTGCGCCCAGCAGCAGCGACTCCGCCATCGTGGAGCACGCGCCGTAAAGCCCCAGAAACGGGATGCCGAGCTGGCGCGCCGTATAGCCCGACGAGACGATCTGATTGAGCAGATCGCCGCCCAGGAACACATCCACGCCGTCGGCATAGACCTTTGCTTTGGAAAGAGCGAGATCGGCCGCGCGTTCCAGCATTTTGGCCTCGGCGCGCTCCCAACTCTTTTGCCCCAGCGTATCGTCCGTAAACGTCTCGTCAAAGGTGTGTCCCAGCGGGCCGGATGCTTCCTTTTGTCCCGCGATGGACGCATAGCTCCGTATCCTTGGCCGCGAAGGGAGAACATAGCTGTGCGCGCCGCGCTTTTTGCCTGATCTATCCATGCTTAATTGACCCCCATGCTTTGCAAGATAAAGTAAATCACGCCGTAAATCACCGAGGAAGCAATGCCGTAAACCAGCACAGGCCCCGCCACGACAAACATCTTCGCGCCGACGCCGAGCACAAAGCCCTCGCGTTTGAATTCCATGGCAGGCGAGACGATGGAGTTGGCAAAGCCTGTGATGGGCACGATCGATCCCGCCCCCGCGAACTGACCGAGCTTGTCATAAACGCCCAGCCCCGTCAGCAGCGCGGAGAGAAAGATCAGCGCCGTGGAGGTCAGCGTTGATTCGGACGCTTTGTCCAGCAAAAGAAGATGCTCACCGATATCGTTGAGGCCCTGCCCCAGGCAGCAGATCAGACCGCCCACGACAAAAGCCTTGATCAGCGCGCCGAAAACCTCGCTGCGCGGGGAGACCTGCTTGACCAGTCGGTCATATTCCTGTTGGGCCGGCGTTTTTTGCTGTTTCATAAACTAAATTCCTCCTTGTGCGGCGAGGTTTGTTCAATCAGCACCGCGTCGTGCATGACGGGGCGCGGCAAGCGCGGACGAATCACGCGCAGCCAGAGCAAATAGCCTGCTCCGGCCAGCAAAACCGCTGCAAGAAGTAGCTTGAGTAGGCGCATCCCGATTCTCCCTCCCGTCGGGGCTAGCTTGCCCGACGCTGGATTTTTCATGCGGATTGCGCTACAATAGTTTGGAAAACAGTCGCGGAGGGGATTCGCTTTGAATATTGTGGAAATGCTGGCGCAGGAAATGCACCTGAAGCCGGAAAATGTCAAAAATGTCGTAGAGCTGATTGATGAGGGATGCACCATTCCGTTTATCGCGCGCTACCGCAAGGAGCGCACGGGTTCCATGGATGACCAGGTGCTGCGCCTGTTGAGCGAAAGATTGGAATATCTGCGTCAGCTGGAAGAACGCAAGGGCGAAATCGCCAAGGCACTGGGCGAGCAGGGGGTGCTGAGCGCAGAGCTGCAAAAAGCGCTGGATGCGGCGAAAACGCTGACCGAAGCGGAGGATATCTACCGCCCCTATCGCCCAAAGCGCCGCACGCGGGCCGCCATTGCACGGGAAAAGGGTTTGTCGCAGCTGGCGGAATCCATCAAGGAGCAGACGCTGGGCAACCCGAAGTTCTGGGCAAAAAATTATGTAACGGATGAAATGGACGAGGACGCGGCGCTCAGCGGCGCACTCGATATCCTGGCGGAGGAGATCTCCGACGATGCAGCGGCGAGAAAGCAGCTGCGCGAGGTCTTGCAGCGCACCGCCGTGCTGCATACCGAAGCGGCCGATCCGGAAAAGCAATCGGTCTATACGATGTATTACGGCCGAACGGAGCCGCTGGCAAGGGTGCCTGCGCACCGCGCGCTGGCCATCAACCGCGGAGAAAAGGAGGGCTTTCTGCGCGTTTCGGTCGAGGCGGACGATGGACGGATGGAGGGCCTTCTGCGCCGCCGGTTCGTTAAGGCGAGCAACCCCAGTGCCCAGCTCGTGGGCAAGGCCTGCGACGACGCATTCGACCGCCTGATGATGCCTTCGCTCGAACGCGAGCTGCGCAATGATTTGACCGAAAGCGCGCAGGAACAGGCGATTTCCGTCTTTGCGTCCAACCTGCGCGCGCTGCTGCTTCAACCGCCGATGCGCGGGCGCGTCACGCTGGGGCTGGACCCGGCCTACCGCACCGGCTGCAAAATCGCCGTGGTTGACCCCACCGGCAAGGTGCTCGATACCGCCGTGGTCTATCCCACGCCGCCGCAGAAGCGCATCGAGGATGCGGAGCGCACGCTGACCGCACTGATCCGCAGGCACGGGGTTACGGCCATCGCCATCGGCAACGGCACGGCTTCCCGCGAGACGGAGCAGTTCGTCTGCGGGCTGATCGAAAAGCTGGGCGGGGACATCGGCTATGTGATGGTGAGCGAGGCGGGTGCGTCGGTTTATTCAGCCTCGCCGCTGGCTGCGGCAGAATTCCCGCAGTACGACGTATCCCTGCGCTCGGCGGTGTCCATCGCGCGGCGCTTGCAGGATCCCCTTGCGGAGCTGATCAAGATCGATCCCAAGGCCATCGGTGTGGGGCAGTATCAGCACGATATGCCGCAGAAGCGCCTGGGACAGGCGCTGGACGGCGTGGTGGAGGACTGTGTCAATGCCGTGGGCGTGGATTTGAACACCGCCTCTTGCGAGCTGCTCAGCCGCGTTTCGGGGTTGAGCACCGCCGTGTCGCGCGGAATTGTATCCTATCGAGAGGAAAACGGCCCTTTCCGCAGCCGCAGAGAGTTGCTGAAGGTGCCGAAACTGGGCAAAAAGACCTTTGAGCAGTGCGCGGGCTTCCTGCGCATCGTGGGCGGTGAGGAGCCGCTGGACGGCACGGCCATTCACCCGGAGAGTTATGCGGCGGCGGGCGCGCTGCTTACGGCCTGCGGCTGCCGGAAAAAGGTGCAGAAGAACGGCTCTGTGCCCGGCATTCTGAAGGCGGCGGAGGAAAAGGGCTTTGCAGCGCTTTCGGCGGAGCTTGCCGTGGGCGAACCTACGCTGCGCGACATTGCGGCGGAGCTGGAGCGCCCCGGCCGCGACCTGCGCGACGATCTGCCGCAGCCCGTGCTGCGCCGGGATGTGCTGTCCATGGCGGATTTGCAGGAGGGGATGGAATTGACCGGCACGGTGCGCAATGTGGTGGATTTTGGCGCGTTTGTGGACATCGGTGTGCATGAGGACAGGCTGGTGCACGTCAGCCAGTTCCCGACGCGTGTGAGCCATCCGTCGCAGGCGGTGCGCGTAGGCGATGTGGTCAAGGTGCGCGTGCTGAGCGTCGATCAGCAGAAAAAGCGTATCGCGCTGACTATGCGCCCAAAGGATGCGCTGTAAATTGGCATTTTCCTTCGGGCTGTGTTACAATGAAATAGAAAGCAATAGACCGACCCTGCGAGGCGGGGGAAAGGGGAAATTAAATGGATAAAAAGGAATGGATTGCATCGGGCAAGGCTGTGCTGGGATTGGAGCTCGGCTCGACGCGCATCAAAGCGACGCTGATCGGGGAGGACTTTTCGCCCATTGCCTCCGGCAGCTACGGCTGGGAAAACCGCTATGAGGGCGGCTATTGGACCTACGGCCTGGACGAGGTCTGGACGGGCGTGCAGGCCGCGATCCGCGACCTCAAGCATGATGTGGAAAAGCAGTATGGCGCAAAGCTGACCAAGCTGCGCGCGATGGGCGTTTCCGCGATGATGCACGGCTATCTTGCCTTTGACAAAGAGGGCAAGCTGCTGGCGCCCTTCCGCACCTGGCGCAATACCACTACCGCGCGCGCCGCGGAGGAGCTGACCGGGCTTTTCGGCTTCAACATTCCGCAGAGATGGAGCATCGCGCACCTGTATCAGGCGATGCTGGACGGCGAAGCGCACGTCAAGGATGCGGCGTATCTGACGACACTGGCGGGCTACGTCCATTGGAAGCTAACGGGTGAATTTGTGCTGGGAGTGGGTGACGCGTCGGGCATATTCCCCATTGACAGCGAAAAGAACGATTATAACGAAAAGATGCTGGCGCTCTTTGAGCAGCGCAGGCAGAGTATGGGCTATGACTGGGCGCTGCGCGGCCTGCTGCCCAAGATACTTGTCGCGGGCGCTCACGCGGGCAAGCTGACTGACGAGGGCGCGAAGCTGCTCGATCCCGACGGTGAAATCGAAGCGGGCGTGCTGTTCTGCCCGCCGGAGGGTGATGCGGGCACCGGCATGGCGGCGACCAACGCTGTCGCGCCCCGCACCGGCAATGTCAGCGCGGGCACGAGCGTGTTTGCCATGGCTGTGCTGGAAAGGGAGCTCAAGGCGGTGCATCCCGAGATCGACATGGTGACCACGCCCTCCGGCGCGCCGGTGGCGATGGTGCACTGCAACAACTGCACCAACGAGATCAACGCCTGGGCGGAGGTGTTTGCGGGCTTTGCCAAGGCGGCGGGCGCGAACCTTTCGATGAACGATATCTACGGCGCGATTTTCGGCAAGGCGCTGGAGGGTGCGGCGGACTGCGGCGGGCTGGTGACGGTGCCCTATCTTTCCGGCGAGCCGGTGGCGCAGCTGGAACAGGGCCGTCCGCTGATGGTGCGCACGCCGGAAGCGAAGCTCACGTTTGAAAACTTCGCGCGCATGCAGCTCTATGCCGCGGTTGCCACGCTGAAGATGGGCATGGATAAGCTCACCGTGGACGAAGGCGTGCAGCTTGACTCCATCAATGGCCACGGCGGTTTCTTTAAGACCGGCTCTTCCGGCCGTCAGGTGATGGCGGACGCGCTGAACGTCCCCGTCAATGTGATGAAAACCGCAGGTGAGGGCGGTCCCTGGGGCATGGCGCTGCTGGCAGCCTATATGGCGGACGAAACCGGCCTGAGCCTGGAAAAGTATCTCTCCGAGCGCGTCTTTGCTGGCAGCGAGTCGATTCAGGCGTTTCCGGATGCAGAAGGCGTCAAGGGCTTTGAAGAATACATCCGCGCCTTCAAGGCAGGGCTTGCCGTGGAGCGCATCGCGACCGAAGAGCTGTAAGCAAAAGGAGAAAAACGTATGCTGAAAAAGCTGAAAGAAGCGGTCTATGAGGCCAATATGCAGCTGCCGAAGCACGGCCTTGTGGTGTTTACCTGGGGCAATGTCTCCGGCGTGGATCGTGAAAAGGGCATGATGGTCATCAAGCCCTCCGGCGTGGACTACGAAACCATGAAGCCGGAGGACATGGTGGTGGTGGATCTCAAGACCGGCGTGCGGGTGGAAGGCGATCTGAATCCTTCGTCCGACACCGAAACGCACCTCGAACTCTACAACAAGTTCCCGAACATCGGCGGCGTGGTGCATACGCACAGCCGCTGGGCGACGATCTACGCGCAGGCGGGGCGCGATATCCCTGCACTGGGCACGACCCACGGCGATTATTTCTACGGCGCGATTCCCTGTACGCGCAAAATGACGCCCGAAGAGATCGGC
Organism: uncultured Christensenella sp.; assembly: GCA_905193155.1. GTDB lineage: Bacteria > Bacillota > Clostridia > Christensenellales > UBA1750 > Spyradocola. The sequence continues at coordinate 86,869 of CAJJNQ010000002.1, forward strand.
GGCGTGCCCGGCCACTACGAGCGCGAAACCGGCAAGGTCATCGTCGAAACCTTTGAAGGCAAAGACCCGGACGCGATCCCTGCGGCGCTGGTGCACAGCCACGGCCCGTTCGTCTGGGGCAAGAGCCCGGCGGACGCGGTCTATAACGCGGTGGTGCTGGAAGAGCTGGCCTGCATGGCCTGGCAGAACCAGCTGATGGACCGCGACATTCCGCCCATGCAGCAGGAGCTGCTCGACAAGCACTATCTGCGCAAGCACGGCAAGGACGCCTACTACGGACAGGGCAAGCACTAAAGGTTTGTATAAATAAAAAAAGAGCATACGGAGGGACAGAACATGGCGCTGGTACAGATGAATTTTGAGAGCCGGTATCTGAACAACAACCACGAAATCTCCATCATATTGCCCGACATGCCCCGCGACAAAACGCCCGCCGAGTTTTACGGCAGCGGCAAAAAGTACAAGGTGCTCTGGCTTTTGCACGGCACCTTCGGCGACCACACCGATTGGATCCGCAAAAGCAACATCGAGCTTTACGCCTGCGAAAAGGATCTGATCGTGGTCATGCCCAGCGCGCTGAACTCCAACTATGCCGAGTGGGCGAAGTTCTCCATTGGTTTTGATATGTATCACTACCTGACCGAAGAGCTGATGCCGCTGGTCTACAACTGGTTCCCGGCATCGGACAAGCGCGAGGACAATTTCATCGCCGGTCTTTCGATGGGCGGCAGGGGAACGCTGGTTTATGCGCTGAACCGCCCGGAAAAGTTCGCCGCCGCGGCGGTGCTTTCCAGCTGCCCGTTCAACATTGCCGACCCGAATGCGCCGTCCCTTGGCGCGCGCACGCAGGGCAGCATCGACAACCGCGGCGGGTTGGAGGAGTATCTTGCTTCGTATGAAAACACCTGGCGCATTGCAGACGAGCGCGCGGGCGACCCCGCGCTGCCCCGATTCTATTTCGCTATGGGCAAAAACGACTTCCTCTATGAGCATTTCAAGCACTTCAAAAAGCACGCGGCGGAGATCGGTTTTGACGCGACGTTCGAAGAATTCGACGGTTACAAGCACGAATGGCGTTTCTGGGATATGGCCATTCAGCGTGCGCTGACCTTTTTCGGCCTGGATCAGACCGACGCGGGAAATCCCTTCTGAGTACAAATAGAAAGACGGAGGATCATGCTTTATGGCACTGGTACAGATGAACTTTGAGAGCCGGTATCTGAACAACAACCACGAAATCTCCATCATCCTGCCCGACATGCCCCGCGACAAAACGCCCGCCGAGTTTTACGGCAGCGGCAGAAAGTACAAGGTGCTTTGGCTGCTGCACGGCACCTTCGGCGACCACAGCGACTGGATCCGCAAGAGCAACATCGAACTGTATGCCTGCGAAAAGGATCTGATCGTGGTCATGCCCAGCGGCCTGAACGCCAATTACGCCAACTGGGAGCACTTCTCCATCGGCTACAATATGTATGACTACCTGACCGAAGAGCTGATGCCGCTGATCTACAACTGGTTCCCGGCGTCCGATAAGCGCGAGGACAACTTCATTGCGGGTCTTTCGATGGGCGGTAGCGGTACGCTGGTTTATGCGCTGAATCATCCCGAAAAGTTTGCCGCGGCGGCGGTGCTGTCCTGCTGCCCCTTCCGCGTGGGTTACGACAGCGGCGATACGTTGGGCGACCGCACCCGCGGTATGATCGAGAACCGTGGCGGACTGGAAGCCTATCTCAATTCGTACGAAAATACCTGGGGTATCCTCGACAAGCACGCCAAGGACCCCGCGCTGCCTCGCTTCTATTTCGCTGTCGGCAAAGACGATTTCCTGTATGAATCCTACAACATCTTCAAAAAACACGCGGCAGAAATTGGTTTTGACGCGAAGTTCGAGGAATTTGACGGATATAAGCACGAATGGCGTTTTTGGGACATGACGATCCAGCGCGCGCTGACCTTCTTTGGTCTCGATCAGACCGATGCGGGCAATCCCTTCTAAAAAAACATAGCGGACGCAAAAACGGCTCCTACCGATATAAAACGGTGGGAGCCGTTTTTTACGCCTGTTTAACAAAAAAATGGTGAAAAACATATTGCATTTTTATTCATACACAATGTATAATAATGCATATTCTTTCAGAATACGGAGGAACGAAATCATGATTAAGGCATCTGTTATCGGCGCAACCGGCTATGCAGGCGTGGAATTGGTCCGACTGCTCGCCGGGCACCCCGACGTCGAGATTGCATATTTATCCTCTCAGTCCCATGAGGGAGAAGAGATCAGCGATCTCTATCCCTCTTTGAAGGGAACGCTCGAAAAAAAGCTGGCTGCGCTGGATGTGGAAACGTATGCAAAGGAGAGCGACGTGATCTTCACCTCGCTTCCGCACGGCGCATCGGGCACGGTGATCCCTGCGCTCTACGACGCAGGCGCGAGCATCATCGACCTGTCGGGCGATTTCCGCTACGACGACGTGCAGGTATACGAAAAGTGGTACGGCACGACGCACGCCCGGCCGGATCTGCTGAAGGTTTCGGTCTACGGCCTGCCGGAGCGGCACAAAGCCGAAATCAAGACGGCCAGGCTCATCGGCAACCCCGGCTGCTACACTACCTGCTCGATCCTTGCCGCCGCGCCGCTGCTGGACGCGGGGCTGGCCGAAAAGAAAAACATCATCATCGACGCAAAATCCGGTGTGACCGGTGCGGGTGCAAAGGCCAGCGCCAACACCCACTTTTGCGAGGTGGACGAGAGCATGAAGGCGTATAACGTTGCCAAGCACCGCCATACCTCCGAAATCGAACAGGAGCTGAGCAAGGCGGCGGGCAGCGAAATTCTCGTCAGCTTTACACCTCATCTCGTGCCCTTGAAACGAGGCATCTTCGCAACGCTGTATCTGAATGCGCTTCCCGGCACAACGGCGGAGGACATTGCGAAAGCCTATCAGAAGGCCTACGAAAACGAGCCATTCGTCACAGTGCTTCCGTCGGGCACGCTGCCGGAGATCAAGCATGTCGTCGGGTCTAACCGATGCGCCATCGGCTTCGTGCTTGATGAGCGGCTGGGCAGAATCGTGGTCTGCTCGGTGATCGACAACCTCGTCAAGGGCGCGGGCGGACAGGCAATCCAGAATATGAACTTGATGTTTAATTTGAAGGAGACGGCGGGGCTGCCCATGGCGGGCATGTACCTGTAAACAAAAGACGATGGAATTTGTGAGGAATGATCCGATGTATAACGAAGTGCTGATTGAAAAGGCCAATATATTGATCGAGGCCCTGCCCTATATCCAGCGGCTTGCGGGCAAGACCGTCGTGATCAAATACGGCGGCAACGCAATGGTGGACGAGGACCTGACCAACAAGATTTTGCAGGACGTGACGCTCCTTAAATATGTCGGCGTGAACCCCATTCTCGTCCACGGCGGCGGACCCGACATCAACGCCGCGTTGCAGAAGATGGACGTCAAGTCCGAATTCCACAACGGTCTGCGCATCACCGATGAGGCGACCATGGAGGTCGTGCAGATGGTGCTGGCGGGCAAGCTCAACAAGAACATTGTTTCCCGGCTGGGAAAGCTCGGCGGAAAGGCCATCGGCCTGTGCGGCAAGGATGCGGGGCTGCTCACCGTCGTCAAAAAGCCCCTGACCAAGGACGGTGTGGATCTGGGCTTCGTCGGCAATATCGTCGGAGTGAACGTCAAGCTCCTGGAGCTGCTCTCCATGGACGAATACATTCCCGTTATCGCGCCGGTCGGCGTGGATCGGGACGGCAAGAGCTATAATATCAACGCCGATACTGCCGCCGGCGAAATCGCCTCGGCGCTCAAGGCCGAAAAGCTGATGTTCCTGACCGATGTGGACGGCATCCGCCTGAACGCCAAGGATTCCAGCACGCTGATTTCTTCGATCTCGGTTTCCGAGATCAACGAGCTGATCTCCTCCGGCGTGATCACTGGCGGCATGATTCCCAAGGTGCAGGGCTGCGTCCGCGCCATCGAGCAGGGCGTCAAGCGCGTCCACATCCTGGACGGCACCATCCCGCATCCCATTTTGCTGGAAATCTTCACCGACAAGGGCATCGGCACCATGGTTCACGCCGACTGAGCCCAACGAGAGGAGCAATCGCCATGAAGCTGGACGAGATCCGCGCACTGGATCAGAAATACTACATGAATACCTTCGGGCAGCGCCAGCCCGTGGCGTTTGACCACGGCAAGGGCGTAACCCTCTACGATACCGAGGGCAAGGCCTACACCGATTTCTTCGCCGGTATCGCCACGAACTCGCTGGGCTATGCGCATCCCGCCGTGACAAGTGCGATGGTCGAGCAGGTGCAGAAGATTTGCCATACATCGAACCTCTATTATGTTGAAACCCAGGCAAAGCTGGCGCAGCTGCTGGTGGAAAACAGCTTTGCGGACAAGGTGTTCTTCGGCAACAGCGGCGCGGAGGCTAACGAGGGCTGCATCAAGCTCGCCTGCAAGTATTTTTACGAAAAGGGCGAAGAGCGCTGGGAGATCATCACCGCGTCCAACTCCTTCCACGGCAGAACCATCGCCACCATTGCGGCCACCGGCCAGCAGAAATACCAGAAGCCCTATAAGCCCCTGCTGCCCCAGGGCATCGTCAACGTGCCGTTTAACGATTTGCAGGCAATCCGGAACGCCGTCACGCCGCACACCGCCGCGGTGATGCTGGAGGTCATTCAGGCCGAAGGAGGCGTGATTGTGGGCGACGAGAGCTACATCAAGGGCGTGCGCGCGCTGTGCGACGAGCTGGGCATTCTGCTCATCATCGATGAGGTGCAGACCGGCATGGGCCGCTGCGGCAAGCTTTTCGCCCACGAGCTTTACGGCATCGAGCCGGATATCGCGTCCTCTGCCAAGGCGCTGGGCAACGGCATGCCGATCGGCGCGGTGCTGGCCAAGGGCGAGATCGCTGAAGCTTTCCACCCCGGCGACCATGGTTCGACTTTCGGCGGAAACGCGCTGGCCTGCGCGGCCGGCTGCGCGGTGATGAACACCATGCTCAGTGAAAACATTCCGCAGAAGGCCGCGGAAACCGGAGAATATTTCATGCAGCAACTCAAAACTCTGCAAGGCGTAAAGGGCGCGATTTCCGATGTGCGCGGCGCGGGGCTGCTGATCGGCGTGGAACTGAACGGTGTGCAGGCGGGCGAAATCGTCGGCAAGCTCCTGCAAAAGGGATTTGTTGCGGGAACCGCCGCGGGCAACGTGCTGCGGCTGCTGCCGCCGCTGATCATCGAAAAGAGCGATTGTGATGCGTTTGTCGCGGCGCTGGACGAACTGCTCTGAAAAAACGGGAGGATAAAGTAAATGGATCTTTTTTCTTATACGGCTCAGGCAAAGTTTTCGCAGCAGCATCTGCTGTGCTTGCAGGATTATACTCCCGATGAAATCATGCAGCTGCTCTCACTTGCGGCAAAGCTCAAGCTTCAGCGCAAAATGGGCGTCGATCAGACGAACATTCTCAAGGGCAAGAACATCGCCCTGATCTTCACCAAGCCCTCGATGCGCACCCGTGTCTCCTTCGAGGCGGGCATCGAGCAGCTGGGCGGCCATGCGATGTTCATCACCGCCGCGGAGATCGGCATCGGCACGCGCGAATCGGTTTACGACGTGGCGCATGTGCTCAGCCGGTTTGTGGACGGTATCATGATCCGCACCTTCCAGCAGAGCGATGTGGAGGGGCTGGCAAAATACGGCTCCATTCCCGTCATCAATGGCTTGACCGACGATTACCATCCCTGCCAGGTGCTGGCCGACCTGCTGACGCTCTACGAGCACAAGGGCGGCTTCAAGGGAAAGAAGCTCGCCTTTGTCGGCGACGGCAACAACATGGCCAACAGCCTGATGATCATCTGCTCCAAGCTGGGCGTGGATATCGCCATCGCCACCCCCGCAGACTACGCGCCGCAGGAAAAATACGTCGTCTGGGCCAAGCGCAACGCCGTGGCCAGCGGATCGACAGTGACGATGACTACCGATATTGCCGAAGCGCTGCACGGCGCGGATGCGGTCTATACCGACGTTTGGGCGTCGATGGGCATGGAAGCGGAAACCGAAAAGCGCGCGCGGGATTTTGCCGCCTATCAGGTCACCGCGCAGGTGATGAGCCTGGCCAAGGAGGATGCGATTTTCATGCACTGCCTGCCCGCGCACCGCGGCAGCGAAGTGACCGACGAGGTGATGGACGGCGCGCAGTCCGTGGTGTTTGACGAGGCGGAAAACCGTCTGCACGCGCAAAAGGCCGTACTGGCGATGCTGATGGGCAAGATGTAACGCAAGGGTTTCTAAAGCGACGGAAAGGAGGAAACAAAGATGGAAGTGGAGATTCGGGAAGCGACGGAAGCCGACGCGGGCGCTATCCGCGAGATCATGCAGGACGCTTTTCACAAATACGAAAACGACCTGGGGATGAAGGGCCATGTTCAGGCCTTGAGTGAGACGGAGGACGACATTCAGCGAGACATCCGCCACAAGACCGTGCTTGTCGGGCTGGTGGACGGCGTACCGGTCGGATCGGTGCGCGTGGAGATGCTGGGCAGCATTGCGTATCTTTCGCGGTTCGGCGTGTGCAGCGCGATTACGAAATCCGGCATCGGCGGGATGCTGATCGATCAGGTGGAAACCCTCTGCCGCGAGCAGAGCATCCGCGCCATCGCCCTGCACACTTCTTCCCGGATGTTCGGCCTGATCCGCTTTTATTACGGTCATGGCTATTTCATTTATTCCACGGAAAGCTCCAGGGGATATATTCGCGCGCTGCTGGTGCATGAGCTGGAGATGCCGGGGCAATACGATCTGGAACCCGTGATGGCAAGATAAGCATTTTGTTGAAAACCCCTTCTTTTTGTGGTATTCTGAACATGAAAAACATTTCAGATGCAAAAGGAGGGGTTTCTTTGGTGTTCTGGATCGTGCTTTTCGTGTTGATCTCGTTGGTGCTGGCAGCGGCGTATACGCGGCTGACGTATATGGCCTCGCCGCAGGTGAAATTGCTGAGCAAGACGCTGGCCAGCCTAAGCTTCGTGGTGCTGGGGCTGCTGTGCGCTTCCTTTGTGGGCAAAACGGCCTATGGAACGCTGGTGTGCCTGGGATTGATCTTCGGCGCGCTGGGCGATGCGCTGCTGGAAATGACGGAGTGCCGTCCGGACCGCAAAAACGGCTTCTTCCTGGCGGGCATTGCGGCCTTTCTGCTGGGGCATTTGATGTATATTCCCGCGTTTTTGACCGCGGTGCATGCGCGGGTTTCGCAGTTCGCGCTGGGGCTGATCCTCTTCGGCGTGCTGTTTGCCTTGCAGTTCCCGCTTAAATTGCGGCTGGGGCGCGCGCAGTGGCCGGTTTATCTATACGGCGCGATTGTGGCGCTGATGGCGGGCTGCGCAATCTGCAGCGCGTTTATCTCCGCAAGCGTTCGGTCGGTGCTGATGCTGCTGGGCGGTGCGCTGTTCCTGATTTCCGATACCTTCCTGCTGATCCGGCTGTTCAGCCCGTATAAAAAGTGGTGGTTCGGCACGGTGGTGCTGGCGACCTATTATCCCGCGCAGATTCTGCTGGCGCTGTCGATCCTGGCAGTCTAAAGAAGCATAAAAAAAGAGCCGGGGACGGATGAAGCTTCCGCCCCCGGCTTTGATCGTTCGAAACAGGGCAAACAAAAATGCCGCCCGCTGAGCCACTTCTCAACAAACGACACCCTTGCAATGAATTGTATTATAGCAGGACGTTTTGTCGTATTCAATGGAAAACGACAGGCTTAAATAATCTTTAACATTCTGTGAACGCGGCGGTTTGGCGCGAGGCGAAAGATGTGTTATAATGGGAGCAATGCAACCGGGAGGAAGATCCATGCACAGATTTTTTGCCGATGAGGACGGCCGTATTCGCGGCGATGAATATAAACACCTGACGCGCGTGCTGCGCCTGAGCGAGGGCGACGAGATCGAAGCGCTGACCGGCGGAAAACGCTTCCGCGTCCGCATCACCGCCATTGACGGTGAAAGCGCTGCTTTTGAAAGACTGGAAGAACTGCCCAGCCACGAGACGGCCTGCCGGGTGACGCTCTATCAGGGTCTGTGCAAGGGCGAAAAGATGGACTTCATCGTGCAGAAATGCACGGAAATCGGCGCAGCGGCGATTGTGCCGGTGCTGATGGAGCGCTGCGTCGTCAAACCCGATAAGGCCGACAAAAAGACCGACCGCTATGCCCGCATCGCGCGGGAGGCCGTCAAGCAGTGCGGAAGATCCGCCGTGCCGGAGGTGCTGCCCGCGATGTCTTTTGACAAGGCGCTGGAACGCATGAAGCAGCACGAGCTTCTGCTGATGCCGTATGAAGAGGGCGGCGCGCCCTTTAACGCGCCGATTGCGCAGAAGGATGTGGCGCTGCTGATCGGACCGGAGGGCGGCATCGCGCCGCAGGAAGCGCAGGCGGTGATCGCAGCGGGCGGGAAGGCCGCGACCCTCGGCCCGCGCATCCTGCGCACCGAAACGGCGGGGCTTGTGGCGCTGACGCTGACGCTGCACTGCGCCGGAGAGATGGGAGAAGAAGCATGAGAACCGTAAGCTTTATGACGCTGGGCTGCAAGACCAATCAATACGACACGCAGGCCATGCGCGAGCAGTTTCTGCGGGCGGGGTATGCCATCCGCGAATTTGACGATATCTGCGACGTTTACGTCGTCAATACCTGCATGGTCACGGGCGTGGGCGAGAAGAAGTCCATGAAATTTGTGCGGCAGGCGGCGCGGCGCAATCCCAAGGCGGATATCGTGGTGTGCGGATGTCTGGCGCAGCACGATGGGGACAAGCTCTTTCTGCCCGGCGTGCGGCTGGTGCTCGGCAACGCCAAGCGCGAAAAGGTTGTGGAGATTTTAGAGGACGCCATTGCGCGCGGCGTTGCGGTCTGCGCGGTGGAAAGCCTGAAGGACGCCGCCTTCGAGCCGCTGGACGTAACCGCGAACGAAGGCCATACCCGCGCCGTAATGAAGATTCAGGAGGGATGCGACAACCGCTGCGCCTATTGCATCATTCCCGACGTGCGCGGTCCGATTCGCTCTCGTGCGCTGGAGGATGTGCGCCGGGAAGCGCTGGCGCTGGGTGCGGCGGGCTACCGTGAGGTGGTGCTCACCGGCATTCATCTGGCGAGCTACGGCCGCGATTTTAAGGACGGCACCAGTTTGCTGGACGCGATCGAGGCGGTTTGCGCCGCGCCGGGCGTGCGGCGCGTGCGCCTGGGTTCGCTGGAACCCGCGTGGATCGATGAAACCTACGCCGCGCGCATGGCCGCGCAGGAAAAGCTCTGTCCGCAGTTCCATCTGTCGTTGCAATCGGGCTGCGACAAGGTGCTGGGGCGAATGCGCCGCCGCTACACCACCGCGCAGTTTAGAAGGGCGGTTGCCGCTCTGCGCGAAAGCTTCCCCGGCTGCGCGATTACGACCGATGTGATCTGCGGCTTTGCCGGCGAAACCGAGCAGGATTTTGAGGAAACGATCGAGTTCTGCAAGGAGATCGGGTTTGCGCGGATGCACGTTTTTCCCTATTCCGAGCGGGAGGGCACGCCGGCGGTGCAGTTTGACGGCGTGGTGCCCGTGGCGGAGCGTGAGGAGCGCGCCCGCCGTCTGATTGCGGTGGGCAAGGAGCTGGAAAACGCCTATGTCCGCTCCCTTGTGGGCAAAACCGTTGAGGTCATGATCGAGGAAGAGGAGACGGGCTATTGCCGCGAATACATCCGCGTCCGCGTGCCGGATTCCCAGCCGGGCGAGATTCTGAAGGTGAAAATCCTTGCCGCTGACGGCACGTCCGCCTGCGGAGAGAAAATATAGTTGTTAGGAGGATATGAATATGGACGATTGCCTGTTCTGCAAAATCATTTCCGGAGAGATTCCTTCGACCGTTGTGTATCAGGATGAGGATTGCATCGCCATCCGCGACATCAATCCCCAGACACCCACCCATGTGCTGGTGATGCCGCGCAAGCATTTCAAGAACCTGACCGAGGCTGCCGAGGCCGATCCCGAATTGGTAGGCCGCCTGATGCGCGCCTGCGCCAAGGTCGCCCGTCAGGAAGGCGTTGCGGAGGAGGGCTACCGCGTGGTGGCCAACATCGGCGTCAACGGCGCACAGACCGTGCAGCATCTGCACCTGCATGTGATGGGCGGCGTCAAACTCTCTGAACAGATGGCGTGACAAAACGGCGGTTCACAGAAAATTCTTTTGTAAAACACAGGAATGATACTGGATTTATTCAGAAACCTGTGTTATACTGACTAGGTACAACACATTAGGTGTTGAAGAAGGCCATTGGCTTGCTGTGTTCGGTTTTTGTAAAGCGGTTTGTCTCTGCTTGACAGGGTGGCGCGGCGGGCGGTATAATGGACTATATTCACCTGTGCCTGATGTGGCATCACGGTTTGCGCGAGGGGAGGGAAAGCAATGTCTGAAATCCGCGTTGGGGAAAACGAATCCCTTGAAAGCGCTCTGAAGCGTTTTAAGCGCAAGTGTGCCCGGTCCGGCGTACTGGCCGAGGTTCGCAAGCGCGAGCATTACGAGAAGCCCAGTGTGAAGCGCAAGAAGAAGGCTGAGGCCGCCAGAAAGCGCAAGTACTGATTCATCGCTTTCGCAAACGTCCTGTGGAATTTTCCGCAGGACGTTTTTCTATGTAAGAATGCGGCGTTGGGACAAGCAGAACGACATTTGGAACGAGATACGTTTACGAAGCGCTGCGGCAGGTGTAAACTCAAACAGACTAAGTGTTTCTATGGGAAGGGGGAATCCCGTGATCGAGGCCTATTTGATGGGTCAGCCGGGGCTGGATTGGATTGCCGCGGCGCTTTTTGCCGTCGGGCTGACGCTGTTGATCGGCGATGCGGTGATTCCCGGCTTAGGCCCCGGCGGCGTGATTGGCCTGATTTGTCAAATCGCCTGCTTTGCGCCGGATCTGGTCGGCGGGAGCAGTGCGTGGAGCGTGCTGGCGCTGGCGGCGCTGGGCAGCGCACTGCTGCTCGTGGACGGCCGATTTGCGGGCGTCGGCCCGATCGGCGTCTTGGGCGCGGGGCTGCTGCTGGCTGCGCTGTGGCAGACGGCGCAGGATATCACTGTTTTTTTGCTGACGCTTTGCGCATCCGCGGTGATGACGGGGGTCGCGATACCGCTTCAGCTGGCGCGCCTGCCGGAGTCTAAAACCATGAAAAAGATACAGCTCTATGCCCGCAGCGAGGTTCCCGAACAGAGTGCGGACGAACTGCCGCAGGTGGGGGCGCTCGGCGTGGCGCGGACCGATTTGCGCCCGGTTGGCACGGTTGAAATTGCGGAAAAGCGCTATGAAGCGGTTTCTGCGCAGCATTTGCGGTGCGGAGAAGCCGTGCGCGTGACCGCTGTGCAGGGCAGACGGCTTCGCGTGGAAAAGTCGGATGAAACATAAAAGAGCGAGGATGAAAATCATCTTCGCTCTTTTGTCATTTTGAAATCAGAAGAGGAACAGCGCGATCACACCTGCGGCCAGCGCCAGCCCCAGCAGCGTCAGGCAGTAGCGCGCGATCAGCCGTCCGCGGAAGGCCTGCGAGAGCAGCGCCCATTCCGCAATCGAGAACAGCATCACCGACAGCAGGAAGTTCAGCGCCACAGCGGGGGAGTAGGCATACGCCGTCTGCACGATGGGCAGGATTGAAAACACATCGGAATGCAGGCAGCCGCCCACGATGGTCGCCAGCGGCAGCGCCCACGCGCCGGTCAGCGCGCGCTCGATGATGCCCTGCGGCACAAACGATTCCAGCGCCGCGGAGAGCAGCACGCCGATCAGCAGGAACAATACCATGCTCTTGTAGGTCAGCCCCGCCGAGCAGAGCGCCTTTTTCAGGCGGGAACCGACGCTGTTTTCATCGTGGTGATGGTGGTGCTCCACTTGCAGCTTATCCAGCCGCACAAAGCGGTCGCTGTGCGTTGCGGAGAGCAGCGTCGCGCTCAGGATGCAGATCGCCAGGCCGGAAACGGTGTAGGCAAGCGCAAATTTCAGGTCGAAGGTTGCGAAAATTGTCGAAAGCGCCGTGATGTTCAGGCAGGAAGCCGAGGTCAGAAACACCAGGCAGCAGCTCAGCGGCACGCCCGCCGCCAGGAATCCCATCAGGATCGGGATGATGGTGCAGCTGCAAAAAGGCGAAAGCGCGCCCAGCACCAGCGCCAGCAGCATTCCCGGCAGCCCGCGCAGCTTTTGCAGCTTGCGGCGCATTTTGTCAAAGGGAATATAGGTTTGAAGATAAGTCACCAGTGTGACGACGATCAGCAGCAGCAGAGAGATTTCCAGAAAATCCATCAGTGCGTGAACGATGAAGTGATTGAGTTTTTCGGCAAGACCGATGCTGTTCAGCAGCCCCTCCAGAGGTTCTTCCAGAAGATGATCGATCAAGCCGCCGTGAGAATGCATGTGTTCCATAAAGAGGGGATGTCCTTCCTTCCCAAAGGGATGAGCCCGTTTATATTGTGCGGATAACAGTTTAGCACGATTTACATAAAAATCAAGTGATTTTGTGAAAAACTTTAGAAATCAGGAGGAAAAACTGACAACAAATTCATGAACCGATGTGCATATATGCAAAAAATGATGAGTTGAATCAAATAATGAATGAACAAATACGCATATGTTTGATGGGCTCGTTCATGTGGCGAGGCGTAACGTATCGTCATGCGGGATGGGACTTGACAGCAAAGGGGAAAGGAGGGTAAAATAAAAAAGGGGTGCCCCCAATAAAGAAAAACACAGAACGGAGGAAGAACATGAAGATCATAGATCTCAAGAGTGCGATTATCGGTACGAACGTCTGCCTGCGCGTGGTCACGGACAAGGGCATCGACGGCTATTCCCAGGTGGAGAATTTCAAGGAATTCGTCAACGCCACGGTTCCCTATTACCGCAGCATGATCGTCGGCTGCGACCCGACCAACGTCGAGGACGTGATGCGCCGCATCCGCCGCTTGGGCGCGTTCAAGCCCTGGGGCAAGATCGTCAGCTCCATCGAGATGGCGCTGTGGGATATTGCGGGCAAGGAAGCGGGCCTGCCCGTCTATAAGTTGCTGGGCGGAAAGGTGCGCGACAAGGTTCGCGTCTACTGCACGCTCTATTCCAACGACAAACTGCCTCATCCGCAGGCCAAGACCGCTGCGGAGCGCGCTGAAAATGTGCTGGCCATCCATGAAAACTATGGCTTCACCATCGTCAAGTCGCCGCTCGCCTATCACAACCCCGAGTTCCGCCGCCTTGCGGAGGAAGAAGGCTATGCCTATAACTCCTATCCCATGAATCCCGCGGTGCAGTATCCCGACAACGCCAACGGTTCCATGCTCACCGACAAGGGCCTGAATTACCTGATCGACTACGTCGGCACCATCAAGGAGGCTGTGGGCGATAAGGTTGGCATCGCGTTTGACTGCGGCCCCGGCCTCATGCCTGTGGATGCGCTGAAGCTGGCCAAGGGGGTTGAGCCCTTCAACGTGATGTGGCTGGAGGATACCATCGCCGGCGATTACACGCCCTATACCCGTGCAAACGTCTACCGCGACATCACCACCAACACCACGACCAACATCCATACCGGCGAGCAGATCTACCTGCGCGAAGGCTACCGCGAGCTGATTGAAAATCAGGCGGTCAACGTCGTCGGTCCCGACCCGGCGGACGTGGGCGGACTGGCGGAGCTGAAGTGGATTGCGGAATATGCCAACATGCACGGCATCATGATGGCGCCGCACGGCGTGTTTGACGGCGTCTTCGGCATGGCGGCGCTGACCCACGTTGCCAGCACCATGCCTCAGAACTACATCGCCTATGAGTACCCGCAGGGCAATCCCGAATGGTGGTACGACATTGTGGAGGGACTGCCGGAGGGCTTCTTCAAGGATGGTCACGTCACGGTCTGGGATCGCCCCGGCATCGGCGTGGAGTTCAACATCCCCAAAGCAGAAAAGTATCTCCGTCCTGAGGATCGCGAGTTTTTCCTGTAAGAAAATCAAAAAAAGAGAGCTTCGGCTCTCTTTTTTTGTATAAGCCGCTAAAGAAGGGGGAATGCTGTCTTCAAGGAGGCGATGCAGTTATGACAGGCAAGGAACTGATGTATTTGGAGGACGCGATGGGACACGAACAGGCTTTTTCTCAGCAATTCCGCAGCACGGCGGAGCAGATCCGCGACCCGAAGCTGAAAGCCTGCGTTCAGGAAATGGCGCAGCTGCACGCGCAGATCTTCCAGAGCTTTTATGGGCTGCTTTGAGGCGGAAGGAGGAAAAGGGCATGGATGACAAGAATCTGATGGAAAACCTGTTAATGCTCGAAAAAGGCGTTTGCGATCTCTATCTGCACGGCACGATCGAATCAGCCACGCAGAAGGTGCATACGGCCTTTCATCAGGCGCTCAACCACGCGCTGCACATGCAGGACAGGATCTATGAGGAAATGGCGGCGAAGGGATGGTATCCCGCCGAGGCGGCAGAGCAGGACAAGATCAATGCCGTTCGGCAGAAGTTCGGAGCACAGATGTAAAAGAAATCCATCTGAGCAAAAAGAAAGCCCCGCTTGCGGGGCTTTCTTTGCGTTCCGGAAAGGATTTAGCGGATTTTCAGCGTGTTGGCGCACATCGACGGCAGGTTGTCGGGCAGGGAAACGATCAGCACGCCGAAGTCCTGACGGAATTCCACCGGGCCGCAGCCCAACAGCTCCACGGAATGCACCGGCTGCTGCATGAAGGAGTGCAGCACCGCGGGCTGACCGCCTTTTGCGCCCATCATGAAGGCGTAGACCGCGCCGTCCTTCTGCACAAAGCGGAAGTCGGTCTCGTTCCAGTCCGTCTTGTCCTCGGTGAAGCCGTCGATCTTGACCCGCGTGCTGCCCTCGCCGAACACGCGCCACGGGCGGGTGCCGTAGACCGCTTCGCTGTTGATGGCGAACCAGCCGGCGAGCTTTTCCAGAATATAATCCGCATCCTCGTCGATGGAGCCGTCCGGACGCTGGAGCACGTTGAGCAGCATCACGCCGTTCTTGGAGATGATGTCCACCAGCATTTCGACGATTTGCTCCGGCCGCTTGTAGGGGCTGTGCACATCGTAGAACCAGTTGCCGATGCAGGTGTCAGTGTGCCAGGGCTGGGGCATGACGCCGGGCAGCTGGCTCTTTTCGATGTCGAGCACGCCGACGTTGAAGATCTCCGGGCGGCGGTCCTTTTGCAGATAAACCGCTTCGTTGCTGCCGTGCTGCTCGATCGAGGTATTGTAAAGGTGCGCGACTGCCTGAAGGCCCTGGGCGTAATCCTGCGTGAGGATCTCATCGGAAGCACCCTGCCAAAGTTGTCCGCCGAAGGGAAGAGAACCATCGGTGTAGAGCAGATCGGGATGGAATTTGTCGATCATCTCCTTGACGCAACGCAGCCAATAATCGCGGAACGCGGCGTTGTCCGTATACCACGGGATCAGGTTCAGATCGAGAGGCTTTTCTGCGCCGAGATAGGCGTTGTCATAGTAGAAATCGCGGTAGGCGGGATCGTTTCCGTCGTAGGGGACGCCTGCATAAGGGCCGAATTTGTCGCAGCCCTTGTTCACGCGCCACCACGAGAACGAAGCGCCGAGGTGCTCGCTGATGCCGAAAGGCATGCGGAACTTGTCCGCGGCGGCCTTCCACTGAGCGAGAATGTCCTTGTGGGGACCGACGTTGACGCTGTTCATGCGGTTAAGCTGAGAATCATAGTTAAAGAAATGATCGTGATGCGAGCCCTGACTCATGAAATAGCGGGCGCCCGCTTTGTAATATTTCTCCATCAGACCTTCTGGGTCGAAGTTTTCGGCTTTCCAAAGGGCGCAGAGGTCTTTGTAGCCGAATTTGGAGGGGTGGCCGTAATGACGCAGATGGTATTCGTATTGCGGCGTTCCCTCGATGTACATATTGCGGGCATACCAGTCGCCGAACATCGGGACGCTTTGCGGTCCCCAGTGGCTCCAGATGCCGAACTTGGCGTCGCGGAACCATTCCGGCGCGGTGTATTGACGAAGGGATTCAAACGTGGGTTCAAAGCGAGTGCTCATGATGGATGTCCTCCTTGCTGCGGATGGAATCGGATCGGAATCAAGTTGCGGTCACAGACTACAACTTTAGTATAGCTTGCGAGGTGATCCCTGCCCATGTTATAATTGTGCCGAAGGATGTGATTTTGTGACAGAAGATATTCAGCTCCGCCTTGTTCGCGCGCTGCCCTTTGAGGGAAATACGGCGTGGAATTACCGCGGAATCTGCGATGTGCACCACACCATATACTATATTCTGGCGGGAGACGGGCACATCCGCACGGAAAAAGGCGCGCTGGATCTTGAGTCGGGGCGGGTATATTTGATCCCGCGCGGCCTGCCTCATGACCTTTGGTGCGACACTCATATCCGCAAGACCTATATGGACTTCCATGTGGAATTGTTTCCGGGCTGCGATGCGCTGGCGGAAGCGGGAGAGGTGCGCAGCCTGCCGGCGGGCAGGGAGGTCTGCCAAAGGATCTTTGATGCGGCGCAGCGGAAAACACTGCGGGATCGGACCTTCCTGCGCGGCCAGCTGCTGACCGCCGTCGCGGCGTTCATGCCCGACAACTTGCCGGGTATATCCCCTGCGATGCAGCCCTTTTTGCCCATCGTGGAGGAGATGCGCCGCAATCTCAGCGCATCGATTCGAAGAGAAGAGATCGCCGCGCGTTATGGGTGGAATCCTTCCTCTTTTTCCAGAGCATTCCGCAGGGCATTTGGTTGCGGATTCAAGCAGTATCAGGAAAGACTGCTCACCGAGCGCATTGCGGAAGAACTGCTGGTGAGCAACAAGACGCTGCAAACCATTGCGGAGGGATACGGTTTTTGTGATGCTTATTATCTTTCCGCTTTTTTTAAGCGCACGATGGGCACTTCACCCGCCATTTACCGCAAACAACACGAAAGATAGAAAAAAACCGTCCTCATCTCACGGTCTGAAGAGAACGGTTTTTATGCGCTGTGTTTCTTAAATCGCGTGAACGCCGTTGCGGCGCCACAGCACGGTGGGATCAATATGGGTAATATCGGGAGAGCAGGTGCGCGCCATGGCGCCCGCAAGCTCCGCCGTCACGGCGTTGATCACGTCCGCAGCGCCCTGCGCGCCGCGCTCGATGATGGGCTGCATCACGGGACGGCCGACCGAAACCGCAGTCGCACCCATAGCCAGGCACTTGAAGGCGTCGGCGCCGTTCATCACGCCGCAGTCCACAAAGATCGGGATGCGCCCGCCGATGACGCGAACGATCTCCGGCAGCACCATCAGCGGCGGCACCGCCGTGGGCAGGATGCCGTGGTGATGGGAGACGACGATGCCCTGCACGCCAGCGTCCAGGCACTTCTGCGCGTCGGTGGCGCTGAGCACGCCCTTGATGACGAAGGGCAGCTTGGTGCGCTTGACATAGGATTCCAGTTCCTTCATCGTACGGGGGCGCATTTTCAGGCCGAGCACGACGTCGGGCTTGCCGTTGCCGCCGAAGGAATGATCCAGATCCATGCCGACAGCCAGCGCGCCCGCAGCCTCGGCACGATCCATGCGCTCCAGCACCATGTTTTCATCGTCATAGGGCTTGATGATCTTGATGGAACGTGCGCCCGTAGCGGCGATGCGGTCAAACTGATCGATCTCGCCCATGCCCGCCCAGTTCACAGCGTTTGCCAGCTTGGCGCCTTCGGCCATCTGCACCATGCCGTCGCCCTCGTTGCCCTGTCCTTTCAGGTGAGAAAGCGCCGCCATCATGATGGGGGTGGAGAAGGTTTCGCCGTAAAGGTGCAGCGTGGTGTCGGGAATTTTGTTGTCGATGTGACGCATTTCGATGAGAATCTCGTCAAAATAGGCGCGGGTGATCGCGTTTGCGTCCATCGCTTTTTCTCTCTGATCCATAAAGAAAGCCATCCTTTCCTGTGTCTGTTGATTTGATTATAGCACAGGCGGAGCGGATTGAACAGGGAAAACGCCGGTTGGATGTTCGGATAGAATTGTGGTAGAATAAAAAACAAGAAAGGATTGGTGAAGCAGTATGTGTACAGCGGCGACGTATTGTACAAAAGATTTTTACTTTGGAAGAAATCTGGATCTGGAATATTCCTACCGGGAGAGCGTGACGGTGACGCCGCGGAACTTTCCGTTTCGCTTCCGCTATGCGGGGGAGTGCCGGACGCATTTTGCGCTGATCGGCATGGCCTATGTGGCGGAGAATTACCCGCTCTATTACGATGCCACGAACGAAAAAGGTCTGAGCATGGCGGGGCTTGCCTTCTGGGACAGCGCCTATTACGCGCCGGAACAGGACAACGGCGCAAAGCAGGTGGCCTCCTATGAGTTTATCCCGTGGGTGCTGGGGCAGTGCGAAAATCTCGTGCAGGCGCGGGAACTGCTGGCGGGACTCCGCGTGACGAACGCGGCCTTCCGCCCAGAGCTGCCGCCGTCCCCGCTGCACTGGATGATTGCTGACCGCAGCGGCGCGATCGTGGTTGAAGCGACGAAAGACGGCGTGAAGATTTACGACAATCCCGCGGGCGTGCTGACCAACGAGCCCCCCTTTGACTGGCAGATGACCAACCTGCGAAATTATTTGACCTTGACGCCGGGTATCCCCAAGAGCACCTTTGCGGAGAATCTGCCGCTCACGCCGTACAGCAAGGGCATGGGCGCGCTGGGCCTGCCGGGGGATCTTTCTTCGGCTTCACGGTTTGTGCGCGCTGCCTTTGTGCGCGGCAATTCGCTTTCGTCGGAGGATGAAGGGGAGAGCGTCGGGCAGTTTTTCCACATTCTGCGCTCGGTGGAGCAGCCGCGCGGCTGCTGCCGGCTGGAGAAGGGCAAGTGTGAGATAACGATCTACTCCAGCTGCTGCAACGCCGATAAGGGGATCTATTACTATACGACCTACGGCAACAGCCAGATCACGGCGGTGGATATGCATCGGGAGAATCTGGACGGCGCGGAGCTCATCTCCTATCCGCTGATTGAAGCCCAGCAGATTCGCCGGATGAACTGACGACGTATGAAAAAACAGCCCCTTCGCTTTCCTGTGCTTACTTCAGGAAGACGAAGGGGCTGAATGGCATCAGCTGTTTTTATCGTCTGAGAACACCATGTTCGGGAAAACGCGCTCCATGCGCTCGTTGGAATAGTGGGTGTCGATGAATTGATCAAAGGCATTGGCGGCGGGGATGTCCTTGCGGCGCTCGACCCAGCGGATCATCGCAAAGCCCGTGATCGCCGTGTCGAGGATGAAGAACGCCAAGATGATCCACGTCAGAATTTTGCCCACGCGGTTAGGAATTTTCAGAATCCATTTGGAGCAGATGGGATAGAGCTTTTTGATCCAGAAGATGCCCAGCAGTCCCCAGAAGAACGAATACAGCAGACAAATGCGGCCGTTGATGTTGAAGGGCAGGTGGCTGTAATCCCACGAGCGGGAGCCCCAGAGCAATTCCTGCACCCAGGAGAAAGCATATTCCACCGCGCTGCCCACGACCATGCCGCCCAGCATCGACAGCCAGCTGCCGCGGTTGCGGAACTTGTAAAGCACGACGCTCAGCGCCGCCGCGCCCGCACCGTAGAGCGGGTTGAGCGGGCCGTAGATCAGGCCGTTGCGGCTCTCGAAATAACCCTCGTTAATGAAGCACCAGAGCAGCTCGATGATGACGCCCGCAAAGCTGCCGATGTAGAACACCCAAAGGAGCTTGTAGATATTGAGCCCCTTGGTAAAGTGGTCGCTCTCGTCCTCCTCCTGGTCGATCAGCGCATTGGCGGGGGCGGGGGAGATCAGGCGGCGCTTGCGCTTGCGGCGCGCGGGCTTGGCGTCCTTCCAGCGCGCACCCAGTTCATCGCTGATTTCATAGGTTTTCAGATACGTCTTTGCCAGATTGAACGTAGCGCGGCGCAGGGAATTGACCTTGCCCTCCACGGCCTTGTCCATTTGGTCGGGATCGGCGGGATGCAGAAGCTGGGGATAAAATTCCTGCATCTCCTGCGCGGTCATGTCGGCGCAGTTGAGCAGCTTTTCGCTCTCCGCTTCCAGCAGCGTGACCTCGGTTTCTTGGCCCTTGTCGGGCTTTTCCGGAATGGGAAAGCGAATGCTTCGCAGCTTTAGCTTTTTGAGTTTCAAATCCATGACACCTCCGTAAAGCCGTTTTGAGCGGACGGCGCTTCGATGCGATCATTATACCTGAAACTTAGACGTCTATCAATCCTGAAAATACTTTTAGCATAAAGAAAACCCGCCTGAAATGTTTCAGACGGGTTTGAATGTTTGCATCAGAACTCGGTACGGCCGCGAATGGCGCGGGAGAGCGTGACCTCGTCGGTATACTCCAGGTCGCCGCCGATGGGTACGCCGTGCGCGATGCGCGTAACCTTGATGTCGGTAAAGGGCTTGAGCAGCCGCGCAATATAGGCTGCAGTGGCCTCGCCTTCGATGTCGGGGTTGGTGGCCAGGATCACTTCGTGAACGCCGTTCAGGCGAGCCATCAACTCGCGGATGCGGATGTCGTCCGGGCCGATGCCCTCCATTGGAGAGATAATGCCGTGCAGCACATGGTATTTTCCGTTGTAATCGCGCATGCGCTCGATCGCGGCGACGTCGCGCGGGTCGCGCACCACGCAGAGCGTCGAGCCGTCGCGGCGCTCATCCGCGCAGATGGAACAGATGTCCTGATCGGTGTAGTTGCCGCAGATGCGGCATTCGTGAACCTTGGTGCGGGCGGTGGTGATCGCATCGGCCAGAGCCTGCACCTGATCCTCCGGCTGGGAGAGAAGATAATACGCCATGCGCTGTGCGCTCTTGCGCCCCACGCCGGGGAGCTTCGCCAGCTGCGCGCACAGGCGGGAGAACGCGTCGATATTGCTCATGTTTCCGCCTTATCTTTTCCGCAAAATCAGAAGGGCAGGTTCAGCCCGCCGGTGATCTTGCCCATTTCGGCAGAAGAAGTCTCTTCCACCTTGCGCAGCACCTCGTTGACCGCCGCCAGCACCAGATCCTGAAGCATTTCCACATCGTCGGGATCGACCGCCTCGGGCTTGATCTCGATGGAGAGCAGCTCTTTTTTGCCGTTGGCGCGCACGTTGACCATGCCGCCGCCCGCGCTCGCCTCGTATTCACGCGCTTCCAGCTCCTCCTGGAGCTTGGCGATGTTGGCCTGCATGCGCTGGGCCTGCTTGAGCATCTGCTGCATATTTCCGCCCGGCATACCGGGGAATCCGCCTCTTGCCATGATGAAGTACCTCCTGCTTGATGAGTGTAAGTCTTGACTATGATTATATCATCTCGGGCGTGTTTTCGTAAAGGGTCAATCCAAGATGTCCACGTTTTCCCGCCCAAAGACGCTGATGACCGATTGTGTATCGAGAGAAGCGCCCTGCGGCTGCGCGTCCTGTCGATTGAGGATAAACTGCACCGAGATCGGCTTCTGACAGACCGCGGTGAAGGCTTCTTCAATGGCGCGGTGGTTTTCCTCTTTCAGACAGATGCTGTAAAAAATCTCGTTGCTTTCTTCAAAAGATACCTGCGCAAACTCTGCCTTGAAGCCTAAAAAGCTGCCCATTTTCAAGGAAGTCCACAGCTGCATCCGCGTGGTCTTGACCGTGCGCAGCACGTCCTTCCAGATGGCGGCATCGCCCTCGGGGACGGGGCGCGGGGCTTTCTTGGGTGCGGGCGCGGCGGGAGCTGCGGTGTTTCCCGCTGCGGGGCGCGGAGACGGCGTTTTGGCGGTGAACGCACCGCTTTCCAGCTTGCGCTCCAGCGCGTCGATGCGCTCGGTCAGCGCCTGCACGCTCTGGTCAAAGGAGGGGCGGCAGGCGCGGATGGCGGCCATTTCCAGCTGCATCCGCGGCTGGCTTGCCCAGCGCATCTCCGGCTCGGCGTGGGCGAAGAGATCCATCGCCCGCAGCGCGCGCTCGGAGCCGAAGGCCTCCGCCTGCTGGCGGTAACGCTGCGCGTCCTCGTCGGTGACGTCGAGCAGCTCCGCACAGTTGGGACAGGCGCAGGCCACCAGCACGCCGCGCAGATGCCGCGTCATCTCGCGGGCAAACACGGCGGGTTCGCGCCCGGCACGCATCAGCTCGTCGATCAGCGTCAGCGCCTTGCCTGCATCGCCTGCAGCCAGCGCGTCCGCAAAATCAAAGCGCGCGCGGCTGCCCGCTGTGCCCAATGCATCCTGCACCACCTGGGCGGTGATGTGGTTCTGGGAATAGCTCATGCACAGATCCATCAGGCTGATCGCGTCGCGCATACCGCCCTCCGCCGCGCGGGCGATGTCCATCAGCGCGTCGTCCTCGGCAGAGCAGCCTGTTTCGGCGGCGATCTCCTTCAGGTGATCGGCAATGTCCTTGGTGCCGATGCGCTTAAAGTCAAAGCGCTGGCAGCGGGAGAGAATGGTGGGCGGCAGCTTTTGCGGGTCGGTGGTGGCGAGGATGAATACCGCGTGCTCCGGCGGCTCTTCCAGCGTCTTGAGCAGCGCATTGAAAGAGGCGGCGGAGGTGGAAAGCGAGTGTACCTCGTCGATGATGATGACCTTGTAGCGGCAGCTTTGCGGCGGATAGGCGACCTTCTGGCAAAGATCGCGCACCTGATCGACGCTGCCGTTGGACGCGGCGTCGATTTCGAGAATATCCAGATTGTTTTCGCCTGCCAGCGCCTTGCAGGTGGGGCACTGCCCGCAAGGCTCGCCGTCCTGCGGGTTTTCACAGTTGATGGCGCGGGCGAGGATGCGCGCGGTGGTGGTTTTGCCGGTTCCGCGTGTGCCGTTGAAGAGATAAGCATGGGCGATGCGGCCCGATTTGATCTGATTTTTCAGCGTCTGCACGATGGGCTGCTGCCCGATGACCGCCGAAAAGCGGTCGGGACGGAACGCCCGGTACAGCGTTGTGTATTCCTGTGGCATGCAATCGCCTCCGTAAATGGTCAAAAGGAATTTTGAAAGGCGTCCTGCGGACACTCTCCGTTATTATCTCAGGATTTTTGATGTTTTGCAAGTGTTGCGTCGGGCGCAGCCGTGTTATAATAGAACGAAAGAGAAACACCCGGGGAGGAAATCTTTGTGCAGGTGACATGGGAAATGCTGGAGGACGCGGTTTCGGACTGCCGCGGCTGCGTGCTTTGCCAGACGCGGCAGCACACCGTGCTGGGCGAAGGCAGCCGCAATGCGGACGTGATGTTCGTGGGCGAGGGGCCGGGGCAGCAGGAGGACGAGCAGGGCAGGCCGTTCGTCGGCCCGGCGGGGCAGCTGCTGGACAAAATGCTGGCTGCCATCGGGCTGGACCGCAGCGTGGTCTACATCGCCAACATCGTCAAGTGCCGCCCGCCGCACAACCGCGTGCCGGAAGCCTTTGAGCAGAACGCCTGTCTGCCGTATCTGCGGGCGCAGTTTGTGTTGGTGCGGCCGAAGATATTGGTCTGCCTGGGCGCGACGGCGGCAAAGGCTGTCATCCGACCCGATCTGCGCATCACGCGCGAACGAGGCATCTGGGTGGATAAAAAGGGGACGCAGATCCTGCCGACCTACCATCCCTCGGCGCTGCTGCGCGATGAAACCGGCGAGAAAAAGCGCGAGGCCTGGCAGGACATGAAGGCGCTGCGCGATCGGATGAAGGAAATGGGGATCTACCCCGGTCAGGAAGTAGAAGCAGATGGATAAAAAAGCGAGACTTGCGCGCCTGCAAGAGGAATGCGCGGCATATTTTAACGAATTATACGCGCCGGATCAAAAGGTCTATGTGTTTGGCGACGGCGACCCGCAGGCGCGCGTGATGCTGGTGGGCGAAGCGCCCGGCGCGCAGGAGGCGCTGTTGGGAAAACCCTTTGTGGGCAAGGCGGGCAAGAACCTCGACGAATTCCTGGAGCGGACGCAGCTTAAGCGTGCGGAGCTTTACATCACCAACACTGTCAAGTTCCGCCCGGTGAAGATCTCGGACAAGGGCAGGGCGAGCAACCGCACGCCCACGCGCGAGGAAATCGGCCTGTTTCTGCCGTGGCTGCAGAGGGAGATCGACCTGATCGAGCCGCAGCTGATCGTCTCGCTCGGCAATGTGCCCTTGCAGGCGCTGCTGGGGCGCAGGGACACCATTGGGCAGATGCACGGGCGGGTGATTTCGGACGCGCGGTGCGGCCGGCCGCTCTTTGCGCTGTATCACCCCGCATCGGTGATTTACAACCCATCGCTGCGCGAGGTCTATCTGCACGATCTGGATACCCTCAAGGAAGTGTTGCGGATGGAGCGTCCGGTCGGACAATTGGACGCGCCGCGCGCATGATTGAGACAAAAAAACAGACAGCGCGGTGCGCGCCGTGCTATACTGCATACAAGATCCAAGCAAGGGAGGAGTCGGCATGGAATTATTGGAAATCATCTCACTGAACTGGCCGGCGGCGATCTGCCTGCTCGCGGGATTCATCCTGGTGACCATCGAACTGTTTACGCCGGGCTTCGGCGTGCCGGGCATATCGGGGCTGGCGCTGCTGCTGATCGGCGTGGTTGTGGCCTCAGATAGCCTCCTGGAGGGCATTTTGCTGACCATCATCATCGTGCTGATGCTCTGTCTGCTCTTTACGATCGCGGTGCGGTCGGCGTCCAAGGGGGCGCTGGCAAAGACGCCGCTGGTGCTCAAAACCTCGACCGATAAGGAGGACGGCTTCACTTCCGGCGAAGACATGGCCTATTTCCTCGGGCACGAGGGCGTGGCGGCAACCATGCTGCGGCCGGTGGGCACGGCGGATTTTGACGGCGTGAAGCTCGAAGTGCTGGCCGAGGGCGAGTTCATCGAAGCGGGCAAGCCCGTGCGCGTGGTGCGCGTGGAGGGCCGCAAGATCGTGGTGAGGCAGATCGAAAACCGATCCGAACAAGGCGAACTGTAATTTGAAAATGGAAAAAATGGTTTGAGGAGGAAAAAAACTTATGGATTCCATCATCGTGGCCTTTGGCGTGCTGGTCGTCATCATTGTGGTGCTGGCCATCTTCTTCTCGTTCTTTCCTGTGGGGCTGTGGATCTCGGCGCTGGCTTCCGGCGTGAAGATCCGTATCTCGACGCTGGTGGGCATGCGCATCCGCCGCATCACCCCCTCCCGTCTGGTCTATCCGTTGATCAAGGCGACCAAGGCCGGGCTGGATGTTTCCATTGACAAGATGGAAGCGCACTATCTGGCCGGCGGCAACATCGACCGCGTCATCAATGCCCTGATTGCGGCGCAGCGCGCGGATATCGACCTGGTGTTCGAGCGCGCGGCGGCCATCGACCTGGCGGGGCGCGACGTGTTGCAGGCCGTGCAAATGAGCGTCAACCCCAAGGTCATTGAGACGCCCGTGGTCGCGGCGATTGCCAAGGACGGCATCGAACTGCGCGCCAAGGCGCGCGTCACCGTCCGCGCCAACATCGACCGCCTGGTCGGCGGCGCAGGCGAGGAGACCGTTATCGCCCGTGTCGGCGAAGGCATCGTCACCACCGTCGGTTCCGCGGAATCCCACAAGCAGGTTCTCGAAAATCCCGATATGATCTCCCGCACCGTGCTTTCCAAGGGTCTGGACGCGGGTACCGCGTTTGAAATCCTCTCCATCGACATCGCGGATGTGGATGTCGGCCGCAACATCGGCGCGCAGCTGCAGACCGATCAGGCCGAAGCCGACAAGCGCATTGCGCAGGCCAAGGCGGAGGAACGCCGCGCGATGGCTGTGGCGCACGAGCAGGAAATGGTCGCCGCCGTGCAGGAAATGCGCGCCAAGGTCGTGCAGGCCGAGGCAGAAGTGCCGCTGGCCATGGCCGAGGCTCTGCGCGAGGGCAAGCTGGGCGTAATGGATTATTACAATATGCAGAACGTCATTGCCGATACCCAGATGCGCGATTCCATCGCTCATCCCGCGTCGACTTCATCGGCCGCCAAGCGGGAAAACGGCAAGGCGTAACGCCATGAAGTCCATTCGGAAAGGAGGCGGCGGACGTGGATGAACTGTTTGAGATGCTCTCTTCCCTGCTGGGGTTTGCGGTCAGCATCGGCATCATCGTCACGGCGGTGAACTCCGCAAAAAAGAAGCAGCAGAAAAAACAGGTGCAGCAGACGCTGAAGCAGGTCAAAATGGAGCCGACTGCCGCCTCCATGAAGGTCATGGGGACGCCGGAAAAGACTCCGCCGCGCGCAAAGTCTGCCCAGACGCCTGCGGCGCAAATGAGGATGCCGCCGGAAAAAATGGAGCAAAAGCAGCCGCAAGGCAGTTTGCATTACGTCTCGCACGAGGGCGTGGAGCTGCACGAGGATGGATTCCATGGACAGAATCGCGCCAACAGGACCGACCCGGCGGATGTGATCTTCGCAGAATCCGGCCCGCGTGTGACGGCAGAGCAGATGCGCAATGCATTGATCATGAAGGAAATACTCGACGCGCCGGTTTCGCGGCGCGGGGCAAGGGGGAGACGATATGGCAGATGAACCGCTGCGCGTGCTGATCTGCGATGACGAGCCGGGGATGCGGCTGATTCTGGGCAAGCTCGTGGGCAAGGCAGAAGGCTTTGAGGTCGTGGGCGAAGCCGAAAACGGCGAGCAGGCGTTGGAAATGTTTGAAAAAACGCATCCGCAGGTGGTGTTCCTCGATGTGGAAATGCCCGTGATGGACGGCGTGGAGACAGCCCGGCGCATCCAGGACATGGATCCCCATGCTGCGCTGGTCTTCGCCACGGCGCACGAGGGCTACCGCGAGGAAGCGTTCGCGGTCTATGCCTTCGACTATCTGGTCAAGCCATTCCGCAACGAGCGCGTGCTGGCAACTCTGGAGCGCATCCGCCGGATGCTCGGAGGCAGGCAGAATCTGCCGGCAGAAGCCGTAAAGCCGGTTCCGGCGCGCAAGAAGCATCCGGGACGGCTGATGATCCGCAACCGGGACGGCGTGGTGTTCGTCGACACCGAGGACATTCTGCTGGTACAGCGCGAAAACCGGCAGACCGTGCTCTACACGGCGGAGGGCGGCTATCCCACGTCCGATACGCTGGGCGATGTGGAGGAGAAGCTCGACCCAGAGGTGTTTTTCCGCTGCCATAAGTCCTATATCATCAATTTGTCCTGCATCGACTCGATCACGCCCTACGGACGCTGGACCTATGTCGTCAAGCTCCGCGGCACAAAGCAGGACGCGCTGATTACTCATGAAAAATACGAGGAGTTGGAAAAGCTCTTCGGCTGAAAAAAGCAACCCCGTCGGGAAAATTCCCGGCGGGGGCATTTGTGCGCAAAGGAGATTGCTATGAAAAAACTGCTATTGACGGGCTTTGAGCCCTTTGGCGGGGAAAGTGTCAACCCCTCCTGGGAGGCGGTCAGCCGGGCTGCGGCGGAGGGTTTTGAGGTGCGGAAGGTGTGCCTGCCTGTGACTTTTGACGGCGCGGCGCAGCGCATCTGTGAGGAAATCCGCAGCTTTGACCCGGACACGCTGGTAATGGTGGGGCAGGCGGGCGGCCGCAAGGGCATGACGGTGGAGCGTGTCGCGATCAATCTGGCGGATGCACGCATTTCGGACAATGCGGGCGCGCAGCCGGAGGATGCGCCGCTGGCGGAGAACGCGCCGGCTGCGTATTTTTCTACCCTGCCCACGCGAGAGATGGTTCGCGCCATAACGGAGCAGGGGATTCCTGCGGCGCTTTCGTACAGCGCGGGGACCTATGTCTGCAACTGCGTGCTGTATCACGCGCTGCATCTGCTCAAGACAGAGGGACGGAAAGGGCAGGCAGCGTTCATCCATGTGCCGTTTGAGACCGCGCAGGTGGAGAAGCGGCCGGAAATGCCTTCTATGCCGCTGGAGACAATGGTGCGCGCATTGGAGGCGGCGCTTCAGGTTCTGCGGTAAATCGCCTTAGGAGAGTGCAGGGACGCTTCAGAGGGGCTCTTCTTCCAATTCCTGAAGCAGTTCCTGCACCTGAGCCAATTTAAAGTGCCGATCAAAAGCAAAAATCAGCGACGCATCGCGCAGATTTCGGGGATCCAGACGCGCCAGACCGAACAGGCGGAGGGCAAACTGCGCTTCATCCAGCGTCATGGGCAGGCCATAGGCGATGCGCAGCAGAGCGTTGCGGCTGGGCTTGCGATCCCCGGAAAAAATCTTATAGCAGTAGGGCCCGAGATCGCTGTTTTTGCAGAGCGTCCGCAGGGGGATATCTTTGCAGGCGAGCAGATGGCTGAGATATTGTGTGGGAGAATCGGACAGAAAATTCTCGCCATTTACTTTTTTATATTGATGCATATCCGAAGCCACCTGCAGGGAATGGAATAGCTCGGTTGTGCTGCGATCCATAGTCGATACTTCCTTTCCATCCGTTTCGTTTCAGCGTTTTTCCTCATATATCTTTTTTATTATAGGGGAATTTCGCAGACGGCGCAAGAGCGGGCGCATAAAGATCTGGATAAAACCCCCGGAATTACGGGGAAAAACGGGGAGAATTTGCCAAAGACGGTTTTTCTTTTGAGAAAGATAAAAAAAGTGTTGACAAACGAAGCTCGTTTCGGTATAATAACCAATGTCGCCGAGAGATGCGGGACGCAGACAGGATAAAGCTTGAAGCGCCGTTCGACGAGGGACAATAAGGGAGCATAGCTCAGCTGGGAGAGCACTTGCCTTACAAGCAAGGGGTCACAGGTTCGAGCCCTGTTGTTCCCACCACAAGTATGGCGCGGTAGTTCAGTTGGTTAGAATGCCAGCCTGTCACGCTGGAGGTCGAGGGTTCGAACCCCTTCCGCGTCGCCATTATGCCTGGGTAGCTCAGCTGGTAGAGCAGCAGACTGAAAATCTGCGTGTCGGTGGTTCAACTCCGCCCCTAGGCACCAATCCTGCGGTAGTAGCTCAGTGGTAGAGTGCCACCTTGCCAAGGTGGATGTCGCGGGTCCGAATCCCGTCTACCGCTCCACAC
This sequence comes from uncultured Christensenella sp., assembly GCA_905193155.1. Taxonomy (GTDB): domain Bacteria; phylum Bacillota; class Clostridia; order Christensenellales; family UBA1750; genus Spyradocola. The sequence continues at coordinate 115,813 of CAJJNQ010000002.1, forward strand.
ACATCTTGCCCATGCTCTAATCTGCGTGGGCAAATGCGTATGGTGCCATAGCCAAGTGGTAAGGCAAAGGTCTGCAAAACCTTCATTCCCCAGTTCAAGTCTGGGTGGCACCTCCAAAGGAACCGATTGATTCGTCAGTCGGTTCTTTTTTTATCGTTTGGAGATTCCGGAAATGTCAAATGGAGGAGAAGCGTGATAAAAAGAGGCGAGAGAATCGTAATGCCTTGCAAAAGGAGAGGAGAAAATGCCGTATGATTTGACGACGCCTTCGAAAGTCGTTCCTTCTGCGGTCGTTGCATACAGAAAGGGAGACAATCCGAAAAAATAAGGGGATAAAGCATCGCCTGCCGCTCTCCGGAGC
>CAJJNQ010000003.1 GCA_905193155.1 uncultured Christensenella sp.
GACCCTTCAGGCCGCTTAATTCAAATAATGTCTAACTTTTGGGGTTCACTTCATTTATGCTCATCCGCTTTTTCTATTCCTTTTTAGCGCTTTGCGCCGCCGGTTGCCTTGGTCAGGATGGCGGACTGGAAGGAGAAGGACGAAGCCTCGCGCTCCTCGTGCGCCTCGATGGCCGCGTCCACCATGCGGTCGATCAGTTCGCGATAGGAGATGCCGACCGGCTCGAACAGATAGAAGGCCAGCGAACCGGGGATGGTATTGACCTCGTTGACGTAGACCTTGTTTTCTGCCTTGTCGATGATGTAGTCCACGCGCACGACGCCCTTGAGGTCCATCACGCGGAAGATCTGCTCGGTCATCGAGCGGATCTCGTTCGTCATCTCATCCGGAATGGGCGCAGGGATCTGGCGGGACAGGGAGGCCATGCCGTTCTTCCCTCCGCCGCCCTTGACGGGCATTCCCTTGGCGGGCATCGCGCTCTTGACGCCGCCCTTCACACCACCTTTGGTTCCGCCCTTGCCGCCGCGCAAATATTTTTCGTCGAAGGTCAGGAACTCCTGCCAGGAGACAGGCATCTCGCAAACCGAGACGGTGACGTTCTTGCCATAGCCCACGGCGGCGCAGTTGACCTCGTCGGGGTGATCCACGCCATGCTCGACGAGAATGCGGCGGTCAAAAGAAGCCGCCGTGTCGATGGCGTCGGCCAGACTCTGACGGTCGCGCGCCTTGGTGATACCAATGGACGAACCGAGGTTGGCAGGCTTGACAAAGGCGGGATAGCCGATCTCGCGCTCCACGCGGTCGAGCACGGCCTCGCGGTCCTTCTGCCAATCGCAGCGCTCAAACCAGGTCATATCAAGCACGGGCAGGCCGCAGCCCTTGTAGATCAGCTTCATGGCGATCTTGTCCATACCGGTGGCGGAACCGAGCACGCCCGCAGAAGTATACGGCACACCATAGAGCTCCAACAGACCCTGAACGGTGCCGTCCTCGCCATTCATGCCGTGGAAGCACATCAGCGCGCACTCCACATCCCAAAGCACCGCATTGCCGCCGAAGAGACCGGTCTTTTTCTTGATCAGCAGCGCGCCGCCGCCCTCTTTGGGCACCAGTTGGCATTCCGTGACGCGGCGCTCGTCAAAATGGGTATAAAAATCCATGCGGCGCAGCGCGTCGCCCGTCCACCAGCGGCCCGCCATATCAATGTAGACGGGGATGACGGTGTATTTGGAGGGATCCGCATTATCCATCGCCTGAACGGCGGTAATGATCGAAACATCGTGCTCACAGGCACGGCTGCCGTACAAAACAATCAGTCTCATGTTTTATCGCACCTTCTTATTCGTTATAGTTATCGGGAAGATCGTTTTCAAACAGCACCACGTCGCCGGGACGAGTGGTCTTGGCGATGAAATCGCTGGCTTCGGCCAGGGTATTGACGCGCAGGATGTCGTCCGCATTAAAACCTTCTTCCAGCAGCCCTTCGTAGATGGGCTGCGTGCGCTTGATGCCCACCAGCACCGCAATATTACAGGCCTTGGCCATCTGGCGGCCGAACTCATGGTTCAGCTCCTGCTCGCTTGCGCCCAGCTCCACCATGCCGGGGGTGACACAGATTCTGCGCCCCGGGAACACCGCCAGCACGTCCATGGCGGACTTTGCGCCTGCGGGATTTGCGTTGAACGCATCGTCGATGACGGTGACGCCGCCCGCGCCGCGAATGAGCTGCAAGCGATGCTCCACCGGCTGAAGCTTGCTCATACCCGCGCGCAGCTGCTCTTCCGTAAGGCCAAGGTGCAGCGCGACCGCCGCACAAAGCACCGCGTTCTGGATGTTGTGGCGGCCGAGCAGCGGAACGGTGCAGGAAATTGTGCCCTTAGGCGTGACCAGATCAAAGGACGAACCCTCCGCGCTGACCGTGATGTTCTCTGCGTGAATGGGGCTCTTGGCATCCAGTCCGGCTAAGGTTTTGTCAGCCAGCGCCGTCTTTTCATAGAGCGATTCGCAAATGCCGCCGTCCGCAGCAAAGAACGCTGCGCCGTCTGCGGGCAGTCCTTCAATCAGCTCGTATTTAGTCGCCGCAACGGTTTCGATATTGCCGAAGGTTTCCAGATGCTGCGGTCCCACGCTGGTGATCAGCCCGACCGTCGGGTGCACCAGCTCCACCAGTTCCTTGATGTCGCCCTTGTGACGCGCGCCCATCTCCGCAATAAACACCTGATGCTCGTCTTTCAACTGTTCGCGCACGACGCGGGTAATGCCCATGGGCGTGTTGAAGGACGAGGGCGTGGCCAGCACGTTATATTTTTCCGACAGCAGCGTAGCCAGTATGAATTTGGTGCTGGTCTTGCCGTAGCTGCCGGTGATGCCGATGCGGATGAGGTCCGGATTCTGCTGCAATTTCTTCTGCGCATCGCGGAAATAGTTCTTATTGATGGCGTTTTCCATCGGCTGCGCAATGCGCGCGGAAAGCGCAAGCGTCCACACCCAGACGGCGGGCAGCGCAAAGGGCAGCGCGCGCAGCTGGACAACATAATCCCCCGCCACATCGATGAGCACAAAGATGAGCGCCCAGAGCACGGCATGCACCGCCAGCAGGCGCTGCACGCGCTTGGTCAGCACCAGCTTTTTCTTCGCCGGCACGCGCTTATAAAGCGCAAAGCAGACGATGCTGGCCGCCAGCATCACGGCGCTCGTGATAAAATACGTCCAAACACCCGCAAAGAAACTCAGCGCCACCATCGCCAGGAGCGACACAATGCTCACAATCAGCCCCTTGACGTAGGCACGCTCTTTGTTGGCGGCAATCCACCGCCGGTAGCCGTCCAGCTGATAGCTCTCCAGCTGGAGCATGTGCAGGTACTCCATGCAGCCCAGCGTCATCGCCGCGGTGAGCATCAGCACCGGCACGATCATGTTCACAAATTCCAGCATGCTCTCTCCTCCAAAGTTTTAAGCCTCTTTTGCTTTCTGCGGGAAGAAAAACGCATCCGCAATGCGCAGGAAACTGCCGCACTGATCGAGATAGGCAAAATGCCCCGCGTTTTCCAGCACGATCAGCGCCGAACCCTTGATCTCCTTTTCCATCTGCTGCCCCATCCAGACCGGGGTCGCCGTGTCGTTCCGTCCCCAGATGAGCAGGGTTTCTGCCTTGACCTTGGGCAGGCACCAGGCAAGATCCTGATTGACGACGTTGACGAAGGTGGTCTTCATGCAGTAGGGCAGCGCCTTGTAATCCGCCGAGCCGAAGCGTGAAAGCTTTTTTCGCAGCTCGTCGCTGTTGGGGATCAGGTAGGTCAGCTTCTTCATGGTCTTGAAGAAGTTGGTCTTGAGATAATAGCCCTTGCTGCGCTTGGGCAGCAGTCCCGCCGCATCGGTCAGCAGCAGCTTTCCGATCAATTCGGGACGGGTCGCCGCCAGCAGCAGCGCTACGCGCCCGCCGAAGCTGTGCGCAATGATGTCGCAGCCGGAAATGCCGGTCTGCTCGATGAATGCCGCCGTGAAGGTGCAGTAATCGTCTACCGTCCATCCCTCTTCCGGCGGGAAGCCGCTCTTGCCGTGACCGGGAAAGTCGATCACCGTCACGCGGTAGTTTTGCTTAAAATGCTCCGTAACCGGCAGCCAGCTGTCGATGCAGCCTCCCCAGCCGTGCAGCAGCAGAAGATCTTTCCCCTCGCCCACCTGTTCATAATGGCAGTTGATGCCGTTGATTTCCAAATCCATATTATCCCCCCAGCGATGCGATATAATCTGACAAAATGCCGATTCCCTTTTCAATCTGCTCCGGCGTCAGGCGGGAAAAGCCGAGCCGGATGCAGTTGCGCCCGCGCCCGTCCGGATAGAACGCATCTCCCGGCGCGTAGAGCACGCCGGCTTCCCGCGCGCCCTCCATCGCCGCACGCAAGTCAAGCGTTTCCGGAAATTCGAGCCAGGCGGAAAACCCGCCCTCGACCCGCGCCCACTTCGCGCGCCCCGCAAAATGGCGGTCCAACGCGTCGTAGAGCGCATCGAGCCTTTCCCGATAAAGCCCGCGCGTGCGCTTGATATGGCGGTCGAGATGACCCTCGATGCAGTATTGCCGCAGCGCGGCCTGCAAAAGCGGCGGCGTGTGAATATCCTGATTGTATTTTTCATGCGTCAAATAGCGGTAAAGCGGTTTGGGCGCGACGACCCAGCCCACGCGGATGCCCGGAAACAGCACCTTGGAAAAGCTACCCGCGTAGACCACGCCTTCCGAGCCGCGCAGCGCCTTGATGGCGGGGTGGCATTCCCCGCGGAAGCGCAGCTCCTCGTTGAATCCGTCCTCTAAAATGGGCACGTCATGCTCCGCGCACAACCGCAGAATCTCCCGGCGGCGGCTCAGGCTCATGTTGCGCCCCGTGGGGTTGTGATAAGTCGGGATGAGATACACCAACCGAAGCTCCTGCTCCACCATGGCCTTTTCCAGCGCCGCGGGAATCATTCCCTCCGCGTCGCATTCGATGGGCACGGTTTTCGCACCCCTTGCGCGCAGGATACCAAGGAACCCGTTATAGGTCGGCGCTTCCACGCCCACCGCGCCGCCCACCGGCACCAGCGTATCCACCACCAGCCCGGCGCCCTGGCGGAAGCCGGACGTGACGAGCACCTCTTGATCCTCCATCCGCAGGCCCTTTCCCGTGAGATATTCCCGCAGAAACTCGCGGAAGGGTTCGTAGCCGCGCGTATAGCCGTAGGCCAGCAGCACACTTCCCTCTTGAACCATCACGGTGTTGAGCGCCCGCCGGAACGCATCGTTTTCAAAGGCATGGTAATCCGGAGCGAGCGATGAGAAGGAGATCACCTCGCGATTGCCCAGATCCACGCGCCCCTCGTTTTCACGGAAGGCGGCATAGTCCCTCGCTTCGGCGCTGATGTGGCGCTCCCAATCAAAGGGTTTCTCGCAGGGCTGCTCATCGGTTTCGGTTTTACGTTCCGCCGCAAAGGCCCCCTGCCCCGGCACAATGCGCACCAGGCCTTCGCCCTCCAGCATCCGGTAGGCTTCATCCACAGTGTTGCGGCTCAGGTGCAGCAGATGGGACATCTCTCTGGCCGACGGCAGGCGCGAGGCGGGCGCAATTGCGCCGGAGAGCAGGCGCGTGCGCAGCTGATCCCGCAGCTGAAGGTAGAGCGGCCGTTTTGCCGCCGCATCCAGCCGGATATCCATGCGCACACCTCCCCCATTTTCACTCCCTCTATTTTATATGCTGCGAATCCAAAAGGAAAGTGCCACGGGCAGGAAATTTTTCCACCTTCGCGGCACTTTCTTGAAATTTACTCGGTTTTTACTGTTCCATCTGGCGGCCGATGAACCCTGCGGCGGTCTGCGCGACCTTGATTTCCGCATCGCCCATACCCGCACCATTTTCCTTGCTCAGCAGCGCGACCGCCCCGACGGCCTCCCCTTCGACCAGAATCGGTGCGATGACCTGCGCGGTATAGGCCGCGGCATCCTCATCTGCTGCGATGGGGATGCGTTTTCCCTCCTGTCCGCTCATGCTGACGGTCTTTCTCTCCTGCATCACGCGCTCCAACTCAGGGCTCAGGCTTTTATCCTGCAATTCCCTACGCGCTGTTCCCGAGGCGGAGATCACCTGATCCTTATCACAGATCACGGCGGTGTTGCCCAGCGCGCGCACGAGCGACTCGGTATATTCTTTGGCAAACCCGCTCAGCTCCCCGATGGGCGAATACTTCCGAAGGATCACCCCGCCGTCCCGATCAGTATAAATCTCCAGCGGGTCGCCCTCGCGGATGCGCAGCGTGCGGCGAATCTCCTTCGGGATCACCACACGGCCGAGTTCATCAATTCTTCTGACGATGCCTGTTGCTTTCAAGAGCCAAGCCTCCTTAAAAATTCCGACTTTTTCATGGCAGGCTTAGATTTTACAGCGCTGCCTTTTTCTATACAGCTGCCGCACTCCCGGAAGCTTTTCCCAAATTTGTTTTCCACATTTTAATCCATGAGTTCGACAAAATGCACGGCGGATTCGTCCCAATATTTCCAATAGACCCGGTCTGCGTTTCCGTCCAGATTGAGCTGATACATCCGAAAAATCGCGGGAAAACGTTTGGGCATCCATAGTTCTTCATAAGAGTAGACATATTTCATGCCGATGCGGCGCATCACGCTTCCGCTGCGCGGGTTATTGACATCGTGCGTCGCCGTCAGATACGGCAAGCCGTCCTGCCGAGTGCGCTCGACCGCAGCGGCAGCCGCCTCAGACATATAGCCCCTGTTCCAATATTCCTTCGCCAAACCGTAACCCAAATCATGGCTTTCTCCGCCGTCTATATGCAGATAACCGATGGGCTCTTCCTTATTCTTTTCGCAAATCACATAATGATATATTTCTCCGCGGGCATACGGCTCCAGAAAACGCTCGCGGCAGAACTTTGCCGTCTCCTCCGCCGTGCGCAGCGAAAACCACGGCAAAAAGGTATTGACCGCCGCATCGCTCAGCAGGCGCTGCATAGCCGACAAATCTTTTTCCTCCTTGTAGTGGCGCAGACACAGGTGTTCCGTCGAAATAATCTCAGAGTTCATGTTCTTTCCCTCCTCCTTTATCAAGCCTAGCATTCTCTTTGGAGAATGTCAATATCTTCTTCCTACTATAACGAAGTTAATTTATAAAAAAGAAAGAAAGGAGTTGAACGCTGCTCTGCATCATCCAACTCCCCCTGCAGCCCTCTCTGCCTACCATAACTTTTCAATCCACATCTTTTCCCGAATCGAAAAGATGACAATCCTCATTATAAAGGAATGTGCGTTTTCCGGCAAGAGTGCCTTTATCTGTTTTTTCCGGGACAACGATATTCACATTCTCAAGAGATGGATTATAATAATAAACAGAGCATCGCTCTCCAAGCGAATCCTGTCATTCATATAGAATAGAAAAGAGGAAGATGAAATGGTCATTGCATTATTTGGAGACAGCTGCACCGGAAAAAGCTCCATTGCCCAAAGGCTATCTGCACACCTTTCCGCCGATGTTTACAGCAGAAAAGACTATCTCCGGCTGGCGAAAAGTGAGCGCATGGCAGAGGTGCTTTTCCGCAAAAAGCTGAGGGGGGATAAAACTATTCTTTATGTAATCTCCGAAAAAGAACTGCTTGCTTTGCTGCCGGATTCCTGCATCCGCGTGCTGATCACCGTCTCCCTGGACACCATCAAAACACGCTTTTCCGCACGGATGCACGGCAATCTTCCCGCCCCCGTGGCCGCTATGCTGGAACGAAAATACGGGCAGTTTGAGAAGGAGGCACATGATCTGCGCATTGATACCGATCTGACTTCCTCCGAAGAAGCCTGTGCACAAATTCTGGCGCTTCTCCCCTCAAAGTCCGAATAACCCCAAGCCGCAGGAAACATTCCGCCGGCTTGGAGTTATTCTTCTTTCCTCCTCTTTTCCGCCGCGGCCCTTTTTCGGTCCTGACGCGCTTTCAGGATTTGCAGAGCGGAGAGCAGTGCCTGCACCAGCTCGTCATCGCGGCCGAAGAGCAGGGTCTTGTAGCGCACGGCCTCCACGATGAAGCGGATGCACAGGCTGTAAGCGTACTCGTCCCATAGACCGTCTATGCCGGGCAGACGATCTACCACGTCCCCGAAGGCCAGCACGGACATATCGTTGTGCGTGACCATTGATAAAAAGGTATATTCCTCCTGATACATCCTCTCCATGCCCGCAATGCGGAAGCGATTGAGAACGCTTAGGTTCCTTGACGCGTTATTTAGGAAGGGAAAGGAGAGCGTCGCGACCTTCAGCGCGGTGCGAAACTCATTCTGTGCGCGCTGCCCCATCTGCTCGACCCGCTCCGCGCCGTATTGCCGCACCAGTTCATCGTAAGCCGGCTGTGTGTGAAACCGATAAACAGCAGAGCGATTTTCAAGCATCATGGCGCGCACAACATGCTCATAGCCCGGTGCGCAGGCGAGATTTTTCAAATCCACCGTGCATTCCAGCGCAGACCGCAGCAATACCGACGTGGGCGCCCAACGATCCATCTGACCGGCCAGACGCACCGCACCATCGAGCAGCTCGATCAAGCGTGCATAGTATAGGATGAAATAAGCACGCTTTCTGTCCTCCGGCGCGCTTTGCAGCAGCGGGAGGTTTTCGTGCAGCAGCTCGATCATGCTGGTGACCACTCTTTCGGTCGTGTGCATCTTCCCATCTCCTTTAAAATAAGGTATACTATCTTACCGGAAAACATTACGGATTGGAGTTGACCCGCTTATGAACGCTTGGCAAGCCATGCTGCTGGGACTGGTGCAGGGACTTTGCGAATTTCTGCCCGTCTCCTCATCGGGACATCTGGTGCTCTTTCAGACCATTCTGGGGATTGACGACCCCGGCATCCTGCTGGACACGCTGCTGCACGTCGGCACGCTGATCGCGATCTTCGTGGTCTTTTGGCGCGACATTTGGGCAATGATCCGCCGGCCGCTGTCCAAGCCGGTCTATATGCTGGTCATCGCAACCATCCCCGCTGTAGTGGCGGCGCTGCTGCTGGGCGACTTTTTTGAAATCGCCTTCACCGGCAGATTCCTGGGGCTGGGCTTCCTCGCTACCTCGGTCATCCTGATGCTGACCGGCCGCAAGCAGGGACACCGCCGCGAGATGAACTATATGGATGCGCTGGTGATGGGCCTTTTTCAGGCCTTTGCGATTCTTCCCGGCGTTTCCCGCTCCGGCAGCACAATCTCCGGCGGTCTGGCGCGCGGCGTGGATCGGGAGGAAGCGGCAAAGTTCTCGTTCCTGATGTCCATTCCGGCGATTTTAGGCTCGGTGGTGCTTCAGGTAAAGGATCTGGCCACAGGACAGGCCGCAGCGCTGCCCGTTGTGCCGGTGATCTTAGGCACGGTGGTCGCGGCGCTCTCCTCGCTGTTTGCCATCAAGTTCATGCTCTACATCGTCAAGCGCACCAACCTGCGCTGGTTCGCGCTGTATACTGCAATCTTAGGTGTGCTGGTTTGTCTGGATCAGTGGGTGTTCCACATCTTCTTCTAACCGCTCTTTTGAAAACGCGCGCGGCTGCCTTTCAGCCGTGCGCGTTTTGTTTTGCCGTCAAACGCCCATTTCTTCCAGCGCCCAGGCGATGCCGTCGTGGTCGTTGTCCGGCGCGTGATTGCAAAAGCGCTCCTTCAGCGCTTCCGGCGCGTTTCCCATCAGATACGGCATGCCCACGGCTTCCAGCATCTGCACATCGTTGAAGTTGTCGCCAAAAGCCGCTGCATCCTCCGGCGCGACGCCGAGCACTTCGCAGAGCCTGCGCACGGCCTGGCCCTTGTTGACGCCGCGGCGCGTGACCTCAATCAAAATAGGTGACGAACGCACCACGTTGCACTGCGGAAACGCTGCGCGCAGCGCTGCTTCCGCCGCATCGGTGCATTCCGGCGCGCAGATGCACATCACCTTGTAGACCGCTTCATCCGGCGCCAGTTCTTCGACGCGCCCGGCGCGAGACTGGGCACGGACGATGGTTTCCTCCCGGATCACGCGCGGGTCGGCCTTCTCCTTCACCAGCCAGTCTCTTGCGGTATAGGCGCACCAGGAAAGGTCGAGTCCCAGCCCCTCGGCAAAACGCACCACCTGCGCCGCCGTATCGCGGTCCATGCCGCTGCCAAACAGTACATTCCGCTCTTCATCCAACAGCAGTGCGCCGCTGAAGGCGACGATCGGGCCACATAGCCCGTTTTCCCGCACGATCGGCTCGATGCCCGCGGGGCTGCGTGCAGAGACGATCACAAACGGAATATCCCGCTGCCGCAGCCTTCCGATGGCCTGCCGGGTTTTCGGCGTGACGCGATGCCCACTGCTCAGCAGCGTGCCGTCCACATCGGAAAAAACGATCTTCGGGGTGTTCATTCTTCTCCCTCCTTACTTCAGTTCCGCCGCCAGCGCGCGCACGCCGTCGGTGCTGTAGGGATTGGTCAGCCCCGCCGCATAGCCCGCCGCGATGGGATTGCCCGCGTTATAGACCGAGAGCGTCGCCTTCAGCACGCTGCGCGCCGCGTCCGCATCCTCCGCGCCCAGCACGGAAATCTGCATGCCGTAAAGCCCACCCAGCAGCTTGCCCGCCGCGCCGATATTGCCCATCACGACGTCGCTGTTGGTCACGAGCAGATCCTCATCCGCCGCAACGCCGTATTCCGCGGCCAGCGTGCGCACCAGCTCTTCGCGCTCACTTTGCGCCATGACGGGGTTTTCGTAAAGCTTGTCCAGCAGTTCCAGCTCCATCGCCGCGCGGCAGACCTCCTCGGCCATTTCGCGCATCAGCGCCTTGCGCGCCTGCGGGGCGTTTTCACCGTAAACCGCGTCCAGCTCGTTCAGCGCCGCACCCGCAAAGGCGTGCGCCTGCACCTGATCGTAGCAATCGAGGGAGCTAATGCTCCATTCTCCCTGCGGCAGCGCCATGTTGCGCGCCTCCAGCCCAAGCCCCTCCAGCACGGTCAGCGCGTCGTCTTCGCTGCCGGAGATCAGCGCCTTGCCGATGCTGGTATCGTATTGATAGAGCATATAGGCAAAGCAGCGGGTTTCGCCGCTCTCCTCCACCGTGTAGGCGGAATTGGTCAGCACATAGTTCAGATCCTCTTCAAAATCGTCAAAGCGCTGCGCAAGGGCGGGCAGCTTTTCGTTCCACTCCTGCGCGGAAAGCTGCGGCGCAAAGGTGCTTTCCGCATTTTTCAGCGCGGGCGCCAACTCCGCCTTGACGATCTCGCACAGTGCCAGCAGCTGCTGCCGGGCATAAGGCAGCTTATCGCGCTTTTCGATCAGGAAGTCGAGGTAGGAAGCATAGCCCATGTTGTCGGCCAGCTTCTGCCGTGCGGAGAAAAGATCGTCCAGCAGGGCCTCCTTGTCCGCGCCGTCAAAGCCGTTCTGCTGCGCCTCGAGCAGCGCGTCTCTTGCGGTATAGGAAGATTGCACGAGCGATTTGCCGCCGTCGTCCGCCACGGGATAGGTGCTGCGGATGGAGTTGGGCGTACACATGAGCTGATCGTATTCCGCCTTGAGCTGCGCGCCCCAACTGCTCTGGCTGATGGCCGACCAGGCGGAGACATCGTACTGGCTGATGAAGGTGTTCATGTGGTTGATCATCTGCTCATAATACGTCGTGATGCTGCGCCCGTCGTCCGCCAGATACACCGTAAAGTTATACGGCCCCACGATGTAGATAAAGGCATTATAGAGAAAATCGTTGTATTTCTCCCGCTGCTCGTCGATGGTCTTGGCGGTCTGCACATCGGCCGCGATGCCCATCATCTGATTTTTGAGAGAACCATCGCTGGGGAATTTGGGCTCCAGCGTTTCCATATCCAGACTTTCCGGCCGCTGGCCGCCGGGCACTTTTTTAAGTCCCTCGGTCGAAGCGCAGCCCGTCAGCAGCAGCACAAGGCTGAGCAGCAGCGCGATGATCTTCCCGTTTCTCTTCTTCACCGGTCTTTATCTCCTTTATGTTCAGTATTCGATGCCGCGGCGCGCGGAGACCCCCCGGTCGTAAGGGTGGCGGACGGACTCCATGCGGGTAATATAGTCCGCGGCCTCCTCCAGCTTCTTGGGCAGGCTGCGTCCGGTCAGCAGCACCTCCACGCCCACGGGACGCGAAGTCATGGCAAGGCTCAGCGCTTCGACGTCCACCGCGCCCAGTTCCACCAGATCGAGGATTTCATCCAACCCCACCACATCGTATTCACCGGAGCGCACAGCGCGCACCGCGCGGGTATATAGCGCCCGCTGCGCCATGAGATACGCACCCTTTTCCGCCGCGTTCATTTCAAACACAAACTTGGTGTTGTCGGTCTGCGCACGCTCCACCGGAATGCCCAGCTGCTCCAGCGCGGCGCATTCGCCCGAAGGCTGCGTTTTGAGGAACTGGAAGCAGACGCACTTGAACCCCTGCCCCTGCGCACGCACGAGCTGCCCGATCAGCGCTGTCGTCTTGCCCTTGCCGTCCCCGATCGCACACTGCATAAGTCCCATATCCATATTTCTTGCTCTCCTTAAAACGATTCAAAAAAAGGGCGGTGCAATGGGCTTCTGTCTTTTCCATTGCACCGCTCTTATTATACGTTTTTCCGGATGATCTCGTCAATGGCGCGGATCACTTTTGCCATCTGCTCATCCGTGCCGATGGTGATGCGCAGCCATTCGGAAATCTGCGGGTCGTTCCAGCGGCGCACGAGGATGTTGCGCTTTCTCAGCTCGTCAAAGAGCTTTTTACCCTCGATGCCGCAAGGTTTGGTGAACACGAAGTTCGCGCTGGAATCCGGCGTTTCGAATCCACGCGCGCGCAGCTCCTCCGTAAAGGTCTGGCGCGTCTTTTTGACCATTTCCAGATGGGTTTGGAAGTATTCTTCGTCCCGGAGCGAAGCCGCCGCGCCTGCGATGGCCAGACGGTCCACCGGGTAGGAATTGAAGCTGTCCTTGACGTTGCAAAGGCCTTCAATCAGCGGATGCTGCGCCAGCGCATAGCCCACGCGCAGCCCTGCCAGCGAGTGATCCTTGCTCATGGTGCGGGTCACGACGAGGTTGGGGTATTGATTCACCAGCGTTGCCGCCGAAGGCTGTTCGCCGAAGGAGACATACGCCTCGTCCACCAGCAGCACTTTTCCCTTTTCAAGCTGGCGCTGCGCCAGCTTTTCGATCACGTCCAGCGGAAGCTGGATGGTAGTAGGCGCATTGGGGTTGGCGAGGATCACGCCGCCGCTTCCTTCGGTCAGCGCGTCCACATCCACGGCAAAGCCCGGCTTCATCGGGACGGTCTGATACGGGATGCCGAAAAGCTCCGCATAGACCTTATAGAAGCTGTACGTCACGGACGGGAAACGAACCGGCTCGTCGGGGTTAAAGAACGCAGGGAAGCTCAGCGAGAGCACCTCGTCCGAGCCGTTGCCGAGGAACACCTGATCGGGCGAAAGTCCCTCGCGCGCGGCGATGATCTTGCGCAGCGTTTCGCAGTCGATTTCGGGATACAGACGAAGGGAGCCGACCTGAGAGGCCACAGCCTCGGCCACGCGCGGCGAAGGCGGATAGGGGTTTTCATTCGTATTGAGCTTGATCAGATCCTGCGTCATGGGCTGTTCGCCCGCGACATAGGGTTCGATGCTCTGTGCTTTGCGGCTCAAAAACTGGGTCATGTTCAGGTGCTTCCTTTCTTATTCGGTCATAGGTCAGTTTCCCGCGTCCATCCCCTCGTTGGGATCATTGTCCAAAGCGGGGGTCGGCAGCGTTTCCTCGCTGAATTCAGGGATATTTGCTGCGGGCGTGTTGACGTCACAGTCCGGAACGGGGGTCAGCAGTGTTTCCTCGCTTCCGGTCCGGATATTCAGACAATAAAGCGAGCGGTCGGTCAGTATATAGAGGTGATCGCCGAAAAGTGCCATATTAAAATAAGAAAACTCCTCGCTCCAGCGCACGAGATGCTGGAACTCCATCAGCACCTGCGCATTCGCAACATCGTCGCCGGGCACGCGGAGCAGCTGTGCGTCGTCAACGTATTCGTCGCCGTAGACACCGTCCGCATCCACAACATACTTCGTGCCTGCCTCAGTGCTGCGGAACCAGATCAGGCCGCCCGCGCCGTCACCCAGCGTATGCACGCCGTAGAGCTCGTCGCCCACCTGTTTGTAGTTTTCGCCGCCGTCCACGCGCATCAAGCGAGTGCTGGGGAAATCGCCCTCGCTGTCGCTGGCGGACACATAGAGTTTGCCGTTTTCGAAAAACAGGCCGTCCACGATTTCATTGATGACGCCCTTTTCGCAGTCAAAGCTCTTTTCCCCGCCCAGGCCGTCCAGCAGGCTCTGCACACCGCTGCCGTCCAAATTGCAGGAATAAAACGCCACAAAGGGATAGGAGAAGAAGCAATTGGTGTAGGACGTAGCGTAATAGAGTTTTTCGCCGTCGGTGCAGAAGTGCGGATCATCGCTGCCGATGTTGGCGACCAATTCGGTCAAGTTCGAGCCGTCCAACTCCATGCGGTAGAGCGACTTATCACTGTCCCAATGGATGGTTCCCTGGCTGTTTCCGTAATAATTGGTTACATCGGCACTTCCTTCATTGCCGTTATTGGCAATGAAGTAGAGCTGGCCGTTGATGACATTGAGATCGGTGTATCCGCAATAATAAGTATTCGCCTCATAGATCATGCTGTCCACCGGCTCTTCCGGCCAGATGGAATCCACACGCACCGGGCGCTTTTCGCCCAGTTCCTGCCGGTCGCTGCCGTCCGGCGCGATGCTGACCAGCGTATCGCCGACGTGCTCGTCATAATCGTCGTCCGCCGAATACTCCTGCGCGACATAATACAGCCGGCCGTTCCAGAGGTTCAAATCTACGGCGCGGTCCTCGCAGATGCGCTTGGAATCGCCGTTTTGAATCTGATAAATGCCGTCCTTCTGCGCCAGATAGACGACGCCGTTTTCATCCTCGATGATGCGGCCTTCGTTGTTTAAGTTTCCGGCAAGGTTTCCAACGCCGGTCTGCGCCGCAGGCCGCGCGGGTTCACCGGTTGCCTCGGGCTGCGCCGTCTCCTCCGGCTGCGCAGTCTCCTGTGTGTCGGCTGCAGACGGTTCCGCCGACTCAGCCGGCGCATAACGATGGATGGTCGCACAGGCGCTCAAACTGAGCGTGAGCAGCAGCGCCATCACCAGATAGGACATCCTCTTCATGGCACAAAATCCTCCTTGTGTTCCGCGCTGAATTTACTCATAAAGTATCACAATTTAATCCCCTTTGCAAGGGGGGCGCGGAACACCCTTTTTCAACGCACTTACTCACTTTTTCGTTTCCGATTTTCCCAAAAAGCTGAAAAAACTAGGTTGTTTCGGCATGTGGAAAAACTTTTGAAAAGGTTAGACACGTCTTCTGGTTTTTTCTATTAATATTGATATTTTCTCACAGATTTTCCTCCGCTTCCTTGACATTGCGCCGCGGAGTTTCTATAATTATGGAAGGGTCTTATTCGAAAGACTCCGGTTGCCGCGCCTTACCGTGGCACGGTTGTCATATTTACCTGTTTAAGGAGGCTTCTTATCATGGGCAAGAAAATGACCATTGATGGGAACACGGCTGCGAGCCACGTTGCATATGCATTCAGTGACGTCGCGGCCATCTACCCCATCACTCCGTCTTCCCCCATGGCCGAATCTGCGGATGAGTGGGCTGCCAACGGCCGTCTCAACCTCTTCGGTCAGAAGGTGAAGGTCACCGAGATGCAGTCCGAGGCCGGCGCAGCCGGCGCCGTGCACGGCTCTCTGGTCGCTGGCGCGCTGACTTCTACTTTCACCGCGTCCCAGGGCCTGCTGCTGATGATCCCGAACATGTACAAGATCTCCGGCGAGCTGCTGCCCTGCGTCTTCCATGTCTCCGCCCGCGCCCTTGCCGCTCACGCGCTGAACATCTTCGGCGATCATGCCGACGTGATGGCCTGCCGTCAGACCGGTTTTGCGATGCTGGCATCCAACTCCGTGCAGGAGGCTATGGACCTGGCGCTGGTGGCTCACCTGTCCACCCTGCGTTCTTCTGTTCCTTTCCTGCACTTCTTCGACGGCTTCCGCACCTCTCACGAGGTTCAGAAGATCGAGATGATCGACTACGAGGATATGGCCAAGCTGTGTCCGTTCGATAAGGTTGCCGAGTTCCGCGCCCGCGCGATGAACCCCGAGCATCCCCATCAGCAGGGCACTGCGCAGAACGGCGACATCTACTTCCAGAACCGCGAAGCGGCGAACAAGTATTACAATGCTGTTCCCGCCATCGTCGAGGAGGAAATGAAGAAGGTCTCCGAGCTGACCGGCCGTCCCTATCACCTGTTCGACTACTACGGCGATCCCAACGCCACCGAGATCATGGTCATCATGGGCTCCGGCGCTGAGGCTGCCGAGGAGACCATCGATTACATGAACGCCCGCGGCGCCAAGGTCGGTATGGTGAAGGTTCACCTGTATCGCCCCTTCTGCGTGGAAAAGTTCGTGGAAGCGATCCCCGCCTCCGTCAAGAAGATCGCGGTGCTCGACCGCACCAAGGAGCCCGGCTCCCTGGGCGAGCCCCTTTACCTGGATGTCATCGCTGCGCTGGACGAAGCCGGCCGCGATATCAAGGTCGTCGGCGGCCGTTACGGCATGGGCTCCAAGGAGTTCAACCCGACCTACATCAAGGCGATCTTTGATAACCTGGCTAACGAAGCTCCCAAGAACCACTTCACCGTCGGCATCAACGACGATGTGACCGGAACTTCCCTGCCCATCGGCGAGAAGATCGACGCGGCTCCCGCCGGCACGATCTCCTGCAAGTTCTACGGCCTGGGTTCCGATGGTACCGTCGGCGCCAACAAGAACTCCATCAAGATCATCGGTGACCACACCGATAAGTACGCGCAGGGCTACTTCGAGTACGACTCCAAGAAGTCCGGTGGTCTGACGATCTCCCACCTGCGCTTCGGCGATACCCCCATCCGTTCGACCTACCTGATCGACTCGGCTGACTTTATCGCCTGCCACAACCCCAGCTATGTCACCCGCTACGACATGCTGAGCGACCTGAAGGAGGGCGGCACCTTCCTGCTGAACTCCCACTGGACTGCTGAGCAGATGAACGAGATGCTGCCCGCGGAGATGAAGCGCGCTCTGGCCACCAAGAAGGCCAAGTTCTACAACATCGACGCTATCGGCATCGCGGCCAAGGTTGGCATGGGCAACCGTACCAACACCATCATGCAGGCTGCGTTCTTCAAGCTGGCTCAGGTGATCCCCTATGAGGATGCCGACCAGTACATGAAGGCTGCTGCGAAGAAGTCCTACGCCAAGAAGGGCGACGCGGTCGTCAAGAAGAACTGGGATGCGATCGACGCTGCCATCGGCGGCCTGGTGGAGATCCCCGTTCCCGCTGAATGGGCCAACGCCACCACCGGCGCTGTTGCGGTTTCCGTGCCCGCGACCAAGCACTTCGATGAGGTCATCAAGCCCATCCTGGCGCACAACGGCGACTCGCTACCCGTCTCCGCGTTCAACCCCGCCGGCGTCGTGCCCACCGGCACCACGCAGTACGAGAAGCGCGGCATCGCGGTCAACGTTCCCGAGTGGATCGCTGCGAACTGCATCCAGTGCAACCAGTGCTCGCTGATCTGCCCGCACGCCTGCATCCGCCCCATCCTGGTGGAAAACGGCAAGGCTGTTCCGGACGGTTTCGAGACCAAGGACGCGCTGCTCAGCCCCGCCGAAAAGGGCAAGTACCAGTTCCGTATGCAGGTCAGCCCGCTTGACTGCACCGGCTGCGGCAACTGCGCCGATATCTGCCCCTCCAAGACCAAGGCCCTGGTCATGAAGCCTCTGGAGACTCAGGCCAAGGAAGAGAAGAACTGGGAGTTTGCGATGAAGCAGCCCGTTGTCAAGACCGGCGTCAACACCGCGTCTGTCAAGGGCAGCCAGTACCTGCAGCCCCTGTTCGAGTTCTCCGGCGCGTGCGCCGGCTGCGGCGAGACGCCTTACGTCAAGCTCGTCACGCAGCTCTTCGGCGACCGCATGCTGATCGCCAACGCGACCGGCTGCTCGTCGATCTACGGCGGTTCCGCTCCCACCTGCCCCTACACCACCAATGCCAAGGGCCACGGCCCCGCTTGGGCGAACTCTCTGTTTGAGGACAACGCCGAGTTCGGCTTTGGTATGAACCTGGCTACCGCGCAGCGCCGCGCGAAGCTGGCTGACAACGTCCGTGCTCTGATCGCGGTCGACTGGTGCTCTGCCGACATCAAGGCGGCCGGCGCCGAGTGGCTCGAGAAGATGGACGATGCCGAAGGCTCCCGCGTTGCGGGCGAGAAGCTGCTGGCTGCCTGCAAGGACGGCGTCGATCTGTCCGGCACTCCCTACGAGGAGAAGTGGCTGGCCAACGGCAAGGTCTGCGATTGCGACGCCTGCAAGCTGGCGACCGCTGTCATCAACGATGCTGACCTGCTGACCAAGAAGTCCATCTGGATCTTCGGCGGCGACGGCTGGGCATACGACATCGGTTACGGCGGCGTGGACCACGTGCTGGCTTCCGGTCAGGACGTCAACATCCTGGTGCTCGACACCGAGGTGTACTCCAACACCGGCGGACAGTCCTCCAAGTCCACCCCCACCGGCTCTGTTGCGAAGTTCGCGGCTGCCGGTAAGCGTACCCGCAAGAAGGATCTGGGCATGATGGCCATGAGCTACGGCTACGTCTACGTGGCGACCGTTGCCATGGGCGCTAACCCCGCTCAGCTTCTGAAGGCTCTGACCGAGGCCGAAGCCTACCATGGCCCGTCCCTGGTTATCGCCTACGCTCCCTGCATCAACCATGGTATCAACATGGGCAAGAGCCAGGCTGAGGAGAAGAAGGCAGTCGAGGCCGGTTACTGGCCGCTGTACCGCTTCAATCCCGATCTGGAGGAGCAGGGCAAGAATCCCTTCACGCTGGATTCCAAGGATCCGACGGCCTCTTACAGAGACTTCATCCTTGGCGAGACCCGTTACACCGCTCTGGCGAAGCTCTTCCCCGACGTTGCCGAGAAGCTGTTCTCGCAGGCCGAAGAAGACGCCAAGGAGCGCCTCGAGTCCTACAAGCGTCTGGCCAAGAACGACCTGGCGGATTATGCAAAGTAATCTTCTGATCGCTGCTTGATCGGGAGCCGCAGTTCAAATGAACTGCGGCTCCTTTTTGCATTGCATAACCCCTCCCCAATGTGTTACAATAAATAGGTAAATGCACATTAAGGCGGCGATGCACAATGGTGACCTTCTTCAACACAATCGACGATAAGCTCGTCGAGATCGACAGTCCGGAAAAGGGCTGCTGGATCTCCATGGTGCATCCGGATGAGGAAGAGGTCCAGCGCATCGCGCAGCAGACCGGTGCGGATTTCGATATGCTTAAAGCGCCTTTGGATCCGGAAGAGCGCGCCCGTATTGATGCTGAGGACAACACCAGCTTGATCCTGGTGGACATCCCCACCATTGAAATGGAGGGCAAGGATTTCGTCTATTCGACCATCCCTCTGGGTATCCTCACAACCGAAAACCACCTGATTACGGTTTGCCTGAAGGACAGCCACATCATGCGCGACTTCGCACAAAACCACGTCAAGGGCTTCTTCACCTACAAAAAGACGCGCTTCATCTTGCAGATTCTGTACCGCAACGCTTCGCGCTATCTGCAATATCTGCGGCAGATCGACAAAAAGACCAATGCAATTGAAACCGAACTCCAGCGCACACTGCGCAACCAGGAGCTGATGCAGTTGATGCGGCTGGAAAAATCCCTGGTTTTCTTTGCGACGTCGCTCAAATCCAACGAAATCGTGTTGGAAAAGCTGCTGCGAAGCGACCTGATCCGCCGCTTCCCCGATGATGAAGATCTGCTGGAAGACGTCATCATCGAAAACAAGCAGGCCATCGAAATGTGCGCCATCTACCGCGACATCCTCTCCTCCACCATGGACGCCTTCTCCTCTGTCATCAGCAACAACGTCAACGACATCATGAAGGTGCTGACATCGCTGACGCTGGTGCTTTCCATCCCGACGCTGATTGCATCGATCTGGGGCATGAACGTCAAGGTGCCGTTTGAGGGGGATTCAGTGGGTTTCTGGATTCTGCTCGGCGCGTCACTGCTGGCTTCGATCATTTCTATCGTTATTCTGAGCAAACGGCGGATGTTGTAACACAAACCGCTTACACATTAAACCTTTGAAAACTCCCCTTTGAGGGGAGTTTTTTGTGCTATAATGAGAACAAATTTCATCCCCTTGCACTTTGGGAGGCACTTCATGGGTTACAAAATCTACGACGCACACGCGCACATCTTCCCTGCCAAAATCGCTGAAAAGGCGACGCAGAGCATCGGCCATTTTTACGATATCCCGATGCACCATCTGGGCAGCGCCGAGGAACTGCTCCGCCGCGGTGGGGAAATCGGCGTCAGCCGCTATCTCGTCTGCTCCACCGCCACCAAACCCGAGCAGGTCGAGCATATCAATACCTTCATTCATGAGCAGTGTGAGCTGCACCCGGAATTCTACGGCTTTGCAACCATGCACCCCGACTATGCGCACATTGAGGAAGAGCTCGACCGCGCGCTGGAAATGGGCCTGCACGGCATCAAGCTTCATCCCGACTTCCAGCATTTCGACATCGACGCGCCTGAGGCGCTGCCGCTCTACCGCGCGGCCAGTGAGCGCAAGCTGCCCATCCTCTTCCACACGGGCGATGACCGCTACGATTATTCTGCACCGCACCGCCTGCGCAAGATTGCGGAAGCTTTCCCAGACCTGACTTGCATCGGCGCGCATTTCGGCGGCTACAAGGCCTGGCACCAGTCGATGGAAGCGTTGCAGCAATGCCCAAACGTCTACTTTGACACCTCTTCCACACTGGATTTCGTGCCGGTGGATGAAGCCATGGATATGCTCCATGCCTTCGGCATCGAAAAGTTCATGTGGGGCAGTGATTTCCCGATGTGGGATCACAAGGAAGAACTCGCCCGCTTCCTCGCCCTGCCGCTGACGGAGGACGAGCGCAACCGCATCTTCCACAGCACGTTTGAAGAAATCTTTTCCCTGTAATGCAAAATCCCGCAGAAGCCAGGCTTCTACGGGATTTTTATTATATAAGCAGAATCATTTCAACGGCAGCATCACGGGCTTGCGCTGTTCAAACGCGGTGAGATAGCGGAAACCGAGCGCGCGGAGCTGCTCACAGGCGGGACCGAAACCCTGCGCAACGGTATCGGTCACATGAGAATCGGAACCGAGCGTCACCATTTCGCCGCCGAGTTCCCGATAGCGGGCAAAGAGATCCCGGCTGGGCATGCCGTCGCCAAAGCGGTTCCAGCGGGAGGTGTTCATCTCCAACGCCTTGCCGTGCTCGATCAGGAAGCGCAGAATCGCATCCAACTTGTCCGGCTCATCCTCGTAGCGCAGCGGCGGAAAGCCATCGCTCTGCACGAACTTGAACACATAGCCGATATGCGCCAGCGCATCGTAATCCGGGAACTGCGTTGCCGTGCGGTAAACCGCATCCACATAGTCGTGAGCCGCCTGCGCGCGCGTGCGGTATGCAAAGAACTTTTCCCCGTAATAGGGATCGATGCCGCCCACCTTGTGGCGGGAGAGCAGCTTAAAGTCGAGCGGAATCGCATCGGCATATCGAACCACGTTCGGACGGTCCTCCGTGGTATCGCCCAGTTCCAGCCCGATCCCGATCTTCATGTCCGAAAAAGCAGCGCGCGCTGCCTCGATTTGCCGGATATATTCGGGAAAGTCGACGAGGAAATCCCCCTCTTCTGTATTCAGGTCGATATGCTCGGTAAAGCACATCCACCGCACGCCCTGCTCACGGCTGGCGCGTACCTGGTCGATGAGCAAGCTCTCGCCGTCCAGGCTGAGCCTGGAATGAATATGGAAATCGCAAAACGGCATACTCTTTTCCTTCTCTCAAAAAGAGGGCGGCGGATGATTTTCCGCCGCCCTATGGGCCGGTTAAATGGCGACAATATTGACCAGACGGCCGGGAATGAACACGAATTTCTTGACAGTCTTGCCCGCGATGAGCTTCTGCACCTCGGGCTTTTCCATGAAGAACTTCTCCGCATCGTCCTTGGAAAGATCCGCGGGCACCATCATGCGCGCACGCACCTTGCCGCAGATCTGCACCGCGACCTCAACCTCGGCTTTGATCGTCTTATTCTCGTCGAACTCCGGCCAGGCGGCAGACAGCGCGATGGACTTTTCATGCCCGATGTTCTGCCACATCTCCTCGGTGATGTGCGGTGCAACGGGGTTGAGCAGCACCAGCAGCGTTTCCAGCTCGCCGCGGGTGACGCTGCCCTTGGTGTAAATCGTGTTGACCAGCGACATCATCGCCGCAATGGCGGTGTTGAACTTCATGCTGTCGTAATCTTCCGTGACCTTCTTGATGGTGGCGTGCATATCGCTCATCAGGTCGTCGGAATAGCCCTTCTCCTCCGTCATCATGTCCTGAAGACGCCAGACGCGGTCAAGGAAGCGCTTGCAGCCGCGCGCGCCGTTGGTGGACCACGGAATGGCCTGATCGAACGCGCCCATGAACATCTCATACAGGCGGAAGCTGTCCGCGCCGATCTCCTTGACGACGTCGTCCGGGTTGATGACGTTGCCGCGGGACTTGGACATTTTCTCGCCGTTGGTGCCCAGAATCATGCCGTGGCTCGTGCGCTTCTTATACGGCTCCGAGGTCGGCACCACGCCGATATCGTAGAGGAACTTATGCCAGAAGCGGGAATAGAGCAGGTGGAGCGTGGTGTGCTCCATGCCGCCGTTATACCAATCGACGGGCAGCCAATATTTGAGCTTTTCCGGATCGGCAAGGCACTTGTCGTTGTGCGGGTCGATATAGCGCAGGAAATACCAGGAGGAACCCGCCCACTGGGGCATGGTATCGGTCTCGCGCTTAGCGGGGCCGCCGCAGTGCGGGCACGTGGTGTTGACCCAATCGGTCATCGCAGCCAGCGGGGATTCGCCGGTATCGGTGGGCATATAGTGATCGGTGTCGGGCAGGGTCAGCGGGAGCTGATCCTCCGGCAGCGGCACGCAGCCGCACTTCTCGCACCAGACCACCGGAATGGGTTCGCCCCAGTAGCGCTGACGGGAGAACACCCAGTCGCGGAGCTTGAAGTTGACCTTCTTCTCGCCGATGCCCTTCTCGGTCAGGTATTCGATCATCTTTTTCTTCGCATCCGCCACGCGCAGCCCATCCAGGAAGCCGGAATTGACCATCACGCCGTCTGCAATGTCGGTATAAGCCTCCTTGGTCACGTCGCCGCCGGCAACCACCTCGATCACAGGCAGGCTGAATTTATGGGCAAACTCCCAGTCGCGCGTATCGTGCGCAGGAACCGCCATAATCGCGCCGGTGCCGTAGGAGACCAATACATAGTCGGACACCCAGACCGGGATCTCGCGGCCATTGACGGGGTTGATGGCGGTGATGCCGTCCAGGCACACGCCGGTCTTATCCTTGTTCAGCTCCGTGCGCTCGAAGTCGGACTTCTTGGCCGCCTCCTGCTGATAGGCACGAACCGCATCGATGTTCTTGATGAGATCCGCGTGCTTTTCGATGATGGGATGCTCCGGGGAGACGACCATGTAGGTCGCACCGAAGAGCGTATCCGGGCGCGTGGTGTAGACGCGCAGGGACTCATCCAGTCCCTTGACCTTGAAGTCCAATTCAGCGCCCTCGGAACGACCGATCCAGTTGCGCTGCTGAGTCTTGACCTTCTCAATGAAATCCACGTCGTCCAGGCCGTCAAGCAGCTTCTGAGCGTAATCGGTGATTTTCAGCATCCACTGGGACTTGACCTTGTGCACAACCTCGCTGCCGCAGCGCTCGCAGACGCCGTTGACGACCTCTTCGTTGGCCAGGCCGACCTTGCACCCGGTGCACCAGTTGATGGGCATCTCCGTCTTATACGCCAGACCGTGCTTGTAGAGCTGAAGGAAGATCCACTGCGTCCACTTATAGTAGCTGGGATCGGTGGTGTTGATCTCGCGGTCCCAATCAAAGCCGAAGCCCAGCATCTTGAGCTGCTCACGGAAATGATCGACGTTTCTCTGAGTGACAATAGCCGGATGAATGTGGTTCTTAATGGCGAAGTTCTCAGTGGGCAGGCCGAAAGCATCCCAGCCGATGGGGAACAGCACGTTATAGCCCTGCAAGCGCTTTTTGCGGCCGATGATATCCATGGCCGTGTTCGAGCGCGGATGACCGACGTGCAGTCCGGCTCCCGACGGATAGGGGAACTCGATCAGCGTATAGTACTTGGGCTTGGAAAAATCGTCGCTGGCGGCAAAGGTCTTTTCCTCGTCCCAGATCTTCTGCCACTTCTTTTCAATGGCAGCAAAATCATACGGCGCGTTGGGCATGATAAAAACCTCCTGAAAAAATAAATACTCCCGCCCCTTGCCATGCAAAGGACGGGAGGTCGGATTCCCGCGGTACCACTTCTGCTTGGCGCAAAACCTGCGCCCGCTCTTTCCCCCGATAACGCGGAGGCCGCGCCGGACTCTGGAAGTTGAGACTCCCGCGCGCCGATTCCCTGCGGCTTTTCAGCTTCCCGCCGCTCTCTTACCCATTGGAATCAGGCCGCACGCGATTATTCCTCCGTCTGCGCCCGGATGCAAGCGGAGATTCTTTCCCGCTTAACTTTTCTTATTCTAAGCCTTTTTCGTCCTCTTGTCAAGCACGAGCGCCCGAATTCCCGCACAGCCCAGCGCCGAAAATACGGAAAGCGTCACAGGATCGGCCACGGCGGCATAGAGCCTGCCCAGCCTCGCCGCGCCGCCGCCCCACAGTGCAAATTCGTGCAGCAGCACGCCGATCAGCCCCATTGCCAGCAGCACAGCCGCAACGGGTTTATCCATCTTTTTTTCCGCAAACGGGAGCAGCGAAAGCCCGCCTGCGAGGAAGGCGATTTCAATCAAGATCATGCAAAACAGCGTTGCCGCGCGGTGCGTTCCCGCAGAGGTGCTGATCGCGGCATACACGCCGTCGCGCACGGCATAGGATGCGTTCGGCAGCGCAGAGCAAAGCAGCATCCCGCAGCCGAGCAGGCAGCTCTTTGCGTCAAAGCGCCGGTCTTTGGCAGCCAGCAGCGCCCATAGCCCCTGCGCCGTGAACCACAGCGTGAGCATCAGCGTCAGCGGCGTCACGCAGTTCCAGCTCGTGCCGGGTACATTTCCCCACAGCGGCGTATCGGTCGCCAACGCCAGCACCCAGCCCAATGCCGCCGCGGGCAGCAGGGAAACCGCCGCGCCCTGCCGCGTCAGCCCGCCGCACATCGCAAGCCCCGCGACCGCCGCCAGCGCGATCAGCAGCGGCGAGATGCGCACTGCGGTCACGCCGGTGTTTTCGTCCGCCGCGCTCCAAAACATCGCCAATCCGAAGATGGAAAGCGCAATCATCAGCAACCCGAGGATTTTCCAGCCTTTCTTCATTGCATTCCGCCCCTTTTTTGATTCATTACTCAAAAAGGAGAGAAAGAACTCCTCTTCCTCTCCTTTATATTATCTGGCTTTACAACTTTACAACGAATCCCCAGAAAGGAAGTAATTCATAACCACGCTCTGGCCGTTGCTCAAATGCGCAATGGATTCTGCGTTCATCGTGCAAGAGACCTTGGGCAGATACAGGCTGCTGTTAGGTGCACCCAACGTGTACCATGTTCCGCTCACAGGGCTGTTTCTGCTCCCGGTTTTTTCTGCTCTAACCCAATTTCCTGCATCGATCAATCGTCCTGCCATCGAGAGCACTTGCGCAATAGGGCCACTCGAACTGTAAGTCACTTTATGTCCGGATCCGGTTTGCGTAAACAGCAATCCGCCGCTTCCGTCCGATTTAGAGGAATAAGAAATTCTCGAATAGACATATGTTGTGCCTTCCTGCGTCGGTCCACCCGTGCTTGTGCCGGATCCCCTCGGCGACACTTCAGCAATAGCTGTCGTCACATATTCCTCTTCGGAACTTCCATCCGAATATTCCACCTTTTTTATCAACTGAGTTGTATACATCACATTTGTGACGACCATTTCAACTCCAGCCCTCGTTTTCGGTGCAGAAACCTCAACAACAGCATTCATCGAAGAGTTGTTCTTCAGTTCCACACTTCTTTCATCTATTGCTGCTTTTGCCCTCGCCAGAAGGAGCTCATCCTGCTCAATCAGCTGGTATTGTTGTTCGGAAATGATAGTCGGTTCTGCTGCTACTGCATAACAAGGAGCATAACTGCACAGAAGAAGGAAACTAACAATCAGGGCAATGACTTTTTTCACTTGAACTGCTCCTTTCTATCTATCTCTTTTGTTCGCATACAACTTTTTATTTCACCATTGGTCTCACCTCCTTTTTTTAATTATAGTATATGACATTTTTGCCATTTTGTAAATAGATATTTAAGTTTTCATGATAATTGTGAAAAATCATGATAAACATAATGATATTGCATCCGCCGGAAAATTCTGCTATCCTTATAGGTAGAGAGATTACCTAAAAGGAGTGTGCTGAACCTATGCAGAACTTCAAGGCATATGAACAGAAATTGGACTGCGGCGCGCCGCAGGTCGTGCTCGAGGGCGATGGCGTACAGCTGCAAATCGCGCCCGCCAGCGGCTTTAAGCTCTACTCCGCGATCTATAAGAACCGTCAGATGCTCATGCCCACCGACGAGCCGCTTCAGGGCTCCGCGAACAACGGCGTGCCGATTCTCTTCCCCTTCCCCAACCGCACCAAGAATTGCCACTACACCTACAACGGTCATGAGTGCGATGTGATGAAGAACGGCGAACCGCGCTATCTGCACGGCATGATGATTGACGAACCCTTCACCTACAACTACGGCGTGACTTCAGACAGCGCATGGTGCTCCGGCGTGGCGGCGATTACGCCCGACAAGGAGTATTTTGCCTCCTATCCCTTCCCCTGCACGCTGAAGCTGACCTACACGTTGACCGCCTCCGGCCTGCGCCTGGACTACAAGGTCACCAACGACGGTGAGGAGACGCTGCCCTACGGGTTTGCAATTCACCCCTACTTCAACAAGATGGCCGATGCGGACAACATCACCATCACGGTGCCCTGCGACCAGCTCTATGAAGCCAACGAGATGCTGCCCACCGGCAAGCTGCTCGACGTGGAGGGCAATTTCGACCTGCGCCCCGTGGAGAAGGAAAAGAAGAAGGGCCTGTTCAACCGCGACGGCGAGAACGGCTTCGCTTACAGCGAGCACAAGGTCGGCTCCTTCTTCCTCGATCACGTCTATGCCGGTTTGGATTCCAGCAAGCAGGCGCTGATTCACTATGAGACGCTTGGCCTGACCTTTGCTCTGCGCGCCAGCGACGAGTTCAAGAACATGGTGGTCTACACACCCTTCAACCGTCCCGGTTTCTGCCTGGAAAACCAGACCAACGCCACCGACTTCCTAAACCTGCACGCCAAGGGTGTCCCCACGGCCAACATTCTTGAGCTGCCCGCCGGCCAGACCCGCGGCGGCTACATCGAGCTGACCGTGACCGAAGATAAGTAAAAAAACAGCAACGCAAAAGGGCCTCCGAAAAATTTCGGAAGCCCTTTTTTACCGCTTATTTCTTTTTCATGCCGGAGACTTCGGCCAAAATGCGGACGCACTCGTCAATACCGATGGCGCCGCTGTCCAGGCTCAGGTGGTAGTTCTGGCTCATGCCCCACTCCTGACCCGTGAAGTGCTTGTAGTTGACGGCGCGCTTTTTGTCCTTATCGCGCAGGCGCTGCTCCGGGCTTTTCTCGCTCTCGCCGTAAAGCCGAACAATGCGGTCGGCACGGAAGGCAAGATCCGCGTGAATGAACACATTCATCACGTCCTTGCGCTCACGCAGGATGTAATCCGCCGAGCGGCCGACGATCACGCAGGGCTCCTGCTCCGCAATCTTCAAAATGACCTCGCGCTGAATGCACCAGAGGAAATCGGTCGCGGACATGCCGCGCATCACGCCTGGTGTGCCGGGGAGATTGAACGCATACGCCAGCGCATTGCCTGCGGGGGCGAGCTCACCGTTTTCCTCGACATATTTCGGATCAAAGCCGCTTTCCAGCGCAATCTTTTTAACCAGTTCTTTGTCGTAATACTTGACGCCCAGCTCCTGGGCCAGCTTCTTGCCGATGCTGCGTCCGCCGCTGCCAAACTCGCGGCTGATGGTGATGATGCGCACGTCTTTCATCCAAAACCCTCCTTTATAGTTCCTCTTTATGAGTCAACAGCGGAATATTTTCTTCCGCCGGATTCATCTTTTTCAGCTCCCTGCCCACCAGCAGAACAGTGACGGCAAATGCCAGCAGGTCCGCAACCGGCGCTGCCCAGAGCATTCCCTCCACGCCGAACGCCGGCGTGAGCAGCAGCAGCCCCGGCACGAATAAGATCACGTCGCGCGACAGGGACAGCAGCGTGGACTGCACGGGTTTGCCGATGGATTGCAGGAAGATGCTGCCCGCCTTCTGCACGCAGGTGAACACGATGCCGCTCAGAAAAATGTGGAAGCAGAGGTTGGCGTATTGGTTATACAAATCGCTCTCGCTGCCGAACAGCCGCACGATGACCTGCGGGCAGAACTCAAAGAGCAGCAGCGCAATCATGCCGACAACGACATCGGCCAGCAGAATCTTTTTCGCGGTTTCCTGCACGCGGGAAAAGTTCCCTGCGCCGTAGTTGTAGCCGACAATCGGCTGCCCGCCCACCGCGATACCCACGGCAAACGCGATCACGATGCCGAACACCTTCATCACGATGCCCACGACCGACAGCGGGATGTCCGCGCCGTAGACCGACTCCGGACCGTAGCGGCCGACCATGTTGTTGGCCACGCTCATGACGACGACGATGGCGACCTGAATGACCAGGCTGGTCACGCCCAGCTGAAGCACCCTGCCGGAGATCTTGCCGCTCAAAACAAAGCCGCGGCGATCCAGTGCAAAGGTCTTGGGCTTGCGGAAGTAAAGCGCCGAGAGGATGCAGGTGACGATCTGCCCGATGATGATGGCCAGCGCTGCGCCCCGCACGCCCATGTTCAGCGCGAAAATGGCGACGGGGTCGAGAATCAAGTTCAATGCTGCGCCCACGACGGTGGAAATCATCGCATACCGCGGCGAACCGTCTGCACAGATCACGCCGTTCATCGCCGAAGTAAAGATATAAAACGGTATGCCCGCCGTGATCACCGTCATGTATTCCACAGCATAATTATAGCACGAATCCGTCACGCCGAACAAGTGCAAAAGCGGGTCGCGCAGCAGCAATCCCGCCGTCGTCAGCACAACGGAGGCAATCAGCGCCAGCACGATGCCGCTGCCCACGCTGCGGCGCGCTGTCTCCTGATCCCCCGCGCCCTGCGACAGGCTGAACAGCGCCGCGCTGCCGTCCCCGATCATCAGCGCAACGGCCAACGCCAGCACCGTGAAGGGATAGACGACATTGGTCGCCGCGTTGCCCAGATACCCCACGCCCCAGCCGATGAAAATCTGATCGACAATGTTATAAAGTGCGCTGACGAGCATCGACAGCACGCACGGCACAGCAAAATGCACGAGCAGCTTGCCGATCGGCGCGGTTCCCAGTGTATTTTCCTTTTCCATAAAACCTTTCTCTCCTCTTCTTTCGTCCAAAAAAGCGCGCTATCTTTCCTCTTGCGAAAAGACAGCGCGCTTTCGGGCTGGACTTACGTCTTTGTGCGGACAAAAAATCAACGTGCGGCCGCTCAACTGGATTTACATCCGTCAAAGACCACACGTTGATGATGTTATTATACTATTTCTCAGGCTTTTTCGCAATTGCTTTTTTCACGCGGATTCCGTTAAAACGCAGCGCACCGTCACGCGGCTGCCGCCGCCCAACGTACAGGTGAACAGCGTCAGGTCCCCGTCATCCTCCGTCATTTCCTCCACCGCGTCCGGTGAAAGAATTTCGATCTCCGCAACCTCGTACCTCGTAGTGGAAGCGGTTGCCGTCTGCGCCCTCAAAGAAAACCGCATCGCCCTCGTGCAGCTGCTTCAGATTCCCAGAGTGCGAAGAATCATTGTGCCCAACCACGATCAACGTACCGTCATGGGCCGAGCCCTGATAGCGGGAGGGCGATGCGCGCAGGTTCGGATAGTTCCAAGTGCTCTGCGCCGGCAGCTCCAAGCTTAGCGCCGGGATGCGCCGCACGATTGGCATCGAGCAGGCTGAACGCCGTCAGCCCACCCCCAGCATCAGCACAATGGTGGGAAGAATCCAGCCTCTGCCGCGCTTGTTACGCCTCTTAGGAGCCCCTTCTGCGCAGCAATCCCACCGCAACACACGCAAGCCCTGCCGCTGCCAGTGCAAGCGCCGGCCACCAGAACTGCCCCGTCTGCGGCAAGCGCCCCGGCTCAGACGGTTTATCCGGCGTTTCCGGCGGCCGAGTGCCGGAATAGGTGTTGGTCAGCACAAAGGTGATTCCTTCCTGCATCACGGTTCCGCAATAGCCCTCCGGCGTGACCTCCGCGGCTGTCCAGCGATAGCTTGCATCCAGCCCTTCCCAGGTGTACCGCCAGTTGTTCTGCTCGCTCAGCGTCACGGTATCCCAAACCACGCCGTCGCCGCGGATCAACTGCACGGTGATGCTCTTCGGGCGAAGAGTTTCATGCCCCGCGTCCTGCCAAACCTTGAGCGCCTTGCGCACAGCGGTTTCCGGCTGAGAAGGAATCGCTGTCTTTTCCGGTTTGGCGTTGGCCGTCACGTCATAAACCCATTCGTTGCTCTTTTCGTCCTGCTCCGGCAGCATCACGAAGAACGGCGCGCTATCGTACCAATAGCCGCCCTGCTGAAGCCTATCTGTCCGCACGAGATACAGCCCCGGCATGAGCTTTGATCCGCCTTTTTGCGGAAACAAGAGCTTTCCGTCCACATCGGTTCTGCCAAAAGCAAAGGGCTGCATCTTGTCCCGCAGCACTGCCGCCTCCATCGTTGCAGCAAGCTCGCGCCATTTTTCGTCGTTTTTCCCGCGGATATCCACCGAAAAGGTGCCGAATTCCTTTGTCGCGGTCAGCGCGCCGGTTTCTTCCATTTCTGCCACGCGGTAGATCGAAACCTGCGCCCCGGCAAGCGCCGCGCCGTCCTTCTGATAGGAAAGATGCAGCTGCAGTTCACGGTTCAGGTCCACACGCCTCGCCGCCAGCGCCCGGGGCAGTAGTGCGGCCAGCAGCACCAGCGTCAGCAGAATCGCCGCCATTCCTCTCTTCTGCACTCCGCGTCACCTCCTTGATGATCCGTTTCGCTGTTCGGTCAGCAGCAATACCGCCAGCAGAATGACCAACAGCGGGATCGCCGCAATCGGCGCGACGAGCAGCGGCTCGATCTGCAGCGCATCCGCCGTCACGCGGACGGCCTTGGCCTGCGCATCGTTTTCCACGCGATGCCCGCGCACGAGCAGCCGGTGGGTGTTGATGCCATAGGGCGTACACGTCACCAGCGTGCAAGAATCCCCACCCTCCGTGATGCCCAGCGCGGCGACCTCCTGCGGCTCCACAATCAGAATCTGATCCACCTCATAGGTCAGCGTCTCGTCGAGCACGCGGAGCAGAAAGCGGTCACCCACGGCCAGCTGATCCAGATTGGTGAACAGCCTGGCGCTGGGCAGCCCCCGATGGCCGGAAAGCACGCAGTGCGTCCCCTCGCCGCCCACGGGCAGGCTCGACCATTCCAGATGCCCCACGGCGATTTGCAGCACCGCGTCGTCCGTGCCGTGATAAATGGGCAGCGCGCAGCCGATCTTCGGGATTTCGACAATCCCCATCACGCCGTTGCCGGAGGCATTGAGCAGGCTTTCATATTCCCGCTTCTGCTCTTCCGTCAGAGCAAAGGCGTTTTCCCGCTTTGGCAGCGTGCGGTTGTACCGATGCGCGGCAGCCCACATCTCCTCATATTCCGTGCGGTCGAGCTGCGCCACGTTTTCGGCGTAGCTGGTGATGGTGCGTGTCTGGTGGAGTGAGTTCCAATAATCGCTGACGGTGGGGTACAGCAGCAGGAACAGTCCTGCAAGGAGCGCCAGCACGAGCAGCAGCGTCATCACGCGATTGCTTTTTTTATTCATTGCAGGATTCTCCCTGCCGCTGTGCGCGAGGGAAACCTTTCCCAACGCCGCAGCGGCAATCCTCTTTGCGTCTTAGTTCTTTGCACTCATGCGCTTGCGGGTCACGAGCAGCACCACCGCCGCCAGCACCAGCGCCGAGCCAACCGCATAGAACACCGTTGTGCCCGCTCCGCCGGTGGAGGGCAGCTCCGCGCCGGTCTGGTTCAGCACCTTGACCTCGTCAATACCATGGGGGTTCTCTTCCGAAACGTTGACCTTCCCCTCGTTGTTAATCGTCACCACGACGGGTTCTTTGAGCACATTGTAACCCGCAGGGGCCTCGATTTCTTCGAGATAGTAGGTATCGCTGTCCAGTCCGGAGATCGTGAACTTGCCGTCCGCAGGAGAAATAAATACCGTTGCCTTCGTCTTATCGTCCGTCCATCCGGTGATTTTATAGTTTTCATCGGCCTGCGCGTACAGCTTTTTTCCTTCCTCGTTCTTGTACAACACAAACTTCGCATCGGGACGAGCAGTCTCGTTGCCATCCTTCAGTTCATACTTGAATACGCCAAATTTCCAGGTATAGGTCTTGGTCTGATCGGGCGCAGTCGTAAACTGACCATTTTCACCATAGGTCAGCTTGCTCTCGTTGTCGTTGCCATTGTCGCCAATGACCGCCTGATTATTCACCGTCGCGGTGTAGGAAATCACGATGCTGTCATTTGCCTTGAGGGCATCGCAGAAAGCCTGCGTGAATACGACATGGAAGGTGCAACCGTCTCCAAGTTCGGTCGTCTTTACCGTGTAATTCGCCATGTTAACCGCAGTGCCGTTCAGCGTAACCTTCACACTGTCAGCTCCATCAAAGGTCAAGCCTGCCGACATTTGATCGTGGAAGATGTAGTTCTGTGTGCCGGCCTGCGCGGTGACGGTGCTGCGGAAGTTCGCGGTCTGGCCGATGTCCGCATCGTTTTTGTCACCAAACTGGTGGTTGGAATCCTCCTCCACCTTCTTTTCGTTGGTGGGTGCGGCATTCTTTTCCTTCATCGTCACATCAGGATTGGTCGTATTCAGCGCGCACAGCGTGCCCAGCGTGGAATCGACAAGGTAATAACCAAGGTCAAGGCCCTCGAATTTGACCGTCGTGGAATCCGCCTTTTTCACGCCCTGATTCACGATGCTGTTATCCGCAGCATATTTCTGCGCCAGTTTGGCAAAGGCCGCCGCATCAGCGCCCTTCACCCAGGTTACATAGCCCAGCTCATTGGTTGCAAGATACACGTCTTTAATGTCCGTGCTTTCAGCAAAGGCTTTCCAAACAGCATTCGCTTTGTAGGCATACGCGCCGCTCTGCGCGTCATAGCTTTCCAGGTCGAGCATCCGATAGATGGTATAGGTCTGATCCACAACCGCGTTGTCGATCGTGATGCTTCCCTCACCTGCGGCGAATACATTCACCGTCAGCGTCAGCAGCATTGCAAGCGCCAGCAGCAGGCCGGCCAGCTTTTTTGCGTTCCTCATAAACTCCTCATTCCCTTTCTTGAATAATTTGTTGACGTTTTTTGCGGCTTCAGAAAGACGTGTGATTCTCCCTTCTGCGCCGGGTGTATTTTGCCAACAGGAGTGCAGCCGATCCTGCGATCAGCAGTCCGCCTGCGGTAAACGGAAGCGTACCGGCCCCGCCGGTGGAGGGCAGTTCGTAATAGGTATTGTTGACGACGGCGGCGTTTTCTCCCCAGGTTCCCGTCGTTTTGTCGGGATGCGTGACCGTGACGGAAACCTTATCGTAGGCCACAGCCACCCGATAGGTATCGCCGTTTGCAGCGTAGCCCGCGGGCACCGTTGTTTCCTTGAGGATGTAGGTGTGCCCGGAGGGAATGTCGGTAAAGCTCACCTCGCCGTCCGTGCCAGACGTTGCCGTCTGCTCCGGCACAGAGACGCTGGTTTTGCCGTCGCCGCGGCAGACAGGGCACTTCGCGTTGTCGTGGCTGAGCGTGAACACCGCGCCGGGCAGCGCGTTGCCGCGGTTGTCCCTCTTGGTGAATTCCAGCTCACCTAAGTAACCGTGTACCGACGGAATCGGGAATTCGATCTCCTTTTTGTCCGATACTCCCGTCGAGCTCACAATGCGGTAGGTCAGCGTTGTTTTATCATTGGTGGGATAAATCGCTTCTTCTTTGAAGCTGCACTGTTCATTTTCCAGGCGCACGCGGTAGACCAGTTCGTAGGTATAAGCGGTCTTTCCGTCGCCCGCGTTCTGCAAAGTATAGCCGGAGTTCTTCAAATCCCAATGAATCGTGTCGTTCTCGAACTTCGCGGTGTTTTCCGCACTTTCGTCGTGTGTGCCGCGTACTTCATCACCACACTGACTGCGGTTTTTGTCGTAGAGACCGATGAACTCCACATTCCGCACGTTTTCAGGCGCCGGCAGCGGGTCGCTGGCCACCCAGTCGGCCTCGCTGCTGATCTGCGTGGTTTCCTTAATCTGCTGGAAGATGTCGTTATAGGCATCCTTCAGCCCCTCGGCATTGGTGCTGTCATAGTAATAACCGGAACCGATGCTGACGCGCAGCCAGTTCTTGTAGGCTTCCGTGCTGGTTGCGTCACCGATTTCGTAGGTTGTTCCCGTGCGATCCACGACGGAGAATCCGTTAGCTTTCTCACTCTGAGCAATGTATTGTTGTATCGTCTGCCCGCCCACATCCACGCCGACAGAGAAGATCGTCGTACCGCTGCCTTTGATCGAATGGGCCATATTTCCGGCACGAATGGCCGCTTCATCAGAGTAACTCGTGCCATAAGCGCAGGGCTTATTCAAAACGTGATCTCTGAATCTTTCCCCCGCAGAATCATATGGGTCATATCCGAAATAACCGGAACTGATATAGGTCGTCGGGAAACCGTCGCTCAGGAAGATGATGAATTTATTCTGATTAGCTGCTCCGCTCAGCATATCTTGCGCCAGCTTCAAACCAGCCTCGATGTTCGTAAATCGACTGTGCGAACCGTTATATCCGCTTGCATTTATGATATTTCCGGTCTGCGTCCTCATGATGTTTTTCAATGTTTTTGTCTGATCTCTGTTTGCGCAGGCTTGCAGATCAAAAATCTTATGCGCATCGGTATTAAATGCGACATAGCCGACCTTGCTGATTCCCAGCGAGTTATTCTCCGCAAAATGGTCAAGGAACTGTTCTGCCGCATCCATTGCCGCCTTATATCGGGTAGAATTGCCAAATTTTGAATTCATCGTGTTCGAAATATCCATCACGATCACGACGGCCATATCCGGTTCCTTGACGACTTCCTCAATCCTCTGGCTGGTCCGAACGCGAAGCGTGATGTCAAACACATTCTCCAGCTCCGTCCCGGCAATGGTCTTGCTCACCGCTACGCCGTCCTCGTCGTTCCTGGTTTCTCCGCCGGGGTTATTCACCTGCACACCCGAAGGCGTGCTATCCTGTGCCGCAACCGCAAGAGACGGCATCCGCACCGCTTCCTTCTGTACTGCGCAGGCGCTGCTGCTGTATTCCTCAAACCAGCCGCTGTCGCGCAGGAGCATCCAGTTCGTGCCCACCGCAGCCTCCGCGATGGAATTGAGGTCGCTACCGTAGAGCAGCACATCGAGCCGCGCGATCAACGCCGTGAAGCTTTCCTCGGTGAGCTCGCCCAGCGCAAGGGCTTCTTCCAGCCGGACACGCAGCGCTTCGATCGCGGCCATCGTCTCGTCGGAGAGCGCTTCACCCTCCTGCGCGGCGGTTGTTTCCAACACTTCGATCTCCGCAGCGAACTGTGCGCCGATCTGCTGCATTTCTTCCTCGGTCAGCTCTGCGCGAACGATCATCGGCGCAGTGGTCACGGTGCGCTTTTCCGCTGTGCCGTGCGCCGCACAGACGCCATCCCAGGTGTTCTGCTCCAGCGCTGCGCTGATTTGCAGCGAAAGGCTTGCGCCGGGCGCAGTCTTCTGCAGCGCCACGACGATGGGTTCCGTGTATTCCCCGGGAATCACGGCCGCGCCGTCCTTCCCGCTCAGGCGGTAAGTGCCCGCCAGCACCTGACAGGGCTGCATCACGCCATTCCATTCGCAGGTTTCCGCCGCAACAGCCGCGTTTTCCAGCCAGGACATCTGTGCAAGGTCGAACGCCGCCTGTTCCGCCGTCAGCGGCAACACGCACTCGATGCGCACATTCGCCGCGCCGTATTCGTCCTCCGCACGATAGGGGCTGAGCTTCATGCTCAGCACGTACTGCACGCTGCGCGCCGCCGTCGCTCCCTTCGGCTCGTTCAGCATGCCTGTGCTCACCGAAAGCTCTGCCACGAAGGCGGCATCATCCTGCAAGGCTTCAAGCGCAGGGGCTTTAACCTCCGCCCACGCCTTTTCCAGCGCAATCATCTTCTCCGCGTTGGACACAGCCTTTTTCTGCCCGTCGGTCAGGGCGTCATAGTTCTTGCGCGCCGCGGCCAGCACATCGCTGATCCGGCGGTAAAGTGCGCGCGCCGCGGCATTCTCCACGGTCTGCTCCAACTTTTCCTGCCCGTCCTTGATATCGGGCAGCGCGGCAATCTGCGCCTCCACCGCTTTGGCCTGCGCCTGTTCTTCCTCAGTCAGTGTGGAGACATCATCCTTGGCATGGTTGTGCTCTTCCAGCCCGCAAATCGGCTCATCCCCGCCCTGCGTCAGGCAGGCTTCGTTGTGCTGATGTTCCAGTACCTCCAACTTCCCGCAGGCCAGCGCACCGTTTGCGTCCCGGCAGGCGTCTGTATGCTCGTGGAGCTGGATCTCCGGCTTGCCGCAGACCGGCACGGGTTCGGCAGGCCGTGCCAGTTCAGCGATAGCAGCCGCCTCCGCCGGTTCTTCCATGCTCTGCGCACTCTGCTGCACAGGAAGATCAGCGGACGTTTCCTTTGCAGCCGACGTTTCTTCCGTCACGGGATCTGTCGGCTCTGCGGCAGGTTCAGGCTCCGTTGTCGTTTCCGGCAGCGGTTCTTCCTTCTCATCGGCGGCGGGCTGCGCATAACAACCTGCGCTATGCGTATGCACTTCGATCTCCGGCAGACTGCACCAGAGCTTGCCGCTCGCATCGTAACAGGCGACGTCATGGCGATGTACGACGAAGCCCGCTTCCCCACAGCTCAGTGCGCCGCTGCCGTCGTAGCAATCCTGCGCATGCCGGTGCGCGCAATAGGTGCAGGAAGGTCCGGAAGCAAAGCATTCCTCGGTGTGCTGATGCTCGGGAATGCCGCAGGAATGTTCCAGCGTGATGGCGGGCAGGATCAGCGCGTAAGCCGTGCAGAACACCATCACTGCGGCCAGCACCGTGACGATGGTTCGTCTGCGCCGCTTTCTCCGCTCCATCCGAGTCAGGCGCTGCAAACCGCGCCGCAAATTCGCATCCATCCAGCCTTCACCTCCCCTATTTGAGACGGCCCATCTGATTCAGCGGCCAGACACGGAACACGATCTTGCCCACGATCTGTTCTTCCGAAACGCAGCCAACCGTGCTGCTGCGGGAGTCCACCGAGGTCGAGCGGTGGTCACCCATGCAGAAATAGCGGTTTTCCGGCACCTGATAGGGCAGTTCCAGATCGCAGTCGCCCACCGCTTTCTCCGTCAAATCATCTTCCTCCAGCCGCCGGCCGTCCACATAGACGCTGCCGTTTTCATCCATGTCCACCCATTGCCCGGGCAACGCGATGCAGCGCTTGACGAGGATTTTGTTTCCTATGTAAAAAGCGACGAGGTCGCCCGCGGCAAAATCCGATTCCTTGATCGAGACGACGATATCGCCCTCCCGCAGCGTCGGTGTCATGGAGCTGCCGTAAATCTGCAAAACCGGCATCCAGATCGTGGCCACGAGCACAGCCACAGCCGCCGCCACGATCAGCGTGCAGATTGTGCTGCGCAGCGCGCTGCGGTAGCGGCTGCGATAGCGCACGCGCGCAAGCTCGGTTTGCAGCTGATCCAGAGACGGGATTTCCTTTGCTGATTTTTTCATGCCTTTGCTTTTCTCTCCGTAGCTTTCAATAGATCTGCCAATTCCTCATGCTCCCGATAAAAGCTCTCCATCTTGCGGGAGACCCTTTCCCAATAGGCGTTTGAATCCTGCTCGGCCTTGCGGAGCATCTCCGCGCAGCGGGCTTCGGCTTCCTGCACCGTTTGATCGGCCTGCACCTGCGCTTTCTTCAGCATTTCCTCCGCCCTTTCACGGCTCTCCTGCTCCCGCTGCGCACAAACCGCCTCCTGCCGCCGGCTCAAGTTTTGGATGTTTTCCGTATATTGCTCACAGGCGTTCTGCGCGGCCTCAAACACGCCGTTGAGCCGCAGCGAAGCTTCCGCGATCGATCCCGCCTCATCCAACGCAATCCGGCGGCTGCAAAGCGCTTCCTCAGCGGCTTTCAGTTCTTTCTGCGCCCTTTGCAGCTCCTGGCTCTGGCGGATCAGCATTTCCAGCAATTCTGCGCGGGTCAGGCGGCGGATTTCCTTTTCCGTCATGTTCCTTCCTCCTTTTCACACAAGAACCTCTATGCTTTCCTGTCCCGGCTTATGCCTCCATGTATTTCCAAGTTTTCCATATAGCGCAGGAAAAGTGTATTTTGAAGTATATAGCTGTAAATTCATTCAATTTATTTCAATCAAAAAAAGACGCATCGTTCAATGAGAAGTCGTTTTCTTCTCTGAACGACACGTCCTTTTTTCAATGGCTGTATCAAACGTAATACCGCGCCTGCGCCGCGAACATCCGGCGGTAAAGCCCTTCCTGCGCCATCAGCTCCTTATGGGAGCCGCACTGCGTCACGCCGCCGTTTTCAAACACCGCCACGCGGTCGCAGAACTTACAGGAGGACAGTCTGTGGGAGATAAACAGCGCGGTCTTGTGCTCCACGAGCTGATTCAGATGCCCATAGATTTCTGCCTCCGCGATGGGATCGAGCGCTGCGGTCGGCTCGTCCATCACCACGATGGGCGAATCCTTGTAAAGCGCGCGGGCAATGGCCATCTTCTGCCGCTCGCCGCCGGAAAACTCCACGCCTTCCTCGTCAAACAACCGATAGACCGAGGTTTCCGCCCCGTGCGGCGTGCTTTCCAGCACCTTATCCAGGTCGAGCTTGCGCAGCACTTCGTGCAGACGCTCCTCATCCCCGTCCGGTCCGATGCAAATATTCTCCTTCACCGAAAAGGCCAGCAGCTTGAAGTCCTGAAACACCACGGCAAATTGCTTCAGAGTTTCCTCACGGCTCATGGTGCGGATGTCCCTGCCGCCCAGATAGATCGTGCCCTCGTCCGGTTCGTAGAGCCGCAGCAAAAGCTTGATCATCGTGGTCTTGCCTGCGCCGTTTTCACCGACCACCGCCAGCCGCTCGCCTCTTTTGATGGTGAAGCAGAGGTCCTTGAGCGTGGGTTCCGCCGCTCTTGGATAGGTGAAGGACACATGGTCGAACACCACGGCGTCCTCCCCCGTTAATTCGGGCACAGGTTCGCTGCCCTGTGAAAGCACCGGCGGCAAGTTCATGTATTCCCCGAAGGGCGCGACCATCTTTAGCGCTCCGTAGAAATTCATCGCCGAAGTCACTGCGGTCATGACGGACGAGGCAAAGCTCACCGCCGCCGCCGTCAGCATCACAAAATCTGCAATGGAAAGCCCCTTTTGCACGGTCTGCACCGCCAGCATCGCGTAAATCAGCGCGACAACGCCCTGCGCAATCGCCGCACGTCCCGCCTGACATGCGCCGGATTTGGTGTAGTTGCCGAAGCACACCCGCCAGAGTTCGTCCACCGTGTCTTTCATCCGCGTGGTCATCAGCGGCTCCGCTTCAAACAAACGAATGTCCTTGCCGTAGGAAAAATCCGTAAAGATCGAAAACAGATAGCTCAAAATCCGGTTGCCGTCCGCCATCTCCATCGTCATACCGCTTAGGTATTTCACCTGCAAGCGCAGCAGCACCAGCGACACCGCCGTAGCTGCCAGCAGCAAACCCAGCAAACCGCCGGACAGGCGCGCGAGGATGAACAGCATCCCCAGCGCCGTCAGCAATGCGGGCAGCCCGTTGCCCAGCGCCCAGCCGAACGCGCCCGCCAGGCCGCCCTGCGTCATGCGCCCCTGCATGAACTGCTGCACCATTTTGAGCACTTCCGGGTCCTCCAGATAAGGATAATCCATCGTCAGCGTGCGGTCCGCCAGGACGCGGTCGGTCAGGTTGTTGAACTTCGCGTTCGCCCGATCCCGCCGCAGCGAAAGATAGCCGCTCAGCCAATAGATCAGACCGGAAAACCCCGCCGCCGCGATCGTCAGCAGCAGCAAACGTGCAGGGTTGCGCGCCCCGCTCAATTCCTCCAACACGAGCTTGGGCAGCAGCACCGCCACAAAGGGCTTAGCCGCCTCCGCAAGCCCCGCCGCCAGCAGCAAAAACAGATAGGACGGCTGATATTTCACCATGATTTGCAGCGAGAGCTTCAGTGTGCGCATGGTGGCGCGGAAGCCGAAGGCTTTTTTTCGTTCTTCACTCACAGCGCGCCGCCTCCCCGTCCGCAGGGGCGCATCGCGCCGAATATCTGCACCTGCTCGCGGTCGCACAGCCGCGTGGCGGTCATGCCGTGCATTGCGCCCAGCACACCATTCCAGAAATCCTTCCAATCAAACCGCTTCATCCTGTACACCCTCCTCCTGATAATACTGTGCCTGCACGCGGAACAGCGCTGCATATTTTCCGTTTTGCCGCATCAATTCGTCATGCGTGCCGCTCTCGACGATGCGCCCGTCCTCCAGCAGAAGGATGCGGTCGCAAAAGCGCGTGGACGACAACCGATGCGAGATGAAGATCGACGTGCGCCCTTCGGAAAGCTCCGCAAAGCGTTGATAAAGGTCATATTCCGCCAGCGGGTCGAGCGCGGCGGTCGGCTCATCCAGCACGAGCACCGGTGCATCCCGGTAAATCGCCCGCGCCAGCGCCAGCCGCTGGGTCTGCCCGCCGGAAAGCTCCACGCCATTTAGATCAATGTTCTTGAGCAGCATCGCGTCCATGCCGCCGGGCAGCGATTGAATCTTCTCCCAAAGCCCCGCCATTTCCAGGCAGCGCTGCACACGGCGGCGGTCGATGCGCTCCTTCGGCTGCATGGCGACGTTCTCCGCCACTGTCATGGCAAAGACATGAACATCCTGATAGAGCGTGGTAAAGAGCTTGAACACCTCTTCCCGTTCAAGTCTTGCCAGATCGGTGCCGCCCGCCAGTATTCTTCCCTCTGTCGGCCGGTACAGCGCAGTCAGGAGCTTGACCAGTGTGCTCTTGCCCGCGCCGTTGAGTCCCACGACGGCGACCTTCTCGCCCGGCCGGATCGAAAGATTCATGTGCTCGATCACCTTTTTGCCGTCATGATAGGCAAAGCTCACGTCCTTGAATTCCAACCCCAGCGGGCGCTGCTTCGGCAAAGGGAGTATGTTCTTCTGCACATCTTTCTCCGTCACGAATTGCCGTATCAAATCGACCTTTTTCAGTTCCACCGGCAAGCGGGCGATTTCGCTGAGCAGCCGGTTGAGCAGCGTGGAAAAGCTCGCCACCGCCGCGAAATACATTGCAAAATCCGAAAGCGCCAGCTTCCCCGAAACCGTCATCGCGATCAGCACTGCGTAGACCACGCCTTCGCGCAGCAGCACGAACAGGCCGTCCGCCAACACGCGCGGCAGGTGCGCTTTTTTCAGGTTTTTTTCCAATCCGTCCGCCTTGCGGATCAGGCCGTCAAACCGCCCGAGAATCCACCCGCGCATGCCGTAGAGCCGCTCGTCTTTGCCGAAGCTGAAATCCTGCGAAAGATTGCTCATGTAATCGAGCTGACGGCGCATATCCGCGCTTTCCGGCTGTTTTTGTTCCTCCAGCTTTGCCGCCCTGCGGTTGAGCAGGAAGCTGACCACAGCGCCCGCCGCCACGATCAGCGCCACCGCCGGATGCAGTGCGGTAAGCATCGCCGCAAGGCCGAGCAGCGAGATCAGCACGCCGACGTTGTCAAATATCTTGTGCATCACGCCCTCGACGCCATAATCGTTGCCCCAGAAGGCTTGCCGGCTCAGCGCGATGCGCTTGAGCTCTTCCGGGTCCTCTATGCGGTCGAAGCGCATCCGCATCACCTTGGCATTGTACACACTGCACATCTTCAGCCGCACGCTGATGACGCGCACAGAAAACATCGCCTGCGCCCAAGCCTGCCCGCCGCCCAGCGCCATGCCCGCCGCGCCCAGCATGCCTGCACCCAGCAGGATGCGGTTCAGCGCCCATTTCTGTTCCAGTCCCGCCACCAGCACCTTGGGCAGCAGCACCGACACAAACGGCAGCAGCGCGCTGCATACCGTGAAAAGCGCGAACAACACAAACACCGTCGGCTCGTATTTTTTGCAGCCGTCCAGCAAAAAGGCAAAGTTTTCCCGTAAATGCAATCTGTTTTTCGGAGACATACCCATTTCTCCCAGCGAGTTCTCTCATCTGTTGAGGATATTGTAAAGCACACCTTCAATATTGTCAATAGTGAATTTCAAATATTTCAAGTTCATGTTTTAACTTTTCTGTATATCCTCTTTAACCACCATTCAACCGCAGCCTTCACTCATTCAAAACTTCGCCTTGAACGCTTGACGAGTTTGCCCCGCCGCGTTACACTGATTAGGAGAACACATAAACGTCTTGAAGGGAGGCTGCCCGTCATGGAAAAGCGCGCTTACATCGCCATTGACCTCAAATCCTTCTATGCCTCCGTCGAGTGCATCGACCGCGGGCTGGACCCGATGCGCACGCACCTGGTCGTGGCAGACGCCAGCCGAACGGAAAAGACCATTTGCCTGGCCGTTTCGCCCTCGCTCAAGACGCTCGGCATACCGGGGCGCGCGCGGCTGTTCGAGGTCGTGCAGAAGGTGAAGCTCCACAACGCGCAGCGGCGGCGTTCCGCGCCGAAGCAGACCTTCGTCGGTTCCTCCTGGGATGCGGAGGAGCTGGCGGCACATCCCGAATGGGAGCTGAATTATCTGATCGCCCCGCCGCAAATGGCGCGCTACATCGCCGCCAGCACGAAAATCTATGAAATCTACTTAAAATACGTCTCGCCGGACGATATTCACGTCTATTCCATCGACGAGGTATTCATCGACGCAACGCCCTATCTCAAGACCAACGGCCTGACCGCGCGGGAATTCGCCATGCGCATCATACTGGACATACTGAACAACACCGGCATCACAGCCACGGCGGGCATCGGCGAAAACCTCTATCTTTGCAAAATCGCCATGGACATCGGCGCCAAGCACATTCCGCCGGATCAAAACGGCGTGCGCATTGCGGAGCTTGACGAGATGGGCTATCGCAGGCAGTTCTGGTCGCACCGGCCGCTGACCGATTTCTGGCGCGTGGGCGGCGGCATTGCGCGCAAGCTGGAACGCTACGGAATGTACACGATGGGCGATATCGCCCGCTGTTCGCTGGGCGGCCCCGGACAATATCACAACGAGGACCTGCTCTACAAGCTCTTCGGCGTCAACGCGGAGCTGCTCATCGACCACGCCTGGGGTTGGGAACCCTGC
This sequence comes from uncultured Christensenella sp., assembly GCA_905193155.1. GTDB lineage: Bacteria > Bacillota > Clostridia > Christensenellales > UBA1750 > Spyradocola. The sequence continues at coordinate 43,182 of CAJJNQ010000003.1, forward strand.
ACGCTGGCGGACATCAAGGCCTACCGCCCCTCCACCAACAGCATCTGCTCCGGCCAGGTGCTGCAAGAGCCCTATCCCTTTGACAAAGCGCGGCTGGTCGTGCGGGAAATGGCCGATCTGCTGGCGTTGGATCTGGTAGACAAGCGCATCGTGACCGATCAGCTCACGCTGGACATCGGCTACGATGTGGAAAATCTCTCCCGCCCGGAAATCCGCAGCCGTTACCGCGGTGAGATCATCACCGACCGCTATGGCCGCAAAATCCCCCGGCACGCGCACGGCACGGCCACGCTGGAGCGCCACACCTCCTCCACCCGCCGCATCGTTCAGGCTGTGACGGAAATCTTCGACCGCGTCGCCAATCCGCTTCTGCTGGTGCGCCGCTTTTCCATCTCCGCCAACCGCCTGCTCCGCGAGAGTGACGTTCCGCCTCTCTCCGCCCCCGAGCAGCTTGATCTCTTCACCGACTATGCCGCCGAGAATGCCCGTCGTGCCGCCGACGAGGCCAAGCAGGCCCGTGAGCGCCAGATTCAGGAAGCCCTCCTCACCATCAAGCACCGCTACGGCAAAAATGCCATCCTCAAGGGCATGAACCTCGAAGACGGCGCCACCGCCCGCCAGCGCAACAGCCAGATCGGCGGGCATAAAGCATAAAAAGGAGTTCTCTCCGCATTTTGCGAGAGAACCCCTTTTCTATCTCAAATTCTTTTTCAACATTTTTCAAAACAAGACCAGGCACAATACGCAAATCCCCACGGACACACTCAGCACCCAAACAATGCACCCAAGACAAGTCGCCGGATGTTTTGCACGCTTTATCGGACGGTTTACCGCTGCCCGAGCCCTTTGCACTTTCCCGTATGCACCGCCTGTCACAGCATTCAGCGCCTTGCGCTTTCGCCCTGCTTTTGTCGTCGGGATTCCCGTTGCCCGGGCAACAGCCCGCTTCGCTTTTGTAATGCCCAATGCCGTTTTCATCGAAGGCTTCCGATATCGAAACAGTTTCATCTCGATCCTCTTCTCAAAACAAAATAAAAAGCTCTTACCTTTTGCAAGATAAAAGCTTTTCATGGTGGTCCGTACTGGACTCGAACCAGTGACCCCATCGATGTGAACGATGTGCTCTACCAACTGAGCCAACGAACCGAATCATGTCCCAATCACCGGGAACATGATATATGATACCATGGGTTACGGAATCTGTCAAGCATTTTTTGCAGATTCTTCAAGCGGGAAGCCCATGGCTTTTTTGCGCCGTTTGAGCCAGCCGCCAAACAGATAATACAGGATGAACAGCAGCGACGCAAGTCCCCAGGAGACGGGGTAGCTGTCCAGCACCGTCAGCAGTTCGTGGTGGTGTGGCACGACAAAGGCCACCCAGCAGACACGCAGCAGGCAGATGCCGCCGCAGGTGATGATCATGGGCACAATGCTGTCGCCGGTGCCGCGCAGGGTGCCGGAAAGAATCTCCACGCAGACATATAGGCACAGGAAGGGAGCCAGGTGCTGCGCGATGCGCACGCCCTGCTCAATCACCGCCGGGTCGCGGGAGAAGAGCTGCATAACAAAGCTGCTGCCGAAATAGAACAGCGCCTCAATCAGGAAGGTCGTGCCGAAGGCCATGCACAGGCAAACGCGCGTGCTCTTGCGCATGCGGTCGTATTTCTGCGCGCCGAAGTTCTGACCCACAAAGGTGGTGATGGACACGCCGAACGCGCCGATGACCATCCAGAAGAAACCGTCAATTTTGCCGTAGGCCGTGTAGGCGGCGATGACCGTCGTACCGAAAGAGTTGACTGTGGATTGCAGAATCGCGTTGGAGATGGAATACAGCACGGACTGCATGCCCGCGGGCAGACCGATGCGGACGATGTCCTTCAACAGCTTGCCGGAAAAGCCCAACTGCCGCGGCACAAAGCGAATCGCCGTCTCGGAGCGCATCAGAGTCGCCATGACCAGCACCGCGCTGATCAGCTGGGAGAGGATCGTCGCAATGCCCACGCCCGCAACGCCGAGTTTGAGCGCCACAACGAAGGCCAGGTCCAGAATGATGTTGCAGATGCAGCTGATGATCAGGAAATAGAGCGGGCGCTTGGAATCGCCCACCGCGCGCAGAATCGACGAGCCGATGTTATAGATCAGGGACGGGATCGTGCCCGCAAAATAGATTCGCATATAGGTCGCGGAAAGCTCGATCACGTCGTCCGGGGTGCTCATCAGGGAGAGCGCCCAACGGGAGAGCGCGATGCCGACCACGGTCAGAAACGCGCCGCAGGCCAGGCAAAGCGCCACAGCAGTGTGCACGGTTTTGCTCACGCCGCGGATGTCACCGCTGCCCCAGAACTGCGCGATGATGACCGTCGCGCCGGAGGTCAGGCCGACGAAGAAGCCCACCAGCAGGTTGATCAGCGTGCCGGCCGTGCCGCCGACGGCTGCCAGCGCCTCCGTGCCCACAAACTGACCCACCACCACCGCATCCACGGTATTGTACATCTGCTGGAAGAAAGTTCCCAGCAAAATCGGAAAAAAGTAGAGCAGCAGCTGCTTCCAGATCACGCCTTCGGTAATGCCGTTGCCCTTCAAATTCTCTTGTTTCGCCACGTTTTTTCCGCCCTTGCCCTTTCTGTTTGATCTGCCTGCCGGCACAGTGCGCCGCAAGCGTCCAATCCCAATCGTATCACAAACTCTGTAGATTGTAAACACCGCTGAAAAAAACATCTCCGAAAAAAGTGAAACGTTCTGCATCAAAATCCCGCGTTTTCCACAAACTACCTGTGCAGAAAAAGCGGAACAGGAGGAATATATTCGAATGCTGACGATGTTTGTGCGGGCGCTCGCGCTGTATGTGCTGGTGATTTTGCTGATGCGCCTGATGGGGAAGCGGCAAATCGGCCAGCTCCAGCCCTTTGAGCTGGTGTTCACGGTCATCATCGCGGACCTTGCAGCCACGCCCATGTCGGACGTGGGCATCCCGCTGCTCTACGGCGTGCTGCCGATGGCGGCACTGATGCTGTGCTACGCAATCTTTTCCCTGTTGGTGCTCAAATGCGAAAAGGCGCGGGAGCTGCTCTCCGGCCGTCCGACGATCCTGGTCAAGGACGGTGTGATCGACCAGAAAGCGATGGAAAAGCAGGGCTTTACGATCCCGGCGCTGATGGAGCAGGTGCGCGAGCGCGGCATCCAGAATCTGAGCGAGGTGGGCTGCGCGGTGTTGGAAATCTCCGGGCAAGTCAATGTGTTCCCCATTGCAGCCAAGCGAAATATTACGCCGGAGGATCTGGATCTGCATCCCGCCTATGAAAACCTGCCGCTGCACCTGATCCTGGACGGCAAGCTGCAGGCTGACAGCCTGCGCAGCGCAGGGCTGAACGCAGATTGGCTGCGGCAGCAGCTCCACCGCTTCAAGCTGGGGATCGAAAACACCTATTTCTGCTCACTCGATACAGACGGCGTGATTTGCGCACAGAAGAAGCAGGAAAAGCGTGTGCACTTTGCGCAGGCGCTCAAGCCAGAAGAAGCGAGGTGGTAAGATGCGGACGAACATCGCAATGATCGTGCTGGCGCTGCTGCTGGTGGCGACGTGTTCGGTGTGCATCGACCGAATGGCGCACCGGGCGCAGGAGCTGACGTCTTGCGCGCAGGCCGCGGCAGATGCGCTGCCAAATGATCCCGAAACCACTCGGCAGCGCCTTGCCGAGTTCGAATCCCTATGGCAAAAAACCGAGCCGCACTGGCAGTTCATCGCCATCCACGAGGATTTGGAAGAGGTCTCGTTGGCGCTGCGGGAGACGCAGGATGCACTGCTGACGGACGATCTTTCCGCCGCAAAAGCCGCCTGCGACCGCATATCCGAAGCGGTCGAAACGATTCTGCACAAGGAGCTGCCCACGCCGGGGAATATTTTTTAGCGAAACTTGACATAAAAGAATTGTCTTTTTCAGCGCATCTGCTATACTGTAAAAAAATGATGAACTTCATGTTCAGGAAAGAGGCGCGCTGATGGAGTCAAAACACTTAGCGATGCTGAAGGACATTCGCCGCATGGTGGACGAGAGCGGAGTGGAACAATTTCTGGACCCTTACCCCTTCCGCAGCCGGGCAGATCACATGTACCGCAGCTACTGCTGGGCTAAGCGAATCCTCCCCTGCCGGCCGGACGCAGACGCAGAACTGACGCTGGTGGCGACACTCTTCCATGACATCGGCGTGATTCGCGCCACGCCGGAGCGGCTCAAGGAGGGGCATGATCTGCTGGGAGCGGACATCGCCTGCGACTATCTGGTTCATCACGGTTACAGCGCCGCCTTTGCGGACACCGCCGCCGCACTGATCGCCGGTCATCAGCAGCGCGACCTGCTGCAAACCGGCCAGACCACGATCGAGCACATCATCCTGATGGAAGCGGACATGCTCGACGAGCGCGGCGCGCTGGGCATCGTTTGGGATGCAATGGCGGAGGGCTCCAAGACCGATCAATCCTACCTCTGGACACTGGAGCGCTTCAAAACCCGCAAGCTCTACCGCCGTCCCGAGCGCAACCCGATGTACACCGAGCTGGCGCGCGCCTTCTGGGCAGAAAAGCAGAAGCTGCACATGAATTTCGTGCTGGCACTCGAGCGCGATCTGGGACTGACGGACAACTGAAAAAAACAAAAGGCGCTGTCTTTGCAGTTTCCCGGCAAAGACAACGCCTTTTTTCGTTTACTCTTTGGGCGTAAACAGCGTCCATTCCTGATCGACCAGCACGACAAGCCCGTCTTCCGTCCGAGCATAGGGCGCGCCGGTTTCGCCGAAGTTGGCCTCGCCCTCCTTTTCCGGCCATTGGCTGAGCGGCACGACGGAGGAAACCTTGCCCAGCAAAGCGCTCTCATCCACCTCACCGGGAAACTCCTCTCCCGTGGTACAATAGACCTGTCCTTCCACCATCACGGCAGGAACCAGCACATCGGGCGTGTTCGGTTCCTTTTCCGCACAGCCGCTCAGCATCAGGATCGCAGCTGCCACGCAAAGCATCTTTTGCAGCATTCGTTTCACACCATCGCCTCCTTACAAAAAAGGGACTTCCGTTTTGTGGAAATCCCTTAAAATGCGAAATTACAGCAGCATGGCCGCGCCGTCTGCACGCAGGCAAGCGCCGGAGATGTGCTCCGCCTCTTCGGAGGCCAGGTAGACGCAAGCCCAACCATCGTCATCCGGCAGGCCGATACGTCCCAGCGGATAGGCAGGATACTTCTCATAGAACTCCCGAGGCAGCTCAAAGCTTGCCTTCGGGAAGGGGCGCGGATTGCCGCTCTTGAACTCGATCTTCACGCCCGCAGGCATGATCATGTTCACGCGCACGCCGTACTTGGCGAACTCGATGGCAGCTTCACGCATCAGCATGTGCATGCCGCCCTTGGTCATGGCGTACACCGGGTCGAAGTCGGTGGGGCGCTTGCCGTGGACAGAGGAAATGCAGGTGATGGAACCCTTGGTCTCCTTCAGATAAGGCAGAACCGCCTGCATCATGTTGATGTAGCCGCCGAGGTTGACGTGCATCAGCAGGTCATAGTCCTTGAGCGGATATTCGCCCAGCATCCACTGCTTCTGAAGCGCAGCGTTGTTGACCAGACCGTCGATGCGCCCGAAGCGCTCATAGGTCGCCTTAACCATGGCCTTGGCCTGCTCCGGATCGGAAACATCCGCCTGATAGACGAATGCGCAGTCCTCACCGCCGATGGCCTGAATTTCCTTGAGGGTCTCCTCCGCCATGGCGGCGTTGGAGTTGCAGTTGATGCAGCACTTGGCTCCGGACTTGACAAAGCAACGCACGATACCCTTGCCGATGCCCTTGCCGCTGCCAGTGACAATATAGACCTTACCGGTCAGATCAAACGGTTTTTTCATCTCAATGCGCCCCCTTAATCTCTGAAGCCGTAGAACAGCTCAAAGCCGCCGTCTGCGCGCAGATTTGCGCCATTGACAAAGTCGGCGTCGGAGCTGGCCAGGAATGCCGCGACCGATGCAATCTCGTCGTTGGTTCCGGCTTTCTTTCTCGGGATGCGCCGTGCCATCAGACCCATGGCATAGAGCGGAGAGAACTCGCTCTCAAAGAGCTTATCATCGCCCTCGACAGCACCCGCTTCGATCAGGTTGGTCTGGATTCCGAGGCGGCCGAAATACAGCGCGCTCTCCTTGCAGAGCATATTGAGGCAGCCCTTGGAAATAGAGTACATCACGGCAGAGCCGTTGGGCTTGTCGCAGTGGATGGAGCTGACGATGACGATCTTGCCGTTGCCATACTCCGCCATGTGCGCGCCGACGATACGGGTGAGCACGAAGCAGCTCTTGGTATTGTCGTTAAGCTGGCTCTCGAACACATCGCGGGTCAGGTTCTCCAGATGAGTACGGATGACGTCGTTGTTGTTGTACATCAGCACGTCAATGCGGCCGAATTTGGCTTTGACCTCATCAACCAATGCTTCCGCACCTTCATAGGTGAGTATGTCGGGCGTGACGATCATGCCCTTTGCGCCTTTTGCCTCGATCTTTCCCAGCAGCTCTTCCGTGCCGCTGCCCAGAACCAAGTTCGCGCCCTCGCTTGCAAAGCGGAGTGCCAGCGCCTCACCCTGTGCGGTGTTAGCCTGTGTCACATAAACAGTTTTACCGCTGAAACGCATGTGAGTATCCCCCCATTTTTTTATGTGTGTGACATTCACCATTGATTATTATGCCACGAATCGAAGCGAATTGCAATATAAAAAGTGTCCGTCTTCCCTTCTTTTTTTACCCAAACCGTAAGAAGAGCGCTGCTGGCGCAGCGCTCTTCTTTATGCTTCTGTTTGTAAAACTTAGGACCACAGACGATCGTGAGAGAGCCAATCGTTCCACTCGTCGGTGGATTCCCACAGGCCGGGGATTTCGGGATGGATGTGCTCCTTGAGGACTTCGTCATCCAGCTCGTCGATACCGATACCGGGCTTCTCGGGAACCGCCATGAAGCCGTCCACAATGCGGGGCTTCTCGGTGTCCTTGACCATGTCGGACCACCAATCGACGTCGTTGGAGTGGAACTCCAAGCCGAGGAAGTTGTTGGTCGCAGCAGCGACATGCACAGCCGCCAGGCAGGCAACAGGGGTCTCTGCCATGTGCAGAGCCATCGCAACGCCGCACTCCTCAGCGTAATCGCCGATCTTCTTGGTCTCGTAGATACCGCCGGAGGACAGGATGTCGGGATGGATGATGGAAACCGCACGGTTGTCCAGCAGGGGCTTGAAGTTCTCGAGCAGGTAGATATCCTCACCGGTCGCGATGGGGGTGGTGGAAGCGTTGTGCAGGCGCACATACTGCTCGGTCAGCTGCCACGGGATCATATCCTCGAGCCAGCACATATTGTAATCTTCCAGACGGTTGGCCAGCTTGATGCAGTCCTCAACGCCGATGTGACCGAAGTGGTCGATGGACAGCGGGATCTCATAGCCGATCACCGAACGGACTTCCTTGACATAGTTCTCCAGGTACTCGAAGCCCTTCTTGGTGATGTGGATACCGGTGAAGGGGTGCGCGATGTTGTTCTGGTCGTAGGAACGGTTCGCCCACCAGCGCGCAGCAGCCTTATCGCCGCGAGCCTTGGCTTCGCGAGCCATCTCGGCGGTGTGATGATACTCATCCAGGAAACCGACAGGAGCGGACAGGCCACCCTCGACATCCCAGAGCTGGTTGATGCCCAGGTCCATCTTCAGCATGGTGTAGCCGTGCTTCTCAACGCGCTTCTTCAGAGCGTCACCCATGTTCAGGCCGGTGTCCTTGCCGTCAACGTCGGTATCGCAGTACATACGAACCTTGTCGCGGAACTTACCGCCGAGCATCTGGTAAACCGGAATGCCGTAGGCCTTACCGGCGATATCCCACAGTGCGAGTTCCACGCCGCAGACGCCGCCCGCCTGACGGGACATACCGCCGAACTGCTTGATGCGGCGGAAGATCTTGTCGATGTTGCAGGGGTTCTCACCGATGAGGAAACGCTTGAGCATCTGAGCGTAGAGCTTGGACGCACCGTCGCGGACTTCACCGTAACCCGTGATGCCCTGGTTGGTCTCAATGCGCAGCAGGGTGCAGTGCATGGGGGCGCCAACGATGTCAACAAAACGCATGTCCGTGATGCGAAGATCACTGGGCTTGGAGTTCGTGTTGACATGGGCAAGAGTCTGTTCAAAATTCTCGGCCATTGTTTTCATCCTCCCTGATGTTCTCTATGTCCCGAATCCGGCCAAAGCTCGGTTCCGGTTTTCTTACGGTTTTACTATACACGTTTTTGCATCAAGTTGCAAGACTCTTTTCGCATTGCGAACAAAAGTCCCGCATTATGAAACTACCCTGGTCTTTTCACGCATCTCAGTTTATTTTCAGCATCCAGGAAGCTATTTTATCCGTCACAGCCTGATCGACATGCCCTTCCTGTAAATATTCCGCTATCGTCCCCCTGCGCTTGAAAGCGGTATCCCGGACAAAAAGATGATTCAGCTCCGGCCAGAGCACAAATTCCTTCTCCCCCGCATAATTCTCCAGCGCCTTCTGCCAGGATTTGTAATCCGCCGTATCCATCTGAAAATCGTTCTCACCCTGCATCACCAGAATCGGGATGTCCAACTGCGCAAGGCTCTCCTCCACGGGATGAGCGTAAAGATCCTTCAGATACGGAACCGGAATGCCGAACAGTGTGTCGGAATCCTTCATGTTTTTCAGCTTATCAATTTTTTTATATTCCTTTTTGATGGCATTCTGTTGAGACGCATCGTCGGTCTGCGCCATGTTCTGATCGTAGACAATGTCCAGGTATCCTCTCGCTGAACCTGCCAGAGAAACGATCCCGGCGACCTTTCCGCTCTGTGCTGCAATGCGCGGAGCCAGCATGCCGCCCAGCGAATGCCCGACAAGCACAATGGCGTCTGCATCGATACCGGGGGTTTTCGCAAGGGTTTCCACCGCCAGAAGCGCGTCATCGATCACTTCCTCCTGCACGGTCATGGCGTTGATCTGCTCCTCGGTATAGGTTGAAGCGTAGGTATAGGTACGCTTATCGTAGCGCAGGGACGCCACGCCCAGCTGCGCCAGCCCGTGCGCAATGTCGGCAAAGGGTACGCAGCCGCCGATGGCCTCGTTGCAGTCCGACGCGCCGGAGCCTTGTACCAGCACCACCGCCGGGAGCTCTTCGCCCGCCGCCGCGTCAGCCGGGCGGGTCAATATCGCGCGCAGCGGTGTATCCGTGCCCTCTCCCAGCACAATTTCTTCCTCCACAACGCCTTCGGGCACGGCGACGGTGTAGCTCACCTTGGGATCGTGCTCGCCGAACCAAAGCCCCGCCACGCCCTTTTCCGCATCGTAGGTCATTTGAATCGAGCAGCCGCCATGGGTGTGTGTCACCTGCGCCACAATGGTGTACTCCCCGTTGATCTTATAGGGCTTGCGCGCGTCCACCGTCACCGGATCGCCGTAGGCAAGACGCACCTGCTCCCAGTTTTCCTGCAAGGAATCGGCGCTCATCTTGTTTTGCAGGTTTTCCGCCAGCAGCGCATAGCAGGTGGCATAGTCCTCATGGAAGAGCGCATTGGTGAAGTTTTCCGCCAGCGCATAATAGGGGGCGGCTTCTTCATCGCCGATCTCCTCTACTTCATTTTGAAACAGCGTGCAGCCGGAAAGCGGCAGCAGCATCAGCGTAAGCGCAAGCAGTGCGCAAAGCAATTTCTTTTTCATCGCACATCGGGTTCCTTTCGCGTTTTCACCCAGTATAGCGCAATTCGGGAATCAGCACAAGCGCGCCATGACAAAAGCTCCTGCAAGGCAGGAGCTTTCATAAAGACTGTCTTACTTTTCGTAGCGCTCGATGATCTCAAAGCACATTCTCGCATTGTGGTAGGGGCACTTCCAGCCGTCAATCTTGCTCTCATAGCCAGAAAGCACCTCGCCGCTGTTGCCCAGCATCGTGAACCACTCGCCGTATTCGTGATCGACCACAAACAGGTCGATGTATTCAAACGCCTTCAGCGACGCATCGAGGAAGCGCTGCTCCCCGCTCATCTGCCAGGCGTTGAGGAAGCCCACGACGGTTTCCGCCTGCACCCACCAGGAGCGGTTGGTGTTGATGTGGCGGGTGACGGGGTTGTATTCGTAGATCATGGAGCCGTCGGGCAGGATGGATTCCTCCAGGCAGGCCGCCGCCATGGCCAGGCACTTGGGCGCAGACTTTTCTTCCATGTCTTTCTCACCCAGCACCTCCGCCGTCTCGGTCATCAGCCAGGTACCCTCGATGTCGTGGCCGTAGCTGATCTCCGGCGTGGTCCAGCTCCAGTCGTCGCGGAAGAACATCTTGAAGTGGTGGATTTCAGAGTCATAGACCTTGTCCAGCATGATGTTCAGGTGCTGGCGAACCTTTGCGATCTGCTCCGGGGTGCGCAGCACACGCAGCAGGCCGGTGTAGGCCTCGATCAGGTGCAGATGGGTGTTCATGGTCTTGGTGGCCTCGGCCTCGGGGTTGATGTTGGAGCCCTGGTTGGCGGGGTTATAGCTCCAATCGCGCGCAAGGATCTCAATGTAGCCGGGATGATCGGGCGTATAGGCGTGCTGCTCCAGCAGGTCGCGGATGGCAACGGCCTTGTCGCGCGCCTCGGTATCGCCGGTAGCGCGGCAGTATTCGCTCAGCGCATAGATGGCAAAGGCCTGACCGTAGACAAACTTCTTGTCGTCAATGGCGTTGCCCTTGCAGTCGAGCATGAAGTAGCAGCCGCCGTACTGCTTATCGATGAAGTATTCGCAGAAATAGTCATAGGCGCGCTTGGCAAGCTTGAGATATTTTTCGTCCTTGAGGATGCGGTAAGCGGATGCAAAGGTCCACACCAGGCGGGCGTTGAGCACAAGGCACTTGGTGCCCCCCTTGACGGGCATGCCCTCGCGCGTCACGACACCGTAAAAGCCTCCGTTTTCCTCATCCACGTCATACTTTTCCCAGAAGGGGAGAATGTCCTCCAGCAGCTCCTTTTTCGCCATCTCGTAAAGGTGGGTAAACTTCGGGTCTTTCATGGTTCCGGCCTCCTGTTTTTTATTTGAATTCAGGGATTTTTATCCGCTTTCATTATAGCAGAACCCGCAGAAAAGTACAGGCTTTTCTGCGGGTTCCAAAGACATTTTTCAATTTCTGAACTGGTAACGGTAAAGCTCGGCGTAAACGCCGTTCTTCGCCAGCAGTTCCTCGTGCGTGCCGCGCTCCTGGATGCCCTTGTCGCCGATGACGATGATCTCGTCCGCATTCTTGATGGTGGAAAGGCGGTGCGCCACCACCAGGCAGGTGCGCCCGGCGCTGAGCTGTTCCAGAGATTCCTGAATCAGCATCTCCGTCGCGTTGTCCAGCGCGGAAGTCGCCTCATCCAGGATCAGGATCGAGGGGTTTTTGAGGAACACGCGGGCGATGGAAATGCGCTGCTTCTGCCCGCCGGAGAGCTTCACGCCGCGTTCGCCGATGTAGGTGTCATACCCATCCTCCATCGCCAGGATTGTGTCGTGGATGTTGGCCTTCTTGGCGGCGGCGATGATTTCCTCGTCGGTCGCGTTCAGGTTGCCGTAAGCGATGTTTTCGCGGATGGTGCCGGTAAAGAGGAACACGTCCTGCGCCACCATACCGATGCTGCGCCGCAGGGACAGACGGGACAGCGTCGTGATGTCCTGACCGTCGATGCTGATTTTGCCGCCCGTGACCTCATAAAAGCGCGGAATCAAATTACAGACCGTGGTCTTGCCGCCGCCGGAGGGGCCGACCAGCGCCACGGTTTTGCCCGGATCAATATGCATGGACATATGGGAGATGACGCTGCGGTGCTCCTTGCCGTCCTCGTTTTTCGCCTCATAGGAGAAGGACACATTGTCAAAGTCGATCGAGCCCTTGACGTTTTTGAGTTCCTTGGCGTCGGGCGCTTCGCTCTCCTCCGGCTGCGCCATGATCTCGTTGAAGCGGTGATAACCTGTCAGGCCGTTCTGGAACTGCTCGACGAAGTTGATCAGCTTGCGCACCGGGGTGAGGAAGGTGTTGACATAGAGCAGGAACATCATCAGTTCGCCCACGTCGATCTTGCCGAGGAAATAGAACGCGCCACCCGCGACCAGCACGACGAAATACATCATGTCGGTCATGAAGTTGGACACCGCGCCAAACTGCCCCATGACCTTCATGCAGCAATTGCGCGATTCAATGTAGATCTGGTTGTAATGGCGGAACTTCTCCTCCTCGTGCTCACCGCTGGTATAGGAGCGGGAGACGCGGATGCCGGAGATCGCGTTTTCCAGGTTGGCGTTGACCTCGCCCATCTCCACGCGGGACTTGGCGAAGGCGTCGTTGAGCTTATGCCGCATCTTGGCCGTGAACCACACGACGAAGGGGAGCGTGGCAAAGATGATGAGCGTCAGCGTCAGCGACACGGTGGACATGACGATGAACACGCCCACCAGCGTCACCAGCGAGATGAACAGATCCTCCGGGCCGTGGTGAGAAAGCTCGGAGATGTCCATCAGGTCGTTGATGATGCGGGACATGATCGTGCCCGATTTGTTTTCGTCAAAATACGAAAACGGCAGCTTCTGCAATTTGTGGAACACGGTCTGGCGCATATCGCCCTGCAAGCGGTTGCCCATCACATGACCGTAGTACTGCACAAAATAGTTCATACCCATCTTGATCAGATAGATGACCAGCAGCACCGCCGACCAGAGCAGGAACATGTTCCACATTTTGTTGGGCACATAGACGTTGATGATGTTGCGCGCAATGGTAGGATAAAACAGATCCGCCAGCGCAATCACCATCGCACAGACCATGTCCCAGTAGAACAGCTTCCTGTGCGGCTTGTAGAAACCGATAAAGTCCTTCAGCATTTTCATTGAGCCTTTTCTCCCACGTTTTTTCTTATTTTCTTTATTTGCACCATTTTCCCATTCGGAGCATTGACTCTCCTTTTTTCAAGGGGATCTGGCGTGCAGCGCCTGAAGGTTTGCCCCTTGTCCCCGTCTCACAGGGTTTGACTGACGATCCTGAAGCATGAGCCCCTCTTCACCCCTTGCCGGACTTTTTCCGTTTGTACGGCTCGTACTTTTCTTCCCAAACGTCCAGCAGCTTGGTCAGCAGCCGGTTCAGCTCCGCCTGCTCCGCTTCCTCCAGCGGCTCCATCAGCGTTTCGTCGCTCGGTTCTTCCTTTTTTCCGTCGAACTCCGCTCGGCCCTGCGCCGTCAGATGCACCAGCACGCGGCGGTTGTCCGCCTCGTCGCGGACACGCTCGATCAGCCCGCGCCCTTCCAGCTTGGACAGCAGCTCGCTTCCCGATCCCGGCTGCACGCCCAGCTGCTCCAATATCTGCTGTTGCGGAAGCGTTTTCTTTTCTGTCAGCAATTCCAGCACGCGGATTTGCCCACGCTTTTCCCCGATGTGATGATAAAGGATGTGCCCGCAGCGGCGCAGCGATGCAACGGCCTTTGTGCTGTTCTCTTCCTCCACAGCTTTCCCTCCTGCCCAAATTGTTTCTGTACCTAAACACTTTATCCGTATCGTAACACAAACCCCGACTTCTGTCAAGGTCTGCCTCCTTCTTCCGGATCGCTCTGCCGCCTATTTTCTATAAAAAAGAAATTCGCAGCCATCTTCGCCATTGCTCAGGGTCTTTGTCCGCGAAAAGCCTATTTTGCTCAGCCCGCCGTAGGTCACGTCATCCGCGCCGCAAAACAGGCGACAAAGCTCCGCGCAACCGTTCTCTCGGCAGGCCGTGTGCCAAAGGCATTTGCGGATCGTGACGCCAGAAAATCCCCGACTGCGGCGCTGCATATTCTCCCCTAGCTCCGTTCTGCACACCACGCTGACAAAGCCCCCGCTATCCATTGCATAAAAGCCCAGCGCGACCTCCATCTTGACCATGGACCTATGCGTGCCCGCCGCAACCTTTTCCATCATGTATTTTCGCATGAGCGTGTAGGCTTCTTCTTGTGAAGGACCTTTTTCAGCAAGGCACGATACAGCGCGATGCACGGCAATCATCCGTTCTGTTCCGCCCATTTCAACAGCGCGTCCGCGTCGTTCGGCAAGGTTCCTTCCACCACCTGGTCGAGCAGGCGGTTCAGCATTGCGCCGACTTCTTTGCCGCGCAGTCCCAGCTGCTGCATATCGCGCCCACCGACTGCCATCTGCTTTAAGTTCCAGCAATCGCCGCGCGCCAGCACACACTCCACCGGCGCTGTGTCCCAGCCCTTCAGGCGGCAGAGCTGCAGCGCACGCTCAACTCCCGCTTCTCTCAGAAGCCGCCGCACGTCCGCGTCGTTCTGCGGAGCCGTTCTATTCCGCATGTCCAGCAGCTCTGCCACCGCGCGGAGGGTTTCCTTGTCCAGCCGCAGGGCATTGAGCGCCCGTTCCGGCTGCGGAACATAACGCAGCACATGCGCCAGCCGCAGCGGCAGCTCCGACGGCACGCGGTTCAGTCCCTGCGCATCCGGCAGCACGTTCATCGCCGCACAGAGCACATCGGAAAAGGCAAACGCAATCTCTTCCGCCGCTTGGCCGCAGAGCAGCTTTCCCAGCTCCGCCGTCACGCGCTCCCGCGCGACATACTGCAATTCGTCTTTCCGCGCCCGCGCCGCGTCTGCCGTGCGCTTTTCGATCTCAAAACCGTAGACCGCAGCAAAGCGCAGCGCCCGCAGAATGCGCAGCGCATCCTCCTCAAAGCGCTTTTCCGCCTCACCCACGCAGCGGATGCAGCGCCTTTTCAAGTCCTCCTGTCCGCCGAACGGATCGCGCAGGCCGCGCCGGGGGCTGTAAGCCATGGCGTTGACGGTGAAATCCCGCCGCTGCAAATCGCTCTCCAAATCGCGCACAAACTGTACGCCGTCCGGGTGGCGATGGTCGGCGTAGTCCCCGTCCACGCGGTAGGTCGTCACCTCAAAGGGCTGGCCGCCGATCAGCACCGTCACCGTCCCGTGGATCAGCCCGGTTTCGATCACGCGCTCCCCGGCAAAGGCCGTCTCGGTCTGCTCCGGCAGGGCATTGGTGCACACGTCATAGTCCTTCGGCTCCAGCCCCAGCAGCGCATCACGCACGCAGCCGCCCACCACATAGGCTTCAAACCCTGCGTTTTCCAGCTTTTCCAGCACATAGGCCGCGCTTTCCGGCAGCACCATTTTTCTTTCCTCCCTCTTAAACCTGCGCGCCGCGGTCTGACCGCTCAATCACCGCAAGGTCGTCCAGCATCTTCTTGCCCAGCAGCCGTTCGTAGCGCGCCCGCGTCTTTTCCTGCGTGAAAAAATACGGCGTCATGTGCCAGACGATCAGCGCCGCCACGCGCAGCCGCTCACTCTCCGGCACCGCCGCCGGGAATTTCACGAACAGGCTCTCATAGGCCGAGGCAAATTCGTGCCCGTAATAATGCGCCGTGGGCGACGGATTGCCATGGCTGTCAAAAAACGCCTTGGTCTGCCGCTTGCCGATATCGTGCAGCAGCGCGGCCAGCTGAAGCGCAGCGTCGTCCGGCCGCTCCTTTGCGGCCCATCGCGCCGCCAGCAGGCAGTGCATCCCGATCGAATGTTTGTGAAACGGATTGTCCTGCGGCAGAAACACCAGCCCGTCCTTTCCGAAAAACAGCTCCATCAGTTCGATCTTTTCGCAGCTTTCGTCATAGCGCAGCTCGATTTCGTCCCAGCCCTCGTAGGTTTCCGGCGGCTGAAAGGACAGATATTGCTCCCATACCTCTTTTTCACGTTCGGGACAACGCGCCCGGCACTGCTCCACCGGCCGCAGCGTCACCACGGCGCGCTTGACAGCGGGTACGCCGCGCAGCTGTTCCAGAATGCCCCTGCGCGTCCGTGCGCGGAGGTTCGGCGCATCCAGCACGGCGCTGTCTCCGCCCTTGACCAGCCGCACCGCTTCTTCCGCCGTCCGGACACGTGTCCCTTCCGCCTGCACGTTCTCTCTGCCCGAGCCATCCAGCCCGATCACCATCGTCAATACCGGTTCCATGCGCCGCCCCCTTCTTTTGTTGCTTTTTTATTATACCGCCGGCCGCACGCCCGCACAACGGTTTACTTATGAAGAAATAAGTGCTATAATGAGCAAAAATTATCGTGGAGGTGTAAAACCATCATGCTGACGGATCTGACTTACCTTGCCTATCCGCTGCCCGAGGACATCGAGCGGCTGGTCTATACCGGCGATCTTTCGCGCGCGCTGCGCGTCATTGAAATGCGCCTTGCCAACGACAAAGTGCCGCAGGCACTGAAAAACCGTCTTCGCTTTGAGGAGCGGATCATCCGCGAAATCCCGCTGAGCTACAACGTGAGCGAGGGCGAAATGCTGGTGCAGCTGCAAAGCGCCTTCCGCGATTTCACCAAGGAGGACATGGAGCGCCTGCGCGACGAGGGCACGCTGGACTGGGTGATGATCGACGGAAGCGTCTTCTACAAGGATAACGCACTTTCCAGCGCCGTAAAGACCCGACCGGATCTGCACGCCCGTTTGCTTGATCCTCATGCGCTGGACGAATCCAACGCAAACGCGCAGCTGCTGGACGACGTCATCGCCCGCATGAAGCGCGACGGCCATATGCACATCCGCTGCAAAATGCGCACGACGCTCACCATCGAGCCGCACGCGCAGCGCCCCGGTCAGCGCATCCATGTCTATATGCCCGTGCCGCTCAAGGACGCGCAGTGCACGCCGGTTTCCATCGCCACCGTGCCGGAAGCAACCAAGATCAGCGCCGAGGATCACCCGCAGCGCACGGCTTATTTTGACACGATCTATCAGAAGGACATGCCCTTTGTGACGGAATTTACCTATGAGATCGACGCGCCCTATGTCAAGCCCGACCCGCGGGAAGTGATTTCCGACCGTCCGAATTTTGACATTCAGGAGTCCCTGCCGCACATCCGCTTCACGCCCTTCATCCGTGCGCTGTGCGTCGAGCTCAAGGGGAGCGAAAACAATCCCCTGCTCATCGCGCGCCGCTTCTACGATTACTGCACGACGCAGGCGGTCTACCGCTTCGTTCCGCCGTATTTCACCAAGGTGAACATTCCGGAGTATTTCGCCGCCGGGCAGCGCGGTGACTGCGGCATGCACGCCATCACCTTCATCACGCTCTGCCGCTGCGCAGGCATTCCGGCCCAGTGGCAGGCAGGGCTCTATGCCCGCCCCACCGACGTGGGCAACCACGACTGGGCGCGGTTCTACATTGCCCCCTACGGCTGGCTGTATGCGGACTGCTCCTTCGGCGGCTCGGCGTACCGCGCAGGCGCTCTCGATCGCTGGGATTTCTACTTCGGCAACCTCGATCCCTTCCGCATGGTCGCCAACCGTGCCTTCCAGCAGGATTTCGATCCGCCGATGCACGATTTGCGCGCCGATCCCTATGACAGCCAGAGCGGCGAGGTCGAATACGACGACCAGAGCCTGACCTACCATGATTTCACGATGAACCGCGAGATTCTCTCCTGGGAAGAGCTTTCCTAAAAGCAACAGCACAACAAAATCCCCGCAACTCCCGATTTTTCACGGAAGTGCGGGGATTTTTATGTCTTTTTAGCGAAGTTCCATGGGATTGGTCACGACGGGCTTGCCGTCCGCATCCAGCAGCGGCGTCAATCCTGCCGCGTTGCCGTTAAAATGGAACAGGTAATTCACGCCGGTTTCCCGATCCACCCAGATCTCCATGCAGTTGATCATTCCCTGTTCGTAGACCTTGATAAATCTTTCGTCCTGCTTTGCCATGGTTCTTCCTCCTTACATGCTTTCGATCATATCGACCGCCTGCACCACCAGCTGGCCGACGGTCACATCCGGCAGCCCGGCGATGCGGTTGTCACAATGGTTGATGGGGATGAGCACGCGCTGGGCGCTGCTCTGCCCGACGGCGACCGCCATCTTCGGCGTGACCTCCCCCCAAAGCGAATCCGCGATCACGATGCCGATGGGCCCGACGATCACATCCGCCCGGCGGCAGCCGACGACGACGGCATTTTCGCCCGTAGCGGCATGGTGCGCGCCCGCCTTGAGCATCGCGGCGGTCGCGGCACTGTTGGTGCCCACGGCGGTGATTTCCGCCGACGGCATGCGCCGAAGCAACTCAGCCACCAGCTGCCGTCCAATGCCGCCGCCCTGCGCGTCGATCACGAGTATGTTCATAAGTTTCCATCCCCTCCAACCTTTTTTCCGCCTTCAGTATAGCGCGGCGGCGCGCACGCTGTAAAGCGTTCCCGTCCAACTTGACGCTACCTTTACACAAAAACAGCAGATTGATATAATAAGTAGAGAGACAGAGCAAAGGGGTGGAGCGCAATGTACCGCGCAATTGTAATCGACGACGAAAAGTGGACGCTGATGGGCATCTGCCGGACCTTTCACTGGGAAGAAGAAGGCTTTGAGCAGCCCTTTTCGACCACCGATCCTGAGGAAGGGCTGGCGCAGATCCTCGCCGCGCCGCCGGACGCGGTGTTTGTTGACATCCGCATGCCGGAAATGACCGGGCTGGAATTGATGGCCACAGCGCGTCAAAACGGCGTCGCATCCGAATTTGTCATCATATCCGGCCTCCAGGATTTTGAAAACGCGCGCACCGCGATGAAATACGCCGCGTTTGACTATCTGCTCAAGCCGCTGGATCAGGAAACCGCGCAGCAGCTGCTGCACAAGCTGCATCTGCATTTGGACAGCCAAAACGGTTCTGCGCGGCTGAGCGCGCCGGTGGAAGAGGTGCATCGCCGCCTGCTGGAAACCTCCAGCGGAGATCGCAGTGAAGCGCCGGAGGATGCGTTTTCCCGCCTGGTTCGCTATGTCGAAGAGCACCTGGACGAGCCGCTGCTGCTCAAGGATATTTCTGCGCACTTCTTTTTGACGCCGAATTATGTCTCCTCCCTCTTCCGCGAGCGGCTAAACACCACTTACAGCGAGTACTTAAATTCCCTGCGCGTGGCCAAGGCGATGCGTCTGCTGCGCCACACCCAGCGCAGCGTGGAGGACATCGCGCAAAACTGCGGTTATTCCGACGGCCGCTATTTTTCTCGCGTTTTTCACAAGCAGACGGGCGTCAGTCCTCTGCAATACCGGAAGGGATGACGCCAGATGGGACATTTTCGGATCAACGGCATTTCACGCCGCATCACGCTGACGCTACTTTGCGGCATGCTGATCCTGATGCTGGTGCTGGGCGTCTATATGCTCAACGTCATTTCCCACACCAATCAGGAAAGCCGCACCTATGCGTTATCCATGACCGACAGCATGACCGACCTGATCTCCAACAAGGCCTCGGCCATTGCGCGTGTCTCCTCCCTGCTGGCGCAAAACAACTACGTCGAGGACTATTTTGATTCAACCAATGTGGCGCAGCGCGCGGCGAGCATCAAGGTGTTCAACAGCCTGGCTTCCACCGTCATTGGGGAAAACACGGATATCCTTGCTGTGAGCCTGACGGGTGCGGAGGGCACTACCATCACGGTGGGAACGCTGATGGACGCGGTCGTGCTGTCCTCGCTGGAAAACGCCTATCCTGAAATCCGGGGGGACACGCCGTTTTCTCCCTTCTTCACTAAAGCGCTCAAAATGGAGGGGCGTCTACCTTTTTATGCTTATGTGATGCCAATTTACGATACCGACAGCATCACCCCGCGGCGGAAGCTGGCCTCCTGCATCGTGCTGTGCGATCTGCGCCGCTTGCAGGAGGTGCTCGACCAGCAGCTGACCGATACCTTCTGCGGCATCACGCTCACCGGCGCGGACGGCACAGTTCTGGCCGCCCGCAGCGACACTCTCTCCCGCTCCGGTCGCCGGGAGGAGATAACCGAGCAGCCCATCTCCGACACGGGCTGGACGTTGCGCTACACGCTGGATTTCACCAGCGCTGCGTTCAATTCATCGTCTCTCGGCATTCTCTGGGTGGCCACGCTGATCTGCGCCATCATGCTCATCAGCACCGGCGTCATCATCCGCATGGGTCTGGCCAAGCCGGTGGATACCATCATCGCACGGCTGCAATCCTGCAATGACCTATCGCATCTCGATCTGCATTTCCACAACGAGCTGGATATCATTGTCGATACCATCGAGCACACCTTCTCCCGTCTGGAAAAGGAGTCCGAAGAGCGCATTCAGGGGCAGACACAGATGTACGCCATGCAGCTGCACCTGCGCGAGAGCGAACTCTCCGCCCTGCAAAGCCAGATCAACCCGCATTTTCTCTACAATACGCTGGAATGTATGCGCTCCATCGGCCTGTATTATCAAAGCCCAGAGATCGTCACCATTTCCACTGCCATGGCGGATATTTTCCGCTATTCCATCAAGGAGCGCTCGCTGGTGACACTGGAGCGCGAAATCGGCATCATCAAAAAATATCTCTCCATCATCGACATTCGCTTTGACAACCGCTTTGAGGCGGATTTCGACCTTGCACCCGAGACGCTGAACTGCGTGGTGCCCAAGATGACCTTGCAGCCCATTGTGGAAAACGCAATCTATCACGGTTTGGAGCCGCGCAAGGGCAAGGGGCATCTGCGGATTCTTTCGCGAGTGCACAACAACATGCTCATCCTGATGATCGAAGACGACGGGCTGGGCATGGGCGACGACGAGCTGCACCGTCTGAATCAGATCATGCAGTCCCCCGACGCACAGCCGATGGAGAGCGAAAACGGCAGGCGCTCGATCGGCCTGCTCAACATCGTGCGCAGGCTTCAGCTCTTCTCCGATGGCACCGGCAGCATCACGGTCTCCTCCACGCCCGGACAGGGCACTTCAGTGTGCGTCAAAATGCCCGTCAAGGAAAACTGATCTTCTCCCCTCTAACGCAGAGCGGCGCTCCCGCGAAATTTCTCGCGAGGCGCCGTTTTTTCTTTTATTTCTTTGCGTAGAGCTTGGGTTCCGCCTCTTCGGGCACGTTAGAGATCATGGTGTTCAGCTCGTTGAGCACGGGCTGCACCTTTGGGCGCATCTTGATCAGCCAGTTGTTCCAAAGCTCCGGCAGCTCTTCCGCGCTGGCGGTGGTGATGAGCTCGATCATCATGTCACTGGTCTCGGTCGAGAAATTGCCCGACCGGTTCTTGTTCGGTGCGGAAAGATACGAGGATTCGTAGTCAAACCGCCGCATAAAGCCGTGATCCCGGCGGAAGTTATAAATGTCGTTCAGATCGTCGAGGTACTGCTGCGGGTAGGCGGGATTGGGCGCCTGCTCCAGCGTAAAGGCGTCGGCATAGCGCTGGAAGAAGATGCGACTCCAATCTGGGTAAGGATCAACCTTTGAGCCTTCAATCACAGTGGAATCTGGCCAGAGGCACTCCACACTGCCATCATCGTTGTACTTCCAGTCCTTGCCCTCGATGCCGTAAGCGCGGAAATAAATCCCCTCGTCGGACAGCATCCAGTTGAGCATATCGAGCCAGCGGGTCATCTTTTCCTCGCCGATCCCGTTGCGCATCAGCACCGCTCCGTAATAGCACTGCGACTGTTTGCACCAGATCGTGCCGTCCGGGCCGATGACTTTCGCCAGCGCAGCGGCCTCATTTTCGTCGATATCGGGGAAGTTCTCCTTCAGCCCTCTGCGGACGTTATAAAGCCTTGCGATAGTGAAATTGTTGAAATCCGAACCCATCAGGCCCGCCTTAAACATATCGTCCGGCAGTTGTCCCAACTGATTGTCAGACCAGATGATACCATCGTCGTAGAGTTCTTTGGCAATCTTGAGCCCTTCCAGCGTTTCCGGCCGCGCTACCGTCCAAACATATTCGCCGTCCTTGGGCGAAAACGCGCCGTAGCCGTATTCTGCACTGGTCTGATAAATGCCCATCGCGTTGGGAAAATAGAACAACTCCGTGCCCATGCCGATGGTACGTCCCGCGCCGTTTCCGCCAGGATCCTGCTCCACGAAGGCGCGGTTCAGTTCCACCCATTCGTTCCAGGTGTAGATATCGTCCTCCTGATACAGCCCCAGCTGCTTTGCCCAGTCCCTGCGGTAAATCCAGCCCATTGCGGACATGAAGTTATATTCTGGATTTTCACGCAGCACAGGATGCGCATAACGCTTGCCGCTGACGGTCATCAGCTCATCGCCGACGTTTTCCGGACGATTATAGATCTCCGCGATGTTCGGCCACTTCTCCTCCAGCTCTTCCATTGTCGGATAGGCCTCGAACATATCCTGCAAGGACCAGTTGGCGTATTCCGCAAACATCGTCTCATCCAAATCCATCCACATCAGATCGGGCATATTGCCCGACGCGACCCACTGCCGCGTTTGCTCGTGACGGTTGTTGAACGTCAGCGGCCACAGATCGATCTCGACATTGAAGAGCTTCTGGAAATAGTCCCACAGCGCCGTGCCCGGCATAGCCTCCGCATCCTGTATATTTGCGGAAATGGTGAGCTTTTTATCGCATTCCGGCATTGTTTTTGTCTGTTCTGTCGGCTTTCCGATGATGGACTGGCTCGGTTGGCAAGCTGTACACATCAGCAAGCTCAACACAACCGCCCACAACGCGATGCGTCTGCGCATAACGTTCTCCTTTCCCCCTAATAAGTATCCGATTTATTATAAAGTAAATCCGAACGAAACGCAAGAAGGCGGCAAAACACAAATTGCTGTGTTCCGCCGTCTTCGGCTGTCTAAGATTTATCAGGGAAATCAGGCGCGGGTCTTCTGAACCGCTTCCATCAGGCCCTTGATATAGCCGACGGCGAACAGGTTGCCCTGCAAGCCGTAGCTGGCCTCCTGCGCAGTCTCGCCCACCATCGTCGGGACGTGGTCGGGGCGCGCGATGCCGTCAAAGCCGACGTCGTAATAGGCCCGCATGGCCGCGAACATATCAGTCTTTCCGTCGTCGTGGAAGGTCTCGTGGAAATTGGTGCGGTCGCCCGCCACATCGCGGAAGTGGACGAAGTAAATCTTCTTCATCGATCCGAAGTGGTGGATGATCTCCGGAATGTTCTCACCCATGGTGGAGAAGCAGCCCTGGCAGAAAGTCATGCCGTTGGCAGGGCTGTCGTAGAGAGAGAACACGCGGTCGAACGCCGCCGCAGAGGTCAGGATGCGGCCGATGCCGCGTAGTTCGGGAACGGGCGGGTCATCAGGATGCAGCGCTAGGTTCACGCCGACCTCTTCACAGACCGGGATGACTTCCTTGAGGAATGCTTCCAGATTGGTCCAAAGTCTCTCGTGGCTGACCTTGCCGGCCCAGGTATCGGGCACACCCTTCATGTCCTCCTGGACGTAGCCGGTGCAGGTTGCGCCGCCGCGGGTGACGATGTCGGTGCGGGTGCGGAACCAGCCCAAAACGGGCATCCAGTTGTAGCAGATGGTGTTGATGTTGAGCTTGGCGCAGTTGCGGATCAGCTCCTTAAAGATTTCCAGCTGCTCATCCGCGCCGGGCAGGCCGAGCTTGACCTTGTCCAGATCGGTGGGGCCTTCGATGATGGAAAGCTCCAGGCCCTGGCTCAGGTACTTGTCCTTGAGAAGCTTCAGGCTCTCATAGGACTGCGCGGGCAGGGAAGGATCGAGCTGATGTGGACCGGAAATGACGTACTTCAGGCCCATCTCCTTTTCGAGATCCACTTTGGCCTGATCGTAACCATGGAAATAGGCAAGACCGAGTTTCATCGGAATTTCCTCCTTCTTTTTTTCCATCATAATGGAAAAGCCACAGTGCAGCCGCTCGGGCCACACTGCGGCACAGTGCTTTTTTCTTTAAAGGCTTAAGGGATTAGTTCAGGGTCGCAGCAACCTGCTGACCGATGGTGTCGAGGTACTGAGCAGCCTCGTCGATGCTCATCTCACCCAGCATCACAGACTCACTGGTTGCCTTGAACTCGGAGACCCAGCTGGAGTAAGCAGAAGGAACATCATTCCAGTAGGGCAGACCCTTGACCTGGTCGTTGTTGATGACCTTGTACATCTCCATACCATACTGCTGGCTCTTAGTCAGGTCGGGCTCGATCGCCTCGTAGACCGCATCGCTGACGGGCAGGCCGCGGACGGTGGACAGGATCTTACCAGCCTCAACGTCGGACAGGATCCACTCGATGAAGTCACAAGCCTCGTTGACATAAGCGGAGTTCGCGCCCACGCAATAGAACATGGTGGACTGGGCCCAGCCGCCGCCGACCTCGCCCTGCGGGAAGTTCACAACGCCCAGCTCCTCATCGGGAACCATGTCGGCTAGGCCGGCAACGTTACCAACGTTGATCTGGCGAAGCAGAACCTTGCGGGAGGTGAAGGAGTCGTTCAAGGGATCAAGTTCAACGAAGGACAGGGACTCTTCCGCAGTGGGGATGGCATTGCCATCGCGCAGATCCGCGTAGAGGTTGTAGTATTCCTTGAACATGTCCTGAGTGAAGTTGAAGGTGTTGCCGTCCAAGATCTTGATGCCATACTTGGTCTGGATATAGTTCTGCATGGACTCGTAGGGGTTGCCGGCACGGCCGTCGACCAGCGGGTACACACCGTCGGGCAGCTTGGTGGCAGCATCCTTAGCCCAGGCAATCATGTCGTCCCAGGTCCAGCCCTCCTTGGGCTCCTCGATGCCGTACTTGGCCAGATCGCTCTTGATGTAGACGATACCGGTACCGTTTGCACCGACAGGAGCACCGTAGAGCTTACCGTCATGCTTGTAGTTTTCGATCAGGGAAGCATCCATCACGCCGGTCAGATCGAGGGTGTCGGTCAAATCAGCCAGCTGATTCTGCTCAATGTAGGTGTTGATGTAGGCAGCGTCCATCTGGAAGATATCGGGCATGGAGTTGGATGCAGCCAGCACCGCCATCTTCTCCCAGTAGCCTTCCCAAGCGCTGTACTCGGTGACAATGTTGACGTTGTTCTGCTCGCAGTAGAGCTTAGTCGCCTTTTCTGTGGCCTCGTGACGGACGTCAGAGCCCCACCAGGTGAACTTCATGGAAACTTCGCTGTCCGCAGCGGGGGTCTCCGCCTCAGCGGACTCTTCGGGAGCGGCAGTCTCCTCGGCTGCGGGCGCATCCGTCGCCGCAGGAGCTTCGGAAGCAGCGGGAGTGCTGCTGCAGGCTGCCAGCGACAGCATCATAGCCAGCGACAGCAGGACTGCGAGGATCTTCTGGATCTTCATTGTAGTTCCTCCTTGAGAATTCTATTGCAATTTTTAGAATTGCCGCAAAGTTAAGTTAGCCCTTCAGGCCCGTCGTGGCAACGCCCTCGACGAATTCCTTCTGGTTGACGAAGAACAGGATCAGCGACGGCACGATGGAAAGCAGCGCCATAGCCAGCAGCTGTCCCCAACGGATTTCCGCCTGGTCGATGAACATGCGCAGACCCAAGCTGACCGTGTATTTGCTGGAGGTGCTCAGGTAAAGCATCTGAGAGTAGAAATCGTCCCAGCTCCAGATGAATGCGTAGATCGCAACCGTGACGAAGGAAGGCTTCATCAGCGGGAAGATGATGCGCCAGTAGATGCCCCAGGTGCCCGCGCCGTCAATGTTGGCAGCCTCGTCCAGCTCTTTGGGAATACCTCTGACGAACTGTACCAGCAGGAAGATGAAGAACGCACCGCCGCCCAGGCAGTAGCCCAACACCAGCGGGAAGTAGGTGTCGATCATCTTCAGCTTGTTGTACATGATGTACTGCGAGATAACGGTAACCTGGCTGGGCAGCATCAGGGTCATCAGCAGGATGGAGAACCAGATGCCCTTGCCCTTGAACTTCAGACGGCCGAAGCCATAGGCTACAAGGCCCGCGCTGAGCACCGCGCCCACGACGCAGATGCCGGAGACCAGGATGGAGTTTGCAAAGAAGTTGCCAAAGGTGAGCTTCTCGGTCACGCGCCAGCCGTCAATGTAGTTGGAGAGCGTCCAAACCTTGGGCAGCAGGTCGCGGGAGCTCATTTCCGCCGTGGTCTTAAAGGAGGCGAAGAACCACCACAGGATGGGGTACACCATCACGAAAGACAACAGCAGCAGGAAGAAGTGATTGAGGAAGGTCCTCAGAATATGTTTTTTGCTTTTTTTCACTTTCACAACGCTCATCTGTGTGACCCTCCTTCCTTAAGAATCGTAGTGAACCCAGAACTTCGACAGAATGAAGTTGAGGCCGGTGAACAGTGCAACAATCGCCAGCAGGATCCAGGCCAGCGCCGCCGCATAACCCATTTGATAGGAAGTGAATGCCTTTTCGTAAAGCATCATCGCGTACAGATAAGTGGAGTGCGCAGGACCGCCGTTCGAGATCAGGAACGCGGAGTTGAACTGCTGGAACGCGCCGATCATACCGTAGATCAGGTTAAAGAACACAACCGGAGAAAGCTGCGGCACGGTGATGTGGATGAAGCTGCGGATCGGGCCCGCGCCGTCCACCTTGGCCGACTCGTAAAGGCTGGCGGGGATCTGCTTCAGGCCCGCCAGGAAGATGATCATACTGGAACCGAACTGCCATACGTTGAGCAGAACCAGGGTCGGCAGCGCCCAGGTAGTGCTGGCCAGCCACGGAATCGCTTCAAAGCCGAGCGCCTTGAGGATGGTGTTGACATAGCCTTCCAAGCCAAAGATGTTGCGCCATACAACGGCGATCGCGACGGAGCCGCCCAGCAGCGAAGGCAGGTAAACCATCGTGCGGTACAGGCTCATGCCGCGCACCGCCTTGTTGAGCATCATCGCGACAAACAGCGCAAAGACCAGCTTCAGAGGCACGGCGAGCACAACGAACTTAAAGGTCGTCAGCAGCGACTTTTTGAAGGTAAAGTCGATGGTGAAGATGTTCTTGAAGTTCTGGAGGCCAACCCAGTTGGGCTCCTTGAACAGCGAATAGTCGGTAAAGGACAGATAGATGGAATACACCATCGGCCACGCCTGCAGCAGCAGGAATCCGATCAGCCAGGGGGCAATGTAAAGGTATCCCTCCCAGTTGTTCTTGAAATTCTTCCTGCGCAGCATAGCCTTTCTCTCTTTTTCAGCCAGAGAAGACTGACTCATGTTGCCGCACCTCCCGTGTTACTCTCCGCAGACCCCTCCCGCGGACGCTTTTCATGAACTAAATATAAACGATTTGTGTCCAACCTGCCATGTCTCCATCTATACCAAATGTGGACAAATCTACACTCCCCCATGAAATGTGTACAAAACCCCGCCGGAGATGTTGTCCATCTCCGACGGGGTTTTGGGGAGTTCAGCCAAGCTGGCGTAGCCTATCTGTGTAGTATTATGTATCGTTGCTCGTATACAGAATCAGTTTGTCGTTTTCATTGGCTTTTGCACTTACCTTGGAGACAACCTGCTCTGTTGCCTTACTATTCTATAAGAATACGCACAATATAGTAACACGCACATCCAGCCAACCTAATTAAAAGGATAATATTCACATTGATCAAGTCCAATGCATACACCTACGAAAAAGTAAATGGTAATCATAGCCAATGCAAAGCCACACGGTCTGTGTTTACAGGCCGTGTGGCTTCTAGTGTTAAGACAAATTTGCTTTTAATAACTCAAAAAGAGCTTTTCCAATGCGATTGTCTGAGGATAGAATTGTAAATACATTTGCCACGATATCTACCAGGTTAATGTTCCCATCAATAAGCGTCTTCCAAATATTTGGGCTATCAAACGCAGCATTTTCTTTATCGCTTTCTTGTAAGTGTTTTTTTAGATTCCGAATAATTTTTTTGCGTGATTCCTCTGGCTCGAGCGAGACAACCAGTTCAATGAAATACTCTGCGCGTATCTGTAAGATTTTGCTGTTCAACTGCTTCTCGACATAGGAGCCTCGGCTTTCGACAAAGTTCTGTATCTCAATAAAGAGGTTCGGGTCAGGAATATTCAAAGCGATTTTTTTCGTTTTGGGGTCATATCTTGCATTTTTTATGAGCTTTGCAAAAGCAACTTCCCATTCATAATCCACAGGATATACCAACTGCTTTTTTATCTTAAGATTTCTCACGCGCTGCTGCGTAATGCCTAAATCTTGGCTGATTTTATAGTCTGAGCATTCGTTATAGTTGATACTCCCGTCGTCAGCCTTATGAGCTTTTATCATTTGGCACAGATAAAAGTCGAACATCATTAACTCAATGTCTGCCTTAGACATTTGCCCAAAGTTTGCATTATAAAAACGGGCGGCTAATTTATCAAAACATTGAGCCTTATCTGATTCTGAGAAATTTACATATTTCATATACATTTCTCCTTTGTCAATCTATACTGATCCACATGGCAGGGCGGACACCATATTCAAGATTCACCGAATATCCTTCGTAATTAATAGCACCATCGACATAAACAAGTGATGCGTTATATATGCTGCTTCTTACATCTACTCTATAAACCTGAGGAGTATATCCAGAGGTACGCAACCACCAAGGTTTAAGATAATGCTTGCCCTTATTATTAACCGCTATTTTTCTTTCTTCTTCCGAAGGGAAATATTTTTCAACTTCCACTGCGCTGAGAAGGAACACTTTATCCGTAGTTGCATTACCGGAATCCACATCAAGTTTCGGATTTTTATCGGCAGAAACATTGGTGATTTGGAGCTTGCTTTGCTCCTCAGAATTGAATGCATCGTTTATAAAATCTTCGTTCAGCCATTTGCGAAGCGAACTTTTTTCCCAAGTGGTATATGTCCTACCTTCGTCAAATTCTTTATCAGCCAAAGCGTACTTACTAATAAGAAGTACTTTGTCATCCTTCTTATCCAAAACCAGCCACACAATATCTTCCTTGCCGTTGGAAGTGTCGTTATCCTGTTCGTATTTACCGAAGAATATCGTATCCCCCGGAATAACTTTTGTTCGTAAAAGTTGTTTGACGCGCTGGAGCTTTTCGGCACTGTCTTTGTATTCAATGCCATTCAGAAGCACATACGCTGTCTGATAATCTTCGGAATCTATCAGCTTGATAGCTCTATCATACTTGTTAGACTGAATAGCTTTGTTTTCTCCCAATTCCTCCAGAATTGCATACCCAGCTTCATAGTCGCCGGATTCAATCATATCCAACGCATTATTGTACTTTTGCTTGCGAATATTAACTGTATTCAACACAATGACAAACACAATGCAAACACAGACGATCGGCGCAGAAATGACAGCAATTTTTTTAATTTTCTTTGCTCTTTTTTCGACGGCAATTCTGTGTAGTTCCGCTTGCCGCTCCGCCTCCAAGCGGGCCGTTTCATTGCGGTCGTTAATATGGGAGATGTAGTCGCCGAGTGCTGACTGTAATTTTTTATCTCCAAAACGCAGGATTTTCAGATAATTCCCGTTATCTTCAAAAGACTGCTCGCAATCGGAAAGCAGCGCCTGTTTCCTGACCTGCAATTCCGCCATCAACTTACCTAAGTATGCCTGCGCATTCTCGGGATCCTGATCTAGCACTTTTTCGCAGTAATCATCTGCTTCTTTCCAGTTGCCATCCTCCAAGAACATGAAAACCCGCCTTAAAAGCGGCTCCACAGCTGTATTTCCACTGTTTACCGCGGCTGGATCCTTTACTGTGTTTGGGAGAGTATCGGTAGAGATGATCTTTTTTATGCCCCGGATTAAATCCTGCATAAAGCCCAACTTGCTCATATCCTGGGCCTGCAGGTGGGAAAATTCCTCCGGCAGATCGTAGGGATCCATATCCTTATAGGCGGGAATCAGCATCTTCTTACCGCCGCTGTTTTTCACCAACGCCAGGTAGCGGCTCCACTCGTTTTTCACCCACACGGCGTTAAAATGCTCTGGCTTTGTACCCAATACCACCATGACTTTGGCACTATTCAGAGCAGCAAATATGTAGGGTTCATAGGCGGTGCCCAGCTTATCCTCCAATGTAATGCGAGCAAAGAACACTTTAAAGCCCTCTTGGGTCAGCTGGTGATACAAGTCGTTGGCCAGCACGCTATCCTGGGTGCGGCGTCCATTAGCATCCGTCTCCTTGTAGCAGATGAACACATCAAAAGGCTGTTCCTTCTGGGAAATGGTCAAAATTCCCTTTTGAATCTCATTAATAGCCTCGGCTTCAGAAGCATAAACCTCTTTCTGTGCTGCATCGGCATAGTGCAAGGCAGACTTATAGTTGTCATCGTCAAAGACTGAGGTAAACTGTGCTCGGTTCACCGTAGGCATACGCCTATGTGTGGACGGATCCTCTACATATTCAATACCGTAGCGGCAAAGAACGAGCGACCAGTAGGCTTCCGCATCGGTGTTGTCTTCAGCCAGAATCTGTTCGTAGATGCCCATAGCCTTATCATATTCATTGTTGCGACGAAAATGATTAGCGCGATCATAGAGATTAGCGCGTCGATCATCGTCAAGCTTAGGCAAAGTTTGTTTAGTGCCACAGCTATCGCACACAGCCACGGTGTCACCGGGGGTAAATTCCAGCGTTCCGCCGCACATTTTGCATTTGAAGATTGTCATCGCTTACTCTCCTTTTTTATAGCTTCATACAAATTGTTGGCAATAACCTTTACAAATCCTCCCCAAACAGGGATGCACTCTCCAATGAGGTCAATAATTAACTTAGGCATTTGATTAAGCAATGCTTTACCAATGGGTTCTTCCTCCATAATCTTCACATCTTTACCATATTCTTGCATCTTTGTATTTATTTTCTTTATAAGATCAGTACGTGAAGCATTTCCATCGATTGCAAGAATCAAATCTAAAAAATATGGCAAGTTCACTTGAAGCAGGCTGGGTGTCAATTGAATCTCTACAAACCCTCCTACTTCTTCAATAGCATTTTTTATTTCAAAAAAAAGATTTTTATCTGGAATATAGAGTTTGATCTTGCCATCTTCAAATATTGCTTTTTTTGATAACAGTTCAAATGATTTCTTCCATTCAAACCCTATATAAGGATACAACAATTCTTTTCTTATTTTCAAACTACTAACTCGTGATTGGGTAATACACAATGCTTTTGACAGTGTGTAATCGCTATAGGCATTAAAGTTTTCCGGACCCTTCTCATCTAAAATACGCTCGAGATAAATTGAAAACATAAGCGTTTCAATATTCATTTTTGTTGTTGAACCAAAGTTGCAATTATAAAATAGTTCAGCAATCTTATCAAATGCCTCAGCCTTTACCGATTCTGTTGGAAACAAGTGCTTGTATGTTTCTTCTGCCCTATCTATCATAGTCTAACATCCTCCATCACTTATTCAGCTTACACAGTCGATTTCTCTTTTCCAACGTTTCTAACAAACTCTCTGCTGCTACTGTTACATCCGTCTCAGTGTTCACTGCAGCTTCAAACGATTTAAACTTCTCCGCCAGCTCTATCTCGATCTCTCCCAATGATTCGCTGCTCATAGGGTCGGAATACCGCAGCGCCTCATACACCTTTTGGGCAGCTGCTTTATCTTTATCATTCAGGTTCTTAGTCTTACTCAACAGAGTCTCCGCATCCACCGTCAACAACTTTATAAACTGTGTTTGCACCTTTGTCTTTTCACGAACGACACTAACTGCCTCTCCGGCCCAGTCGGCCTTTACAATAGCCACCGCAGTAAAGGCCGCAACAGCTACACATACAACAGCCGCAATCCATGCTGGGCAGTTGGGAATCAGCATCAGAAGCCCCCCAAGTACCAGCATCACAATCAATCCTATATAGCTAACTGTAATCAGCGGTACCTTGTAAAACAACCTTTCGAGATTTTCTACCCGAAATGCCCAGTTAGCGCACAGGAGATTGCCCGCAAATGCAACCATCACAAACAGCCACGCAATCCAAAATCGCGCATCATAATTGATTGCATATCCTGAAATGATAGTTCTAATTAAAAAAACAATGGTATTGAATAGCACCAGAAGAATTGCCCAGATCAATGCATAAAGCTTAAAGTTTCTTTTCATCGTTCCATTCCTCTATCGTTAAATACTTTTCAGGAGTTCGGCTTTCAAAGCAGCAAGTTCTTCATCGGTAATCAAGCCAGCGTCTTTCATGATGCTCAACTTTTCTACCTTCGCTTTGAATACCGCCATCTCATCTGCGGGCGATACTGTATGAGTCAGCGGCTCCGCTGCCACCTGCATAACATCGTTTACAACGTTTCCTACCATGCCCCCGACTGCGCCACTCATACCAGCCATAGCGCCAAGTCCAACACCCATATTGGTTAACTGCCCCACAGCCTCATTCTGTGCCGCCTTCTCTGCAACATCGAAGCTGCGTTCCTGTGCGTAAGTATATCCCTCTTGAGCCCGCTTAGCAGCCTGAGCTTGAGAATCAATGACTACCTTCTGAGCCTCAGTCTGAGCATAGATCAAATCCGTCTGCTGGCGGAGCTTCGCCTCAGCGACATCAGCGTATTGTCGAAAATACAATTCTTTGAATTTCTCATATTGTTTGTCACCGTCTGGCTTGACAATTGCAGTCACTAAGAAACGCTCTAATGCCACACCGTAATCAGCAAAGTCCTGGATCAATAACTTGTGAATGCTCTCGGAAAAAGCGGTGAGATGTTCGTCAATTTCGAAAATATTGATGGCGCTAGCTTTCATTACTTGGGCAATGTAAGTCTTAACACGAGTCATAAGAAATGCCCGGAAGAAACCTACCAATTTTTGCTGACTTAAGAAGTTTTCCGTCCCCACCAGCTTCACAAGCAGCTTACGGCTGTCACTTACCCGCAGGCTCATCTCTCCGCTGGCACCAATGGAAAGAGGGAAGCCGTAGGTTGGCTCGATATACTGTACCTTACTGTCTGTGCCCCATTTGATCGACATCAGCTCGGCTTTATTGATAAAGTAAACCTCGCAGTGAAAGGGAGAGGTATCACCCGTTCTTCGATTCAGTATCTTGCCTATTTGTGGAATATTCTCCGTTTCTAGCGTGTACCGCCCTGGACCAAACAGATCCAAAGCCTGCCCGTTCATAAAGAAAAGAGCTTCCTGCGATTCATGAACCACCAGCTGTGTCATGCTGTTAAAATCCTCGCAAAGGTGCTTCCAAATAAAAGTGTTATTGTCTCCTTCGTATTTTATTATTTCAGTTTCTTTTCCCATAAAGCACTTATCTCCCTTATTTCTATCTACTTATTATTTCTGCAGGGACCATCCTTTTTAAGGTCGTCTTTTCTTTTTCCCACGACAGTCAATACGAATGCAATCCCCTTTTTCACCTGTAACCTCTCCTTCAGTTGGTGTTTTAGATGCATTCTATCACTTTATTATCTGTTTGTCATCTACAATTTGTCTATAAATGTAGTATTTTATCATTTTGTGATTAGACAAATTGTATAAATTACTTTCATTTAGCATTTTCATTTGTTTTTCCGCTCCTATTTTTCAAAGCGTTCGTGTTCACTAAAAGAATATCATTCAAAAAAGGCCAGTTTTCATTGCGGCAGATTCATTTGTTTTCGTTCAAAAAATTTTTACCGAAAAAAGCGCCTTTCGATAGATCGGCATGGGATTTTGTTGCCAAAACGCAAACAAGCGCGCACCTTACGGCGCGCGCTTGCTGCGTAATGATTCGATCAGGCCTCTGTGGCATCCACGGGCTTGGCCGCGGCAACCTCGGCGGCATCCACGGTCACGCTCTGCTCCTGCATCTCCTTCTCGGCGATCAGGTCCTCGATGTTCTCCTTGGTGCGCATCAGGTCGTCCACGGACATGGTCTTGAAGTCCGGGGTCGGGGTCTTGACGTTGATGCCGTGATTGCGCATGAAGGAATCCACCTTCGCTTCGTTCTTCTTGTAGGCATAGAACGCCACCGCGCTCACGCCAACGCCGATCAAAATGCCTTTCGTCATCGGATTATTCAGCCATGCAACCATTTTTCATTCCTCCTAAATATCATCCGGGCCATTTTGCAGCCCGGTTGGAATCAGACTTTCTTTGCCAGGGACTCCACGCCCCGGCTGAACATGTTTCCCGCAAAATCGCGCACGGTCGGGCTGTTTTTGACCGGCGTGATGGTGATGGAGTGCTTGCCCGGACGCACCAGATAAGCCTCCTCGCGCACCGGCTTCGGGAACAGGTGCCGCCCGAAGGTGACGATCCATGCCACAAGCCCCGCGCGGGACTCGTTGGTCTTGCCGATGGCGTTGATCAAGTAAACCACGCTCATGACCTCGGGGTCGAAGCTGCCGCGGGTATTGAGTTCCTGATAGCCGTGCTCCGTCACCGCCGAAAGCGTAGCGACAATGGAAACCCATCTCGTCACGCTCGCCAGCGAATAACCGCACGCACGCGTCGCCATATCTGCGGCAATCGCGCCCAGCGCCAGCCAGGCGCCTGCGGACATTTTATATTCCTCATCCTCCGCATGGCGGATGTGGAGCAAACCGTTGCCGCGCATCCCGGCATAAATCGCGCCCATGCGCATCAGCAGGCAGTCCTCGCTGATCTTATCCGGGTCATACCGGCAAAGCAGCGTCCTTAATCGAGGATTATACTGCACCTGGCGCACGCCGTCAATTGCGTAAAACGGAATTTCAGAAGGGATCTCCTTTTCCAACTGAACGCGGAGGCGGCCGCTGATGGCGTGCAGCACTTCCATATGAATCGCTGAATTTTCTGCTCTCATGCTCGGCTTATTCCTCCATCGGCGGGAAGACCATCAGCCGCAGCGAGTTGCCCACCACCAGAATCGTAGACAGGTTATGCAGCACAGCGCTCATCATCACCGAAATACCACTGGCCGCGCCCAGGATCAGGCCGACCGTGTTCACGCCGATGACCATGGCGAAGTTCTGATGAACGATCTTCATGGTTTCGCTCGACAGGCGGCGCAGCGCAGGCAGAGTCATCGGGTCATCCTTGTTGATGACCACGTCGCTGGTTTCCATCGCAATATCGGTAGACTTGCTGCCCATCGAGATGCCGACGTCGGCATAGGCCAGTGCGGGCGCGTCATTGATGCCGTCGCCGACCATCACCACGCCGTTGCCCTGCGTCTGGAGCTTGAGCACCGCGTCCGCCTTCTGTTCGGGAAGCAGCTGTGCGCGGTAGCCGTCCGCGCCGATCTCCTGCGCAACGAGGCGCGCCTGCTCGTCCATGTCGCCGGTGAGCATCTGCACCTCGCCCACGCCTTCGTAGCGCAGGCTGTTGATGGCACGGCGAACGTTCTGCCGCACCTCGTCCATCGCATAGAGCACACCGACGATGCGACTGCCTACGCCGACGTAGTTCGCGATGCCCACGCCGCTGATCTGCATGCCGTCCGGCGCAGCAACGTGATTTTCCTTCATAAATTTCAGGCTACCCACACGCACGACCTCGCCGTCTACAACAGTGCGACTGCCGCGGGAAACCTCGGTAATGATCTCGTCGTGCTCAGGGATCTCCGCGCCCATGCTGCGGCCGTAGGCAAGGATCGCGCTCGCCAACGGGTGAGAGCTGGTCTCCTCCGCGGCCATTGCCATGGAGAGCACTTCTTTCTCCGTCATATCGGGAACAACCACCTGCATCGAGACAATGTGCGGCTTGCCCTCGGTGATGGTGCCGGTCTTATCCAGCAGCACGGTGTTCGCGCCGCTCATCTGCTCGATGTATGCGCCGCCCTTGATTAGGATGCCCTTGCGCACCGCCGCGTTGACCGCTGCGGAAAACGCCGTGGCCGTCGAGAGCTTGATGCCGCAGGAGTAATCGATGACGAGCATCTTCAGCGCCTTCTGGGGATTGTGCGTCGCTAGCCAGACCACCAGGCACAACAGGAAGTTCAGCGGCACCAGGTAGTTGGAGAACTGATCGGCATAGCGCTGAATGGGCGCTTTTTTAAGCTCGCTGCTCTCCACCATCTTGACAATACGGGAAA
The DNA here is from genome assembly GCA_905193155.1 of uncultured Christensenella sp. Taxonomy (GTDB): domain Bacteria; phylum Bacillota; class Clostridia; order Christensenellales; family UBA1750; genus Spyradocola. Next base: position 78,937 of record CAJJNQ010000003.1, read on the forward strand.
CGACGGTCTTGTCGCCCACGCGCGCCGCACGCACGCGGATGTTGCCGGATTTCATCACGGTGCCTGCAAACACCTCGTCGCCGGGATGCTTTTCCGCCGGAACAAACTCACCGGTGATGGCACTCTGGTCGATAACCGCGCTGCCCTGCACCACGACGCCGTCCACGGCGATCTTCTCGCCGGAGTGAATCTCCAGCGTATCCTCCGCCTGAATCTTGTCGATCGAGGTCTTTTCCAGGCGGCCGTCCTCCAGTACCTTCCATACGTCGCCCGTCTCCACCGAAAGCATCTGCTTGATCGAGGCACGGGTCTTTTCGATGGTATAGCTGGTCATCAGCTCGGCAATATCGGATAGCGCCAGGATCATCAGCGCCGAGTTGCCGTTGCCCAGCATCAGGCTCGCTACGATTGAGGTCACGGTCAGGAAATCGGCATTGGGACGCAGATCCTTCTTCAGTCCCTCCCACGCGCCGCGCACCATAGGAGCGGACAAACCGATACTGCACAAGGCGGGGATCGAGTTAATGATCCCTAACTTATTCCCAAACAACGATCCCTTGAATACCGTGTTGCCGAGCAGGAAACCCGCCGCGTTGACCGCCAGCCGCCCGACCAGGCGCTTAACCGTCATGGTCGATTCGCCCTTTTCATCGGAATGGCGCACTCGGTTTGCGCTCATAGCATAGCGCGCCATGACCAGATTGGTCTGATTCAGCACCTCGCTGGCGGCCGTGCGCTGCTCGTCGTATTCCAGCAGCACGCTGCCGATGCGCGGCGTAACGCGAACGCGCTGTACGCCTGCAATCTTCGCCAGCGCCTGTGCGACTTCGTTTCTTTCCTCAAAAAGGAATTCCAGCCCGGGGACGTTCAGGCGCAGTCTGCCCTTGAGGCTGCTGACCGCCGTGCCGTGCATCCATTCCTTTCCGAATTCTTTCTTAATCATGTTCTTCCTCTTCCCTATTCAACGGCAAATGGCGCGCAAGGCGTTCGCGCGCGATCTGCATAAAGCCTTCCTCATCGGTGTTGGCCGGGACAGTGAAGCCGATTTCATTCACAATGCCTATGCCCACATCCACCGCCGTATCGATCCAACGTAGCACACCCTTGGCCGTGACCATCTGCGGATTGTACAGAATCAGCGCCGTGCCGATGCGCGCGTTGATGACCGAGTCCTTGACGCCCGGCAGCATTGCCATCACATCATTAGCATAGTGCAGGTAGGGTTCCGCCTCTTTGGGCAGCATCTTATACTTACTGAATTTCAAGCGCAGCCTTCCGGGCAGATTGCTGGTCACCGCAGGCTTTAAGCACACCCTCAAAAACGTTTCCTGAATCTTATTCATGGTCGCCATTCCTCCACAAACTTGACGCCCACCAAAGCAGCGTCATTGCACCGGGCACCGCCCAACCACTGAGCTTAGCGCTGTGCACCGCCATGGCGCAGAGCGCGCCGCCCGCCAGCACACGCGCGTCCAGCAGACCGTTCGTGCGCTCATAGACCGCGTAATCCACGGCGTTGAGCAGGCTGCGGATGCCCTCGTCCACACGGCACAGCGGATGCTTACGGATTTCTTCATCCAATCCCATCAATTTAATCGCCGCACCTTCAAGCACCGCGGGCTCCACCTGATCCGGATGGTATTCAATCAAAACTGATCCGGTGCGCGGGTTCAGCGTCACGCGTTCCACCACTCCGGTGTTTTCCAGTTGTTCCTTCATTTGCAACGCCAGCTCCGGTTTCAGCGCAATAGCGGACATGCCGAGCCGCATTCTTCCCGGCAGGCTCGAACGCACTTCGGCGACGCCGGCAAACGACGGTAATTTCATTTTATTGCGCGTATCGCCGCTGCCCAGCGCCGCTACGCCGACCAGCCCGGCAACCGCCAGCGCCGTCCAGTTCATCTGCATCCAATCCCTCCTTACCTAGGGCTTTTTGCCGCCCGTCTTTCAATTTTCACGCCCATTATAATTCCTTTTTTCTCAAATTTCAACGTCTGTCCGGAAGTCTTAAAAAAAAGCTAAAACCTCGTTCATATTTGTTAACTCAAATTGGCTTTCATTCACGGAAACAGATTCAATCCTTATTCTTTTTTCATCTTTTCCCCCAAAAAACGCTGCCATCCTTCTGCTTTGGCCGTTGTAAAAACCTACGCGGCGGCAAACGCCAAAAGCCTCGTTTTTTTCAAACGCGGCCTTTTTTGTACAGCTACACAAGAACTCCATCGAGACTTTTTTCTTTTCCCGCGCTGCCGAGCTTGAATTCAAAGCGCATGGCCAGGGCTTGAATCAATTCCTGAACCACCCGCTCGGCGATCTTGATGATGTCCAATCCGGAAACAAAGGACATAATCTTTTCCTGTTCCTCCAGTGGGACATAGTAGGCGCTCAAGCTCATCGACAAAAAACGGCGGATTTTTCGATCCAGTGCAAAATAAACATCGCAGTGGCGCGTCATGAAGGCGCGCATCATGCCCGCCGAGCCGATTTCCATTTCATAAAAATCACTTTGTGTGCTGCCCGGCTGATAATCGTGGAAGATTTGATAAAGCTCCTCCGCCATGTTCCGGAAGATATACTCTGACGCCGTAGGGCTGGTGTAGGCCTCAATATAGATGTCGCGGAGATTTTCATTCCGCTCCGTCAGCGTGAGCTGAATGGCCGTCTCCACGGCATAGGCATAGACCGGGGGCAGATCCATGCCGCTCGTTCTCCGAGCCGCGCCGAACTGTCCGCTGAACATCACTTCGCAAAGCTCGACCAGCACGCCGTCTTTGGTGCGGAAGATATTCTGGAAGGTGCTGTTGGATACACCCGCTGCCTTTACGATTTCGGCAACCGTTGTATCATTGTACCCCTTGTCGAGGAACAGTCGGACGCACGCGGCCAGGATTCTCTTCTTCGCTTCAGCGCTGTCGTATCTGCGGGCGATGACGATCGGTCCTTTCTATGGAATGATTGGTTTATGTGCCAATTATAGCACCATTCTGCTGTCAATACAAGTGCAAAATCTCTTTATGGAATTAAGATGTTATAAAGATTCAAAAATATCCTCATTGACTTCAAACCAGTCCCCGCACTTCTTCACTTTTCTCGCGTCGAATAGGTAAACCTATTCATTTTATATGTTAAACATTCTCCGACCGTTTCTTCCGGTGCAGCAGCATGGCGGCAAGCCCGATGGCGCAGCCGATCGCCGCCCCAGCCCCAGCTCCGACATCGGCAGCCACTTGCCCAGCACCTCCAGCGGCACATCCAACCGACACAGCGTGCGCACGCTTTCCGGCAGCGCCGCCAGCAGGTCGTAAATCGCCGCCGCAAAGGTAAAACCGATCGTAAAGACGTACACTCTGCGGTCGTGGCGGAAAAATTTTCCGAACAACGCCAGCAGAATTAACACGATGGACAGCGGATACAGGAACATCAGCACCGGCAGCGAATAATCAATGATCGCACTCAGGCCGAGGTTAGCAAACAAAAACGATATGCCGCTGAAGATAATCGCCCAAACGCGGTATTTCGGCCCCTTAGGGAACATGCCGACAAAGGCCTCCGAGCAGCTGGTGATCAATCCAACCGCCGTTTTCAGGCAAGCCAGCGTCACCGTTGCGGCCAGCACCAGCATCCCCGCGTCACCCAGATAATACCTGGCGATCTGCGCCAGCGCAACGCCGCCGTTTTCCGCAGGTTCAAACGCGCCGCGGCTCTGCGCACCAACCACCGTCACCGCCAGATAAATCAATCCCATAAACAGGCAGCTGAACACACCCGCGCGCACCGTGCTGCCCGCAACATCGCCCGCTTCCTCCAAGCCAAGACCGCAGATGACCTGCACCACCACGATGCCGAAGGCCAGCCCCGCCAGCGCGTCCATGGTGTTATATCCCGCGAGGAAGCCTTCAAAGAAAGGCTGCTGCGCATAGTCGCTCACCGGCTCCACCTGCTTGATCTGCGTCGCGGGCGAGATCAGCGCCACCGTCACCAGCACGCCCAGGAAGAGCAGAAACGTCGGGTTGAGGATCTTGCCGATCCAGATCAAAATCTTTCCCGGCCGCAGCGAGAAGAACAGCGCTGCCGCAAAAAACAACGCGGAAAACAGCAGGATATAAAGCTGCACATGGCCGTTTTCAGGCAGAATCTGTTCCAACCCCACCGTAAACGACGTGTTCGCGCAGCGCGGAATCGCAAAAAACGGCCCGATGGTCAGATACAGCAAGCAGGTGAAGAACAGCCCGTAAGGACGCCCCGCCTTGCTCGACAGGTCATACAGTCCTTTTGACCGGCTGATGCCCAGCGCCGCAACGCCCAGCAGCGGCAGCCCCACGCCCGTAATCATCAATCCGGCGGCCGCCTGCCAAACGTTCCGTCCTGCCTCCTGACCCACCGCCACGGGAAAGATCAAATTACCCGCGCCGAAAAACATGCCGAACAGCATACTCGCCACATAAACATATTCCCGAACGCTCAGTTTTTTCTTCATCGCCATTCCCCCGGTGTTCCTCCTGAACAAAAAATAGATATTTGCGCACTTCACAAACACTTTTAGAGTGTCATATATCGTTTATTTTGTCAAGCATTTCTCTCATCATGATATTTCCCTTCGCTTTTGCAGCTCGTCTTTCATTTTATCAATCATTATATATCGATTGCATCCCCTCCGTCTTTTTTCTTCGTCTCTCGCACCAACCCGGTTGAAACAATAACCATTCTCGCACTTAAAACTCAATATTTACCTTCTCTTCCATATTGGCGCATAGCTCTGCCGTGAACCTGACCGAACCCAGTTGAAGTGGTAAACACCCTGTACTGATTGAATAAGAATTTACTCAGCGTACCCACTATACAGGAGGATAGCTCAGCTGGAAGCCGTCTCCATTCCGCACGCCCTTTAACCCTCTTTTCTGCTTCTTTTATCCACACCAAATTCCAATCCTCGTGCCTCTTTACGGAGCATGCCGCCGCGCAAGCCCGCCGCCATTTCAATCCACATAGATTGAAATAAAACAGCCTTTTTATAAATTGGACAGCAAACCATCGTTGAGGGCAATTTCAATCCACGTACCCCTTGCGGGGCACGACTCCCTCGCCGAGAAATCAAACCTGTACCGTGACCTATTTCAATCCGCGTGCCCCTTGCGGGGCACGACATCGTCAGTATTGGGCGGATATCATCACAACGATATTTCAATCCGCGTGCCCCTTGCGGGGCACGACTCTCTGCCTGGTATTGCAATTACATATGTGACGAATTTCAATCCGCGTGCCCCTTGCGGGGCACGACCGGCCATACAGGGCGGTTTATCCCACTGGCGGTATATTTCAATCCGCGTGCCCCTTGCGGGGCACGACCGCCGGGCAGATGCAACTCAGAATCGGGTTGCCCCATTTCAATCCGCGTGCCCCTTGCGGGGCACGACGATACGCCGCACCCCGCTCCTTCTAGTATATCAATTTCAATCCGCGTGCCCCTTGCGGGGCACGACCAAACGTGGTTGGCGTTTGAGAGATCGCAGCGGATTTCAATCCGCGTGCCCCTTGCGGGGCACGACCCTTGCATTCTCGCCGATATGCTGTTATCAGATAGGATTTCAATCCGCGTGCCCCTTGCGGGGCACGACTTGATCTGCTCGTCAAAGAGCTTCCACCTCACCGCTCGATTTCAATCCGCGTGCCCCTTGCGGGGCACGACGATAGCGCAAGCTGTCCTCGTACTGCTGCATTCCCATTTCAATCCGCGTGCCCCTTGCGGGGCACGACTATGTGGTCATGGCCGTGTTGGCGGCGGGGATCGATTTCAATCCGCGTGCCCCTTGCGGGGCACGACCGTTGCCCCAGCAGTCGGCGATGGACCTTGCCGCCATTTCAATCCGCGTGCCCCTTGCGGGGCACGACGGTTTCCTGATCCCACGTCGCCATGCCCACGTCGGGCATTTCAATCCGCGTGCCCCTTGCGGGGCACGACCGCACTCTCCGTCCATCGAGACGCATTGCATTGATTTCAATCCGCGTGCCCCTTGCGGGGCACGACCCGTTTGTCCAGAGGGCAGGCGCTCGACGTATACATTTCAATCCGCGTGCCCCTTGCGGGGCACGACCGCCGCCAGCGCCTGATCCGCGAGGTCAGGCCGATTTCAATCCGCGTGCCCCTTGCGGGGCACGACGCCATCAACGCCGCGTTGTCCGTCACGAGCGCCTATTTCAATCCGCGTGCCCCTTGCGGGGCACGACTATGTCGGTGATCCCCGGCTGCCAAAAGAGGTTGAATTTCAATCCGCGTGCCCCTTGCGGGGCACGACTAGGGCGCGGGCGGCCTCGGCAGCATCGCCCGCGTATTTCAATCCGCGTGCCCCTTGCGGGGCACGACTGCAGGCTATTGCTACAAGGTCTATGAGGGCGACATTTCAATCCGCGTGCCCCTTGCGGGGCACGACCTCAAGCTGATGGTCATCGGATAGGAGGAGCGCATATTTCAATCCGCGTGCCCCTTGCGGGGCACGACAGTGGCTGCCGGGGGATAAGACGGATGCCCTCTATATTTCAATCCGCGTGCCCCTTGCGGGGCACGACCGGGGAGAGAGAATCACGTTCTGATCTCCTCGCAATTTCAATCCGCGTGCCCCTTGCGGGGCACGACTACGTCGTAGCCCTGCAAAAGCTCCATGGCATCGATTTCAATCCGCGTGCCCCTTGTGGGGCACGACATCGGAGTGAAACTCCTTGGAATCCCGCAGAATATTTCAATCCGCGTGCCCCTTGCGGGGCACGACGGCAGATCGAGGGCTGGCAGAAGCTGACGGGGCTATTTCAATCCGCGTGCCCCTTGCGGGGCACGACGTAATTTATGGCATTTGGATATCCGGGCATGCCATTTCAATCCGCGTGCCCCTTGCGGGGCACGACGCGAGCCGTCCCTACTTGCGGAGCGCGTGGATTTATTTCAATCCGCGTGCCCCTTGCGGGGCACGACAACACAGTCAATATTTTTCTCGCGAAAATTTAGGATTTCAATCCGCGTGCCCCTTGCGGGGCACGACAGGGCAATCCCTGCCTTTTTTGCGAAAGGAGAAATTTCAATCCGCGTGCCCCTTGCGGGGCACGACCAGCGCATCGAGGCGAAGGATGCCAAAATCACTATTTCAATCCGCGTGCCCCTTGCGGGGCACGACGCGCCCTTGACGGGGCGGCCGCTCGCCAGCGTCTGATTTCAATCCGCGTGCCCCTTGCGGGGCACGACCATGCGTCTTGAGTAGTCCAATGTCTGCTGGCGCTATTTCAATCCGCGTGCCCCTTGCGGGGCACGACGCCAACATCTCCGTGCCGACTGGCGGCACAGTGATTTCAATCCGCGTGCCCCTTGCGGGGCACGACGGCAAAAAGGCACAAAGATTACTGTGCATTTTTGTGAAAACAGGCTAGATTTGAGATTTTCAACGGACTCTGCCGCCTGTCAAGAGCAGAACCGCTCATGAGAATCGAGTCGATGAGAGGGGAAATCCGGTGCGAACCTGCCGGGAAAATCTGCGCAATGGGGCTTCGCACCGGAAAAGTAACGTTGCCAAATGCCGATGCAGAACATCGCCGAGATAGCCTCACCGGCAGATCGATGGCCATCTGTGGGGATCAGAGGATCATGGGATCCTCCGGATTGTAGGCGGGCTTGCTGCCGAAGTGCTCGATTTTGCTTTCGTACCGGTTGCCCAGATAGTAGAAGCGCAGGCTATCCTTCTCCGGGTCGATGAGCTTGCAAAGCGTGTTCTGGAGGCTTCGGCACTGCGACGCATCCAGCAGGCATTCAAAGACGGAGTTCTGCACACGCTGTCCGTAGTTGACGCACTGCTTTGCAATGCGGCGCAGACGGGTGCGCCCGGCGGGATCTGCCGTGTTGACATCATAGGTAATCAGAACCAGCATCTTGAGCACACCTCATTTCCACAAGAACGGCGGATAGTCCTCCAAATCGCCGCGCAGGCAGCGCGCCAGCAGGAGACTTTGGACATACGGCACCATTCCCCACGGAATTTTCTCTTCAAGGAACGGATGCTTGATGACCTCCTTTTTGTGCTCCTGCCACTTTTGCAGGAAGGTTCTGCGCCCGGCTTCCGTCAGGAACACCGCGCCGCTTTCGCGGAAGTCAAAATCCGCAGGCTTGATGATTCGATTGTTCACCATTGTCAGCACAAAGCGATCCGCCAGACAGGGGCGCAGCTCCTCCATCAGGTCGAGCGCCAGAGACTCGCGTCCCGGCCGATCCCGATGCAGGAAGCCCACATAGGCATCCAGTCCCACAGCCTCCAGTGCAGAGGCACAGTCGTGCGCCAGCAGGCTGTAAGCGAAGGACAGAAGCGCGTTGAACGCATCCAGCGGCGGACGGCGGCTGCGCTCCGTGAAGAAGAATGTGTCTTTGCTTTGGAGAATCATCTCGTCCAAGACACTGAAGTAGGCAACGGCAGCGCTTCCCTCCAGCCCGCGCAGCCTATCGGTCGTCTCGGCCTGCGCAAGGACGGGCAGTATGTCCCGCAGCCCGGCGGAAACCGCCGCAAAACGCTCCCCGTCGATGCGCAGCGCATGATCACGGCGGGTGCGTTCCACACTCCAGCGTGCGTTGAACACTTTCCCAAAGATCATCATACGCGCCAGACGGCAACTTTGCAACGGATCGTCCGCTACGCGGTACTGTTTCCTCCGCAGCAGCACGTTTCCCTGTGTCTGCCCCGTGACCCGCGCCAGGAATCTGCCCCGTGGCGTGCAGAAGGCCAGGCTCACGTCCCGCTCCGCGCACGCGCCCATCAAAGCGGGCGATGCGCCGGAATAGGAGAAAGAAAGGATGCTTTGCAGCGTATGCAGCGGATAGCGCGCCACTTGTTCACCGCCTCGGTTGGCGACGACGTTCTCCCCATCCAGAGAAAGATAGATGTCCTCCGATGTGACAAAGAGCGTATTGAGCAGCTGTCTCATGGCTTCTCCTCCTCCGCTTCCGAACTCATCGCCCGACGGAGATAGTCTGCGACGGTCTTTTTCCGCATCAGCGCAGGAAGGCAGATTTCCTTCAGCGAACAGGCATTGCAGGCTTTCGTCGGCTTGACCTTCGGCGTGCTGCCTCGCCGGTAAAGCTCGTGCATCTGCGCAAGCATCGTGCGCACCTCTTCGCGCAGCTCCGGCGTAAACTCCACCTTTTGCTGCTTGCGCGGCTCCCCGTAATACAGCGCGCCGGATGGGATTTCGCAGCAAAGCATCTCTTCCAGACACATGGCCTGCCCGCAGAGCTGTAAGATATCCTCATCGCCCTCCTTGGGCTTTCCGCGCTTGTACTCCACGGGATAGGGCTGCCACAGCCCCTCGCGCCTCTTGAGCGGGATGCCTGTTTTGCCCCGGTGAAATTCCAGCACGTCGCACGCGCCCGATACGCCGAGAGTTGCGGAAAACACCCGCATATCGCGCGTCACCAGCAAATCGCCGCGGCTCTCGGAAAAAGTATCGTCATGGACGTTTTCATGAAGAATTGCGCCGTCCGTCGTGCGGAAGTTCTCCTTCCACTGGTTTTCGATGTGGATTAGCGCCCACTGGCGGCGGCAGAACTTGAAATGCTGAAGGCCGGAAAGCAGGAGGAAGTCCTCCTCTTGGTAGATCACCCCATGCGCGTGCACGTCACGCCCTCGGGCAGATGCGCTTCATCGACATTTACGATGTAATCGTCGTAGCTGCGCGGCGCGGTGACGCCCTCCTTGTGCGCGGCCGTGACCAGATCAAACAGCTTGTGCGCCGGGGCACGCCCCAGTTCGCAGTCGTGCTTGAACACGATCAGCTCGCGCACGGCCATCTTTCCGCGCGCGGCGGAATGGTCGTTTTCAAACATATTGAGGATCGCTTCCCAGAGCAGCTGCAAATCCTCTTCGGAAAAACCGGTGGTCTTGCGGGCGAGGTTGGCGGAAACGTAGCCTTCCACGCGGTACAGGCCGTAGGGAACGATGTATTTGCGTCCCATCTCTGTATCCTTCTTTTCCGCGTCCGCTTCGGTAGTGATGGCCACGCGGGTGATGGTGATCTCCTGCGGCAGAATCGGATCGACGCTGCGCGCAAAGCCCAACTGTACGGGGCCTCTGACCTGTCCGCAGTTCAGCGCGCCCTTGACAAAGGTCGTCATCACCGCGCCGAAGGTACGGATGTCATAAAACTGCGAACACATAAAGTTGCAGATTTTCTCATCCACGCTGGCTTTGTCCTTCTTGAGATCCTTGAGCTTGTCCGGCGCCACGCCGATTGCATCGCAGGCTTCCTTGTCGCTCGTATTGAGCGGAACGCCGTCCTTGATGTAGATGCGGTATCCTTCCTCGTTCTCCTTGGCAGTCTCGACATAATTACGGATTTTCCGCTTGAGGCACACATCCGTCACCAGTCCATAGCCGGTTTCGGGGTCCACACGGGGCATGTTGCCCGCGTCCGGGTCGCCATTGGGATTACCGTTTTCCACGTCAAAAAACACCACAAATTCGTATCGGTTCTTGATCGGCTCAGCCATTGTTCTGATCCTCCTTCTTTGTATACCGCCTTTGGGTCTGATGATAATATCCTAGATCAAACGCACCCTGCTGGGCAAGCGTCATGCGTGCGGGATAATTCTCTCCCAGCGCGCCCTTGAGCTCCATGACCTGTTTATCGTATGAAATGCGCAGTCCGGGAGCCAGCTTGCGCAGGTGCTTCTGGTACAAATTGTTCAGCACCGGGAAAATGCTGGCCGGCATCGCCGCGGCGGAGTTGAAATACTTATCCTTGATGGTCGTGTTGATGCCGGGATTGGCCGACTGCTGCACAGCTTCGTAAACCGAGAACAAACGCCCCAGTATATAAGCCGGATTATTACTTGCTTCATTGAGACTCACGGTCAAAACCTCCTTTGGGCAATCCGAATGGGGATTTTTCAAATAATACGCCTTGATGATCGCAGCGCGCCCGCGGGTCACGCTACTCTCTGCACGAATGCGGAGCATCACGGCCTCCAGCAGCGAAGCCGGATACGGCCCGCCGGAGAACACCGCGCGCACCGTCGCACCGGCCATGGCGGGCGAAGGGGCTTTATCGCGGGAATTGAGATTCACCGTTTCCCGCAGCATCAACCACAGCGGCAGAATTTCCTGTTTATCAAAGCTCGGGCGCACGATTTCCATGCGGTCGTAGTGATCGTTGACATTCTTCATCAGCTTTCCGAAGCTGTCGTGCAGGAAGAACCGCACCGAGAGCCGCGCCGCGTTGGGCGCAAGCCCCAGCACATAGAAGGGACGCTTCGGGTCCACGCCGAGATCGTCACAAGGCAGACCGTTTGCCAGCCGCTTGAGCGCAGCGCGCAGGTCGTTATCGGTCAAGCCCGGCATTTCCTGCCCGAACAGCGCAAACTGAGCTAAGTTCTGATAGGCTTCCTCCGCGCCCTCTGCCCAGCAGACCACCGTGGTGTCGCCGATGTGCTGAACGCTGTTCCGATCCGACAACAGGTGATTCAGCGCCGCCGTATAGGCAAAGGCGGCGTGCTTCCCCACCGGGGCGTTGTAGTTCTGTTCGTGACCGTAGGAGCAGAAGGCATTTCCATTAAAGGTCACTAACGCTGCCCCAGCCATCTGCGCTCCCTGTACGCCCTTAATGAGCGGATGCGTTCTGGCGATTTCATCTTCTTGTCCCGTCACCAAGCACTGCATTTTCACGGCATTTTCATCGGTTTCACCTTGTACCCGATTCCACGCTTCCTGAATCAATGGATCATCCTGTACGAACGAGTTGTCTACACGGAAAAGCAGATTTCCTCCCGCCGTCACGTTTTCAATCTCTTTTGAAAGATCCGGGTGTTGCGCAGCCTTTTCCGGTTCCCATGTGTCAAAGAAATTCAGAATTGCCTTCGCCGCCGGAGAATCAACACCATCCAATAAAGCATGATGTAATTCTCTTGCATTCTGAAAGCATTTCAGACTTCGTTCGGGTTTCTCATTTTTCTTGATTCCCAGCAAATACCCCGAATTATCCCACAGAAAGTTGGAAGCAACTTTCAAAGAGGATCTGCCTACCGGCGCGGGCAAGGCAATTTCCTGCGGGCGCTGGACAGTCTTTTTCCCCATCGGCTCTTCTTTCAGTATGGACACCACCTGCTTGAGCTGGCCGTCCAGTCCGATGTCCAGCGCATAGGAGATTTTGACCTTCGTCCAGCCCGGCGCGCTGATCTTGCCCTGCTGCAAAAGATCGTCGTAATATCTTGCAAGCGCTTGAAGGATCACATTTTCACCTCCCCGCTTTCCGGCGGCGGCACGTCCATCGCGCCGTCCACCAGCTTTGCGCGGAAAAATTTCGGCTTGATCTCTTGCGGGTCACTGTAATCCATGTCCCACAGCATCCAACCCAAATCCCTTTCACCCAGCAGCTCTTCCGGGCAAGGCGGCAGCTCCGTGCAGCGCGCGAAATGCGCCGCGAACTCCCTCGTGCCGAAGTACGGCATGCTGTAGCACTGCCCGCGTTCCAACCTGCGCTTGATGATGTCCTGAAACTTGCCCGGATTGTCACCGGGCGCGGCCTTATCCGTCATGTCAAAGTGCGCGTCAATCACATAATGAACATCTTTGAGCACCATGGCGGCGCGCTGCTGAATGCTCTCCGTCGTCGCCAGATACAGCTCGTCGATTCCCTTGCCCTTTTCCATCACGCTCTTAACCGCCCGCGCGCTGATCACGTCCTTGACCTCGTTGCGGCGGATGTTGGTAAAGCGGATCGGGCTGCACACATGGATGCGCTCGATCACCCACCTGAGCCCGGGATGCCAATAGATACTTTCCAGCAGCCCCCGCGCCGCCGATGGGGTCATCACGTCGTAGCTGACGCGCTCCGTTTTCATCTCCGGGCGGGTGAAGCAAGCATAATCGCCCCAAACTTCTACCTGAATCGGCACAGAATCACTTCCTTTTCGCTCTACATATTCCCATTTTCCTTACTGAAACAGCGCCTGCCCCGTTTCCGGTTCCAGCGTAAGCCCCAGTGTTTCGCTGTACAACTTCATATTGTCCAGCACCGCGCTTCTGTCGTCCAGAGCGTGTATATCCTTCGCCGTCCGAATCGCGCCCGCTGCGTACAGCGCTTTGAAATGCGGCTCGTACACCGACACAGCATAGCGTCCGAGCTGGCGGTAAAGCCCTCTGGAACACTCCCCATCTTCCAGCCTGCGCACCAACTCTTCGCCGTTTTTATCTGCCGAGACATAGATCGTATAGGTGTCCTGATCGATCAATTTGAATCGCTCCGCAACAGTGCGGAAGGGAAAATCACACCCCTCAATCCCCTGTTCAAACGCCTGGATAACGCGCTGCTTGTCGATGGCATCGCCCGTCAAGCTGCGCAGACTGCAGAAATAGCGCGCCATGGTTTCCATGTCGCCGGGATCGCGGCCGCCGTCCATCGCTTCCCGCGCTGCGCCGATCGCCGTGCGGAAGAGCATCGGCGGCAGTTCTTCTCTTTCAAAGATCGTCACAATGCTCTCGTCCGCAGAACGCTTACCCTCGCGGTTGCAGCGCCCCGCCGCCTGTAAGATGGAATCCAGCCCGGCCATTTCCCGATAGACCGCGGGAAAATCCACATCCACGCCCGCTTCGATCAGCGAGGTCGAAACCACCCGGCAGGGCAATCCCGCCTTCAGACGTTCTCGTATTTCTTCTAGAATTTTCTGTCTTTGCACCGGAATCATCAGCGTAGACAGATGGAAACTGCCCTCTTGGGGCAACCGCTCGAAGATGCGCTGCGCCGCCTTGCGGCTGTTGACAATGCAGAGCACCTGCGAATGCTCCTGCAATTCCTGTGCCAGCATGTCATCTCCCAGCACGCCCGCCTTGCGAAAGGTCACACGCCGAAAGCTTTCCTGAAGCCGCACCGTCTGCGGGCACAGCTCCGTTACCGGATGCTTCGGCGCAAAGTCTTTCATTAAATCGTCCAGTGAGGGCTGTGTAGCGGTACACAGCACCACGGTTGAGCGAAACTGTTCCGTCAGCGAAGCCATGGCCGCGACGCAGGGTTTCAGGTGCGGCAGTGGCAGCATCTGCGCCTCGTCGAAGATCACGACGCTGTTCGCCAGATTGTGCAGCTTCCGGCACTTGGAGGATCGGTTGGCGTACATGGATTCAAACAGCTGCACCGCCGTTGTCACCACAACGGGCATGTCCCAATTTTCGGTGGCCAGCGCTTTGCGGATTTCTTCGGGCTTTGCGCCGTCCGAAAGCTCTATGTCCACGCCGGAATGATGCTCCAACACGTTTCCATCGCCCAATATGGAGCGGAAAACCGCCGCATTCTGATCGATGATGGACGTATAGGGAATGACATAGACGATTCGCTTCATGCCGTGATGCACCGCATGCCGCAGCGCAAAGCCCAGCGACGCAACCGTCTTTCCGCCGCCGGTCGGCACGGTAAGGGTGTAAACGCCCCGCGGCTTTTCTCCTGCCGCCAGGCAAGTATTCAATATTTCACAGCGCAGCCGATTAAGCTTCGTCTGCGGATTCTGCCATGGCTCAATGTATTTTTCCAATCGAGCCAGCAGCGTTTGCAGATCGTCAGACCCGCCGCGCCCGCGATCGCCCTGCATGAAAAGCTCGGTATCCAGAAAGTCCGCATCTACAAGGCAGGAATACAATACTCGCGTCCAATAGGAAACTTGCAGCTTGTCCTTTGGCGCAAGATCCGGCACATTTGCAGGTAGATGCAGCCCAATCTGCACACAGCATCCCAGTATTTCACGAATACGGTCTTTTCCTTTTTTCAATCTGCCGCACAATGTGCTCTCTCCGGGACGGTCCAGCCGCAGATTTCCAAAATCCGGCAGTCCGCCGTGGTGCCCCGCAACGCACTCGGCTGCCCACAGCTGTCCCACGTATGCGCACAGAACTGCCCCCGCTGTTGAGTGATCGACCTTCGGCCCGTCATTCAGCAAACGATTTTGAAACTCTTCCGTGCACTTGCCCACATCGTGAACGTTTCCCATCAGCGAGCCTATGGATTCGGCGCCGAATTCCGCTGCAAACGCACGGCATTTCTCCGCCGTTCCCTTCAAATGCTCCGCAACGGTTTGAAGGCGAGTCCCATCCTCCGATGAATGCGCATAATACTCCATCCGGCCTCATACCCTTCTTCCGATCTTCTTGTTTCTTGTTTTTACGACTTCATTATATTCTTTCTCTGCTTTGAAGTCAATCCATTGCATAACATTTATTTTACAAAATTCAAGTTGAAATGCACACGCTGTGTAGACAGGGCATCGGGAGAATTGTCCCACAACGCTTCCTTTTCTCTCATTTTCCCCTTGCGGCGAGCATACTGAAAGTATTCTCCATAGAATAACGTTTCTTCTCTCTGTCCAAACCCTTTTGAGCTTGTCAGTTCGTCTTGCCTTACGAGTTTTTCGCTCAATCAACGAACGCTCTGTTGTTTTTCATGAAATGAATGCTCTATTCATAGACATCAATTTTTCTGTGCAATTCACAAAAGTAGACTTGACCATGAAAATCTTAGTATTGGACGCAGGTGTGCTCGTCTGCAATCTGACGCGAAATCTGTTTCGCGCCGGGAAAGACGTCACCTTGCTCGCACGCGGAAAATGGGCGGAGGAAATTCAAAAGAACGGTCAGCGCATCAAGGATAAGTTTTCGCCCCGAACGCCGGTCACCCGAATTTCGGTTGTGACCGAGCTAAACCCGAAGCGGGCAATAGGATGTGGATCTTTGTCGTCCTGCGCTATATGCAAATCGACTCGATTCCGGATGCACTGCGTTCGAACCCGACCCAAAACATCATTTTTGTCAGCAATAATGTGCGTGCAAGAGCAATTGCCGCTTCACAGCCGAAAAAACCGTGCTGTTTGCCTTCTCTCTTTCCGCAGGGCATTGGGAAGCTGACCATGCGGCGTTCGTGCTGCAAAACAGACGGCAATTTATAAAACTCAAGGGCAACACCGTCTTGCGTTTTGCGTTTTTTTCAAGTTCATATGCGCAACTGAGCTTGAAAGGGACGCTCTGCGCTACTTTCGCCAAGCGAATTGATCGTTACCCCATATATCGAACTGCCATCATTTACTACCAATAAGTTTTGCTAAACCACTTTATGGACAAAAAAGATCGTTACAACATCATCTGCTGTAACGATCTTATGGCTCCCCAGGTAAGACTCGAACTTACAACACCCCGGTTAACAGCCGAGTGCTC